>JAUIAC010000126.1 GCA_030425545.1 bacterium | reverse complement strand
CGGATGGCCATGACCATGGGCCGCGCCATCAGCCCGCGCGTCCACGCCGGCACCGGCTTGGACGCCTTCACGAAGCCCGACTTGCCCTCACACAGGCTCGCGACCGGCGCGAGGTTGATCTTCTGCAGTGAGATCGTCCCTGGCCCAGCGTTCTGCCCGACGTTGACGCCCACATGCAGAGGCGCGTCCAACGTGTTCTCCCCAGCCCCGTCGGGCAGCTGGCCGCACAGGTCCTTGTTGGGGTTGAGGAAGATGTTGATCTGCGCCTGCATGGTCGCGCCCATCACCGGCAGCATCACGCTCGGGGTCTCGGTCAGCGGCGGCTCGAGGCCGGCCATCTCGTCGACCTTCACCGAGCTCGTCATCTGAATCGACGCGCTGCCCGGCTTCGACGCGACCACGTCGGTCGCCGCCTTCCACGACACAGACTGCGACCCGAAGGCCTTCATGTCGCCCAGCCCGTCGTTGAAGTCGTTGCTGTAGCAGGTGTAGGTGCACGCGCCGCTGACCGACACGTCGTCGAGCTCCACCAAGCCCGCGGCGTCCTTGGTCTTGCCGGCCGCCGCACGGAAGGTGATGTCCACCGTCTTGCCCGCGTAGGCCTTCAGGTCGACTGTGATCACCTTCCAGTTGACCACCTTGTCGCACGACTTGAAGGCAGACGAGCCGTCGACCAGCACCTCGAAGACGTCGCCGTTGCAGCCCGACTCTCCGAGGGTCGAGGCGCGCAGGGCGAAGTGCAGCTTGGTGTCGGAGAGCACGGTGACCTCCGGGACCTTGATCGACGCGCTGTAGGACTTGCCGTCCGGTGAGCCGCCGGTCCAGGCGGCGCGGAGGGAGCCCGTGCCGCTGTGCCCCTTCTTGTCGTTGACCTGCCAGCTGAGGAAGTTCTTGGCCTCAGCCGAGAGGGTCCACGGCTGCGGAATCGCGAGGTTCTTCGGCCCTGGCTTCTCGTCGACCATCGGCACCTCGAAGCGCTCACCCATGCAGCCCGGCCCGCACTTGCCGACGAGCGCGACGTCGTCGATGAGCAGCTGACCCTTGGTCTTCTTGGTGTAGGGCACCGACATGGTGAACGTCACGTCGAGCGGCTGGCCGGCGTACTTCGTCACGTCGACCGAGGCGTCGCGGTAGCCGTTCTTCAGGTTGCCGGCCTGGTTGGCGCAGGCCTCCCACAGCTTGTCGCCGTTGGCGTGCACCTGCAGGCACTCCCCGAGGCCCGCGGTGAGCTTGAAGCCGAAGATCACGGTCTGCGCCGAGTCGGGCTGCAGGTACATGCGGCGCAGCTGTATCGTGCCGGCCACCTCGACCACCTCGTCCGTGGCGTTCTTGTCCGCGGTGCCGTCCCAGGTCGCGATGAGCGCGGCCTGGCCCGAGAGCGAGTTGCCCTGCTTCATCTCGATCTTCATCGCGTCCGCCGTGGTGCGGAGCGCCATGGTCTCGAGCGTGGTGCCTTCGAAGCCTTCGGTGAGGCACTTGCCGCAGCCGACGATCTTCTGGTGCGCGCAGACGCCGTCCTTGCACGAGTCGAGCGTGCAGGCGTCCTTGTCGTCGCAGTCCTTGTCCTTCTGGCCCTTGCACTCGCCGCCGATGCACACGGCCTCTTCCTTGCACTTGTCCCCGTCCTGACAGGTGACGGTCACGGTGGGCAGGCACACGGCCGTGGTCGCGTTGGCGTCCGCCTTCACGCACTTGTAGCCCATGGCGCACGCCCCCTTCTCCCCAGCCTTGGCGTTGGGGTCGCACAGGGTCTCGTCCTTGAGCGGCGGGTAGCTCTCCTCCGGCGTGACCTTGCACTTGAAGCTGCTGCTCGTGGTGCTCTCGCACGCGGCCTTCGCGCACGAGCTCTGCAGGTTCTTGCAGGTCTCCAGCTCGCCGGGGTTGCAGAAGCCGAGCTCGCACTGGTCTTTCACGGTGCAGCCGTTCTTGTCTGCGTCGCAGGCCTCGCCGGTCTTCTTGGGCGTCGCCTCGCACAGGTAGCTGCCGCTGCCGGTGTTCTTGCACGCACCGACGATGCACTGGCCCTTGTCGTCCTTGGAGCAGTCCGGCGCCTTGCCCGGCTCGCACTTGCCGTTGCCGTCACAGGTGTCGTCGACCGTGCAGCCGTCACCGTCGGCGTCGCACTTGGTGCCCTTGGGCTTGGCGTCCGTGGCGCACTCGAACTTGGTGGTGCCCACCGACTTGCACACGCCCTGGCCGCAGCCGTTGGTGGCCTTGAGGCAGTTGACCGCGGTGCCCGGCTGGCAGGCGCCCTTGCCGTTGCAGGCGTCGTTCTGGGTGCAGCCGTTGCCGTCGGCGTCACAGGGGATGCCCGACGACGCCGGCTTGGACACGCACTTGCTCGACGATGAGGACAGCGGCTCGCAGGCGCCCACCAGGCAGCCCTTGTTGCCGTCGAGCGACGAGCAGTCGCGCAGCTTGCCGGGCGCGCACTTGCCGGAGACGCACTTGTCTCCAATGGTGCAGCCGTTGTTGTCCGCCTCGCAGGGCTTGCTCTCGTTGACCGGCGCCGCGATGCACTCGAAGCCGGTCGCGCTCGTGCTCTTGCACGCGCCGAAGGTGCACGCAGCCGTCTGCTTGTTGCAGTCCGGAGGCACGCCGGGCACGCACACGCCCTGGACGCACTTGTCGTTGACCGTGCAGCCGTTGTCGTCCGCGTTGCAGTCGCCGCCCTCGTTCTTGGGCTTGGCGAGGCAGCCGCCCTTGCCGCCGTTGTTGGTGGCGTCGCACACGCCCACGGCGCACACGCTGTTGACGTCGTTCTTGCAGTCGTAGGGGTCCGTGCCGGGCTGACACTTGCCGGACTTGCACTTGTCGTTGGCGGTGCACAGCTGGCCGTCGTCGCAGGTCGCGCCGTCCTTGGCCGGGGTGATCTTGCAGGTGAAGCCACCGTCCTTGGCCTTGACGCACGCGGCGAGCTCGCACTCCCCAGCGACGCCGCTGCAGTCGATGGCCTTGCCGGCCTTGCACTTGCCGTTGTCGCAGGTGTCGTTGGTGGTGCAGGGGTCGCCGTCGGCGTCACACGTGATGGTCCCGGGCCGCGGCAGCGGCACGCAGCTGTAGCCGCTCTGGGCCTCGGCGTCCTCGAGGCACACCGCCTCGTTGCACGTGTCCGCGGTCTTGGAGCAGTCCACCGGGCCCTGCGCCTTGCACTCACCGTTGACGCAGGCGTCGCCCGCCGTGCAGGGCTGGCCGTCGTCGCACGAGCTGCCGTTGACCAGCTGCTGCGACGCGCACTTGCCCGTGGTGGTGACGCACACGTTCTTCACGCACGCGGTGTCGGTCGTGGTGTCGCAGACCACCGGCGTCTTGTCCTCGATGCAGTAACCGAGCGTGTCGGTCTCCTTCTTCTTGACGCAGTTGAAGACGCCGTCGCACAGGTTGTTGTTGTCGACGATCTTGCAGTCGTTGTTGTCCTTGCAGGTGGTGCAGAGCTTCTTGTCGAGGCCGATGCAGAAGCCGCCCTGGCAGGCCGAGTCCGACGAGCAGACGTCGCCGTCGTCACATTCGAAGCCGTCCTTCTTGTCGGTGTACTGGCAGCCCTTGTTCTTCACGCAAGCGTCGTCCGTGCAGGGGTTGTCGTCGTTGCAGTCCTTGGGTGAGCTGCCGCACTTGCCCTTGCCGTCGCAGAAGTTCGCCGTGCACGGGTCGTCGTCGTCGCACTTGGTCGCGGTGTTTTCCACTGGCAGGTTCACGCAGCCGCCCTTGTCGTCCGCTGTCGCCTGGTTGCACTTGTCGACCGTGCACACGTTGTCGTCGCCGCAGTCCTTGAGCTTGGTCTCGCACTTGCCCTTGTTGCACGCACCAGCGGTGGTGCAGGGGTTGTCGTCGTTGCACGGCTGCAGGCCGTCGAGGTCGCTGTGGACGCAGCCCTTGACCTTGTCGCACTTGTCGAAGGTGCAGTCGTTGCCGTCGTCGCAGGTGTTCTGCTTGTTGACGCAGCCGGTCTTGGGATCGCAGCTGTCGATGGTGCAGACGTTGTTGTCGTTGCAGTTGATCTTGGTGCCGTTGCAGCCACCGTTGCTGCACTTGTCGAGGTAGGTGCAGGCGTCGCCGTCCGAGCAGTTCTTGCCGTCGTCCGGAACGATGGTGCAGCCGTTCACAGGCGAGCACGGACCCGCGACCTTGGTGCAGACGTTGCCGTCGTCACACTTGACCAGGCTCGCCTCGCAGCTGCCCTTGGCTGTGCAGGCGTCGTTCTCCGTGCACTTGTTGCCGTCGTCGCAGGCCTTGCCGATGGCGGCCTTGACCACGCAGGCGCCGTTGACGCAGCTGTCCTCGGTGCAGGCGCTACCGTCGTCGCAGTCCTTGGCCTTGCCGGTGCACTTGCCCTGGATGTCGCAGCGGTCGAGCGCAGTGCACGGGTTCTTGTCGTCGCAGTCCTTGTTGAGCTCAAGCTTGTTGAGGCAGCCGCCCTTGCCGTCGCAGCCGTCCACGGTGCAGGGGTTGCCGTCGTCGCACTTGAGCGTCTCGGCCTTGCACACGCCGTCGACGCACTTGTCGTTCTCGGTGCAGGGCTCGCCGTCGTCGCACTTGAGCTTGTTGTCGAGGAGCGCGGTGCACTTGCCCGACTTCTGGTCGCAGAGGTCGATGGTGCAGGGGTTGTCGTCGTCGCACTCGGTCGCCTTGCCGGCACACTTGCCCTTGAGGCACTTGTCGCTGGTGGTGCAGGCGTTGCCGTCGTTGCACGGCCCGTTGTCGCCGATGTTGCCGGACTCGCAGCCCGTGGGCGGGTTGCACACGTTGATCGTGCAGGCGTTACCGTCGTCGCAGGCCAGGTTGGCCGACGACTTGCACTTTCCGCCGGTGCAGACCTCCTGAATCGTGCACTTGCTGCCGTCGTCGCAGACCTTGCCGTCCTTGACTGGGGTCACGTTGCACTTGCCGGTCTTCTTGTCGCAGATGTTGTCGGTGCACGACTCCTTGGTCGGGTCGCACTTGACCAGGCTCGTGGGCTCGATGGAGCAGAGCTGGTTGTTGCAGGTGAACACGCCGTTGCACTTGTCACCGTCGTCCCACTTGGTGCAGTCGGCGTCCTTGGTGCACTTGCAGTTGTTGACTGGGCTCTGGCAGGTGCCGCTCTTGCAGGTGTCCCCTGAGGTGCACACGTTGCCATCGTCGCAGGTCTCGCCGTCCTTCTTGGGCGCGTGCTTGCAGCCGACGCTGGGGTCGCAGCTGTCGACAGTGCAGACCTCGCTGTCGTCGCAGTCCTTGGCGGTGCCCTCACACTTGCCGGCCTCGGTGCAGACCGTGTCGCTCTTGCACTTGTCGCCGCTGACGCAGGGCACGCCCTGCTGCTTCTTGACCACGCTGCACTTGCCGTTCTTGGGGTCGCAGATGTTGGCGCCGCAGGACGGGTCAGAGTAGGGGTCGCAGACGACCACCGACTTCGGATCGATGTCGCAGACCTTGCCGAGCTTGGAGTCCGTGCAGCGGGCCACGCCGTTGCAGGGGTTGCCGTCGTCGAACTTGGCGCACTCGAGGTCCGACTGGCACTTCACGCAGCTGTTGGTGCCCGTGCACTTGCCGAGGTCGCACTGGTCATTCTGCGTGCAGCCGACGCCGTCGTCGCACTTGCTGCCGCCGGGCAGCGGGATGTACTTGCAGCCCGACACCGTGTCGCAGATGTCCTGCGTGCAGGTGTTGTTGTCGTTGCAGGTGACCGGCTTGCCGTTGCACTTGGCGTCCTGGCAGACGTCGTCGCTGGTGCACTTGTTGCCGTCGTCGCACGGCCCGGTGAAGGGCGTGTGCACGCACTGGCCGGTCTTGTCGTCGCAGGTGTCGTTGGTGCAGGGCTTGTTGTCGTTGCACTGGGTCTTGCTGCCGATGCACTTGCCGGTGGCGCACTTGTCGAGCTCGGTGCACTTGTTGCCGTCGTCGCAGAAGGAGCCGTCCTTCGGCACGTGGAAGCAGCCGGACTGCGGTGAGCAGCCGTCGTTGGTGCAGGTGTTGTCGTCGTCGCACTGCTTCGACGTGGTGTAGTTCTCGCCGCTGCACACGCCCTTGAGGCAGGTGTCCTTGGTGGTGCAGGTGTTGCCGTCGTTGCACTTCTGGCCGTCTTTGACGGGCTCCGAGCCGCACTTGCCGGTCTTCTTGTCGCAGGTGTCGGCCGTGCAGGGGTTGCCGTCGTTGCACACCGCGGGCGTGCCGCTGCAGATGCCCTTGCCGCAGACGTCCGACACCGTGCACGGGTCGTCGTCGCTGCAGGTGGTGCCGTCAGCCGCCGACGCGCTCTTGATGCCGCCGGTGGCCTTGTCGCAGGTGATCAGCACGCAGTCGTTGGGCGGCACGGCTGCCGGGATGAGGCTGCCCTTGCACTTGCCACCGTTGCACTCGTCTTTGTCGGTGCACTTGTCGCCGTCGTCGCAGGTGACGCCGTCCTGGTAGGGGGTCTCGACGCAGCCCTTGGTCTTGTCACAGCTGTACTTGGAGCAGGGGTCGGTGCCGGTGCAGGTCACCGGCTTGCCGGACAGGCAGGTGCCCTTGTCGTCACAGACGTCGGCGTTGGTGCAGGCGTCGCCGTCGTCACACGGGTCGTCCTTGGCCTTGGCCACGTTGGTGCACCCGCCCTCCTTGTTGGGGTCGCAGCCCTCGGTGGTGCAGGGGTTGTCGTCGTCGCACTCGACCTGCACGTCGAACTTGTCGCCGCCGCAGGCGCCGAAGCCGCAGACGTCGTCCTTGGTGCAGGCGTTGCCGTCGTTGCAGGGCTTCTTCAGCGCGGCCGAGATCTCCTTCTCGGTGCAGGTGCCGTCGTTGGCGCAGACGCCCTCGAGGCACTCGTTGGTGGACTTGCAGGAGACCGTGCCCTTGCACTCGCCGGCCGCGTCGCACTTGTCGTCGCTGGTGCACTCCTTGTCGTCGTCGCAGCTGCCGCCGGCCGCCTTCTGCTTCTCGACGCACTGGCCCTGCTCGCAGACAAAGGCGTGGCAGGTGTCCTTGGCCTTCCCGGTGCAGTCCTTGTCGGCCTGACACTGGCCGGCGTCGGCGCTGCCGGTGTCGCCGCCCACCGTGTCCAGGGCTTCACCGGTGTCGGGGTCGCCGATGTCGGGGTCGCCCCCCGCCGTGTCCGGCGCCCCAGTCGACGTGTCGGCTGGCGTTTCGTCCGTGCCGCAGCCGGTCGCGGCCACGAGAGCCAGAGTGAGGGTCAGGCAAGTCAGCGCGCGCGCTGCGCTGCGGCCTGGGGCGAAGAGGGGGCGGAGCATGTCGGGTCCCTGCCTGTGTCGGCCAAGCGCGGCCGGGTTCGTCGTGAGGGCCAGCCGGCTGCACCCAGGGTTGTCCTCGGGCGCGGTCGGTCGCGTGTTCTCACGAGTGACGCCTCGTGGAGCGGTCGTCGGTATCGCGGGGCATGCCCCGCCTCCTGGCTGCCCTGGAATAAAGGACAGAGGGTTCAGCGTTCACGTCGCTTAGGCTATCAGATGCGTCGAGGCCGTCGCAAGAAAGGTGCCCGGCGACCCCAGGGGCCGACCGGGCTGGTTTTCCTTAACGTTGATCGGCAGTAGGGGCACCGTTACTCTGACGCGCCGCGGCACACTTTTGTGCTGACTCGCAGGAGCGTGTCCATGCAGCGTCCGATGTCGTCAGCCTCCGCCCGCAGCGCGCAGCGCCGCCCCCACGCGGGAACCAGGCGCACCGGCCTCCGTCGCGCCGCGACGCGGCCCTTGGGGCTCTTGCTCGCCGCGACGCTGATCGCCGCCGCGGGCTGCAGCGACGAGGGCAGCGGCACCGGCAACGGCTCCGGCACGGGCACGCCAGACGGCGCGGGCATCGACTTCATGGTTGGCGGCAGCGACCTCGGGGGCGCGGACCAGAGCGGCGCGAGCGACGTGGTGCTCGACGTCGGCGAGCCGGACCCGGGCACCTTCGGGGCGAGCTGCAAGCAGAACGACGAGTGTGACTCGGGCTACTGCATCCAGGGGCGCAACGGCAAGGTGTGCTCCAAGAGCTGCATCGAGGACTGCCCCAGCGGCTACCTGTGCGCGGAGCAGAAGGGCGTCGGCGGCGACGTGGGCTACCTGTGCCTGCCCAAGTTCCTCTACCTGTGCGACCCCTGCAACGGCAACAGCGCCTGCAACGACCCCGGCAAGAGCGGCAACGTGTGCGTCAGCTTCGGCAAGGCCGGCAGCTTCTGCGGCATCGCCTGTGACGAGGTCAGCCCGGACTGCCCCAGCGGCTACTCCTGCCAGCAGGTGGTCGACGGCAAGACCGGCCTGGCGTCCAGCCAGTGCGTGCGCGAGAAGGGGCTGTGCGAGTGCAGCCTGCGGGCGACGCAGCTGGCCTTGGAGACCACCTGCACCAACCAGAACCTCTACGGCGCGTGCACCGGCTCCCGCAACTGCGAGGTCGGCGGCCTGAGCCAGTGCAAGGCGCTGGTGCCAAAGCCCGAAGAGTGCAACGGCATCGACGACGACTGCGACAGCAACACGGACAACTTCGACGCGTCCGCGCCCTGCCAGAAGACCAACCAGTTCGGCAGCTGCCCCGGGGTGATCATCGCCTGCGTCGACGGCAAGACCCAGTGCGACGCGCCGGACGCCAAGCCGGAGAAGTGCAACGGCATCGACGACGACTGCGACGGCGAGACCGACGAGTCGCTCTGCGACGACGGCGACCCCTGCACCAAGGACACCTGCAACACCGACGGGTCGTGCAAGCACAAGGAGCTCGCCGGTCTGGTGTGCGACGACGGCTCGCTCTGCACGCAGACGGACAAGTGCCTCGCCGGCAAGTGCGTCGGCGGCAACGCGCTGGACTGCGACGACAACGACCCCTGCACCAACGACACGTGCGACCCCTTCACCGGGTGTGTGCACAAGCCCGCGTCGGACGCGGTGTGCCCCGACGACGGCGACGTGTGCACCCAGGACCTGTGCAAGAACGGCAAGTGCTCGCACCCGCAGGCCAAGGACGGCACCAAGTGCGCCGACGACGGCAAGGTGTGCACCAGCGACGTCTGCCAGGCGGGCGCGTGCGCCCACAAGCCCAAGGACAGCGGCAAGTGCAGCGACGACGGCAACGGCTGCACCAAGGACGTGTGCTCGGCGGGTCAGTGCCAGCACATCGCCGCGAACTCGTCGCCGTGCGAGGACGGCAACCCGTGCACGCTCAACGACACCTGCCAGGCCGGCAAGTGCCTGCCCGGGCCGATCAACCAGTGCAACGACGGCAAGCCCTGCACCAAGGACGCCTGCGACCCCAAGGCGGGCTGCAAGCACACCAACAACGACTACGCCCTGTGCACGGCCAAGTCGGGGGAGTGCCCGGTCGGCACCTGCAGTGGCGGCACCTGCTTCTCCAAGCCCAACGAGCCCTGCAACACCAAGGTGAAGGTGGACCTCTGCGGCAAGGTGGACGCGCTCGGCACCTGCGCCGCGTCCGGCAAGTGCGTGCCGCAGAAGGTGCCGCAGGGCTACAGCTGCCCCGGCTGCTCGTCGGTGTGCATCAAGTGCTTCGGCATCCCGGTCTGCCTGGACTTCCTGTTCAGCTCGCCGTAGGGCCTGACGCCCGCCCCTTCCACCTCTCCCCTTCGGCCTGCGCGCGCTCCGTGCCGGGAACTACCGGCTCAGGCGCTGTGCGGCTATAGTCGCGCGAGCCCACGAACCTGCTTGATCCCGGCCTCGGTCTGCGGGACCTGAGAAGCAGCGGCAGGGCGGCTCCGGAGCGAGGTCACCCCACCGCTCTTGGGCGGCGACCAGCGAGCGCGCGTGCGCGGGTGAAGGAGTCCGGTGCCAGAGCAGGATCCGACGCCTGAAGCCCGGCCACCTCGCCGGTCCAGTGGGGTGCGTCGCCGTCGCCGCCGGCGGGCGCTGCGCTTTGTCGGCGCGGGCGTCTACCAGCTCACGATTCGGCTCGCGGTGAACTTCGTCGCGGCCGTGCTCTTCGTCTACTTCCTGATCAACTCTGCGACGGTCGCGCGCCACGTCAGCGCGTCGGCCAGCGAGCTCGTGCCGGGATCGATCACGGTGCGACAGGTGCAGTGGGGGCCCGACCCCGGTCGGCTGCGGGTGATTCGACCCGAGGTGCGCGACCCGAGCGGCAACCTGGTGCTCGCTGCGGAGTGGCTCTACGTCGACATCAGCTGGCTCGGGCTGATGACCGACCTGGTGACCGGCCAGGGCGTTCGACAGGTGCGGGTGCGCGAGGTGGCCATGGCGGGGCCGCGGGTGGCGCTCGAGCAGGACGACCGGGGGCGGCTGCGCATGGCCCTGGCCTTCGCCGACCCGGACGCGCCGGCGGATCCGCCGCAGGCCAACAAGCAGCCCTTCGCGCTGATCATCGAGCAGATCAAGGTCCGCGGCGGGGGCGTCAGGCTCGACATGGCTGGCACCAAGATCGACGTCAAGCGGCTGAACTTCCGCGGCGACTTCAAGCTCGAGCTGCCGGCGGAGGGGCCGCCGCGCTACAGCTACGCGGCCCACCGGGTGTCGGCGGCGGACGGCGGCATCTGGCTCGCGTCCTTCGAGCAGAGCGGCCTGGCGCAGCTGCCCCACGGCAGAATCGACCTGCACCGCCTGGCCGGAGACCAGTCCAAGGTGCGCTGCTATGGCATCGAGGTGGTGGCGCCGCACACGCGCATCACCCGAGGCGACGTGTTGGTCCAGCTGGACGCGCCCCTGCCGGGCGGCCCGGCGGACGCGCGCGGCGTCGACGTGCAGGTGACCGGCGCGGAGCTGATCAGCAGCACGGTGGAGCCCTTTCTCGGCCGCATGTTGGGCGAGCTCTTCGCCGCCAAGGCGACCGTGGCGGGCGACGTCCACGTGACGCCCGCGGGGGCGACCCACTTTGTCGGCACGGTGAGCGGCGACGGCTTGATGTCCGGCTTTCAGACGCAGTCGGTGGTCTCCAAGCTCAAGGTCGACGTGCTGGCGAAGCCGGGCGAGGTGGTGCGGGTCCAGGCGGACGACCTGGAGGTGGTGGCCTTCGGCGGCAAGCTCAGCAGCAAGACCCTGCGCTACCGGCTCGACGAGAGCGGCGACATGCAGACCAAGGGGGTGGTGCGGGCACAGGGCGTGTCGGTGGGCGAGGTGCTGCGCAGCAAGGCCGTCGGCATGGCCGGCGACGTGGTCACGGCCATGGCGGGCACGCTCGACGGCCAGGTGGAGACCGACGTCAGCCTGCGCATCGACCCCGGCGAGGGGGGCGAGAGCGCGCTGACCCTCGTGGCCAAGGTGGGCGGCGCGCTGACGCTGGCCCGGGCGACGGACGCGAAGTGGCTGCGCGACGCGGTGCCGGTGCTCCACCTGCGCGGGCAGATCGACACGTTGATGCAGCCGCGAAAGACGCCGGCGGCGCCGCTGACCATCGAGCTCGGCCAGGTGCTGGTCTCGGACACGGCCGACAAGGCGGGCCACCCCAAGCGGACGACCAAGGCGCTGTGGGCCTTTGCCGACGGGGTGGTCGACGTGCATCGGCAGCGGCTGGACCTGCGCGTCGACGGCAATGTGCCGCAGCTGGCCAAGCTGCTCGCCCCCTTTGGCGTCAAGGGCGTCAAGGGCGCCATGCGGCTCGAAGACGTCGGCGTCACCGGCCCCTGGCTGGCGCCGACCGTGCGCGGCCAGGTCACCGGGCGGAACCTGCTGGCGGGCGGTCAGCGCATCAGCCGTGTGCGCACGGGGCTTCACCTGGCGGCGGGCAAGCTGCGGCTCGACGACCTGCGGGCCGACGTGGCCTTGGGACACATCTCCGGTGACCTGGAGCTGGACCTCTACGAGGGGGACCTGACCCGTCTGCGCGAGCGCATCCTGCTGCGTGGGGAGCAGGTGCGGGTGCGCGGTGTCCAGGTTCACGACCTGCTGCTGCCCTACGGGATCCGGGACGTCCGCGGCGTGGCCTCGCTGTCGAAGACCCACTTCAGCGTCGACCTCAGCGATCCCGTTCGGACCGCGACGGCGCGCGCCCACCTGCACATCGCCCGGCCGACGCTGCGCCACGAGCACCTGCACCGGCTCGACGCCGACGTGCGCTTTGGCAAGGGGCGGGTCGACATCCTCGGGTTGGAGCTCGAGTACCGCCGCCTCAAGCTCGCCGGCCTGGCGCCCAACGTGACCGCCCCGACCGTGACGGTGAAGTCGATTCGCTATGTCATGGCGAGCCACCGGTTCACGGTCGTCGACCTGCACTGGCCCGAGATGCCGATGTCGCGCATCGGCGAGATCGCCGTGCTGAAGATGCCGCTGGGCGGGAGCATCGCGGCCGACGTGCGGAGGGCGGAGGGCGACCTCAACGACATCGCCTTCGACGCCGACGTGACGCTGACGGCGCTGCGGTGGGACCAGATCAACATGCGCGACGCGGTGGTGACCCTGCGCAAGGAGCGCGGCCGCCCCGCGGTGGTGGCGAGCGATCCCTTCTTCGACCGCTTCACGCTGATGGGCGGCTCGAAGGTGCACTTTCGCAAGCTGGTGCCCATGTGGATGCAGCTGCAGATGCGCACCCGCAAGCTGGACCCCATGGCTTTTCTCGGGCTGCCCCCCATGGGCGGGGTGCGCATGCTGGCCACGGGACGAGCGGAGTTCCGCCTCGACTTCCGGCCCGGGCAGCCGGTGTTCAGCGTGGTGGCCGAGCTGCCCAAGGGAGGCGCGGAGCTGGACCTGGGCAACGGGCTGGATCCGGTGGCGAACCTGGAGCCGGCGACGATCAAGATCCTGCCGGACCGCGTGAACATCGGCTCGATGACGCTGCCCGTCGGGCGCGAGACGCTGGAGCTGTGCGGCGACTTTCTGTACCCGGACGCGGCCAAGGGCACGCCGAGCGTCTTGCAGCTCTACATGGCCGGCGCGCTGGACGTACCGCGCTTTGGCGCCATCGCCGAGAGCATGGCCGCGCTCGACATGCGGCTGCGCATCGAGCACGACGCCCTGGTCGCGGTGGACAAGCGCGCTGGCTGCCTCAAGACCCTGGCCGCCAAGCGCGGGGTCCTGCGGGTCGCCGGGCCCCTCGACGCCCTGGTCCCGCAGGGTCGCTTGACCCTGGTGGACGGCCGCATGACCCCGCGCGGCTACGGTCACGAGATCGTGCTGACCCCCGGCGCCAAGCTGGAGCTCTCCGGGCTGCCGCGCGGCAAGCTGCGGGTCCGCATCCCGGTGGGGTCTCGGCTCGACGGGCAGGTCGGCGAGGGGCGCTTCAGCACGTGGGGCGACGTCGAGCTCAACGGCTACACGCCCGCCAACATCGACTGGCGCTTCGACGGCGTCGACCTGGCCCACACGGTGCCCAAGGAGTACTCGGTGGTGGCGTCGGCGCAGCTGCGCTTCCTCGGCAGCCGGCTGCTCGACGCCAAGCGACGGCAGATGAAGCTCAGCGGCAAGGTCAAGGTGACCGAGGGCAGCTACTCCAAGAGCTTCGACAAGCTAGGCAAGGTCATCAGCGGCGCGCAGGGGCGCGAGCTGGAGACCTACTCGGCGCCGCTGCTGGAGCGCATGCCCTGGGTGGGCGACATCGCGCTCGACCTGGAGGTGGACGGCACGGACTTCCTCGTGCTCTCGCGCTTCCCCTTCGGCAAGACCGACCTGGAGCTGGGGCTCGACCTGAAGGTGCAGGGCACCGTGGCCGAGATGCGCATCTACGACCGGGTCGAGGTTCAGCCGGGCAGCATCCTGACCTACTCGGTGGTGAAGCGGGACTTCGAGGTCACGCGCGGCACCATCGACTTCTCCGGAGACCCGATGAAGGGGGTGCTCGATCTGGAGGCGAAGAGCACGGTGGAGCTCAACCGCGACGGCGGCACCACGGGCTACGCCAGCATGAGCGTGGGGCCCAACCTGAGCGGCACCAGCAGCGGCGCGACGGTGGAGAAGGTCACGGTCATCGTGCGAGTGTCCGGGCCGCTCAACGACCCGAGCAAGCTCAACATCCAGCTCGACTCGATCCCGCCCTACCAGCAGGGCGACATCCAGTCGCTGATCCTCACCGGGCAGCTGCTGAACGCCGACAGCCAGGGCGCGGTGGGCAGCCACCGGCAGATCAGCCTCTTCACCGACGACATCGCGGCGGCCTTCAGCGAGATGCTGCTCTCAGCCTTTGTCGACAAGGTCAGCTTCGGCATCCCCCTCGCCGGCACCGGCATCACGGCCACGGTGCAGACCAGCCTGGGCAAGTACCTGACCCTCAAGGGCTCGGTCGAGACCGGAAACGACTCGCGCTCGGTGGGCAGCTTCACCTTCATGCTGCCCTTCGAGGGGCTCTATCTGGAGTCCCTGCTCATGTCGACGCAGAGCTCGGACACGCTCAAGACGCAGAACATCTTCGAGGGGCGCATCCGCTACCGCTACACGGTGGAGGACTGACGGGTGACCCGCGCGCAACACCACCGACACCGAGCGCTGACCGCCTTGGGCGCGCTGCTGCTCGGGCTCTGCGCTGTGCAGCCGGGCGTGCAGGCGGCGACGCCACGGCCCACGGCGCGGCCCACGGCCACCCCGGCGACCCAGGTGAAGGTGCGCAAGCAGGCCACGGGCGCCGTGCGGGTGAAGCAGGGCGGCAGCGCGGCGCCGGTCGACGGCAACGCCACGGACGTCGACCTGGTCGCCGGTGAGATCGCCCGGGCAGAGTC
>JAUIAC010000776.1 GCA_030425545.1 bacterium | reverse complement strand
CCGCATCGTCATCGAGGGCGGCGCCTTCCCCTCGGATCGCTACGCCGTGGCGAGCCAGGCTCGCTTTCATGGCTACGACCCTGCCGAGGCGGTGGTCGCGCTGCATCCCCGCGAGGGCGAGGCCCAGCTGCGGACTGAAGACGTGGTGGCCTACCTCGAGCGCGAGGGGCAGGCGGTCGCCTTGGTCATGATGGGCGGCGTTCACTACTACACCGGGCAGTGGCACGACATGGGCGCCATCACCGCTGCGGGCCAGGCCGCCGGGGCGCTGGTGGGGTGGGACCTGGCCCACGCCGCCGGCAACGTGCCGCTCGCGCTGCACGACCAGGGCGTCGATTTCGCCGCGTTCTGCTCCTACAAGTACCTCAACTCCGGCCCGGGCAGCGTGTCGGTGGCCTTCGTGCACGAGCGCTGGAGCGGCCGCACCGACATCCCGCGCTTCGAGGGGTGGTGGGGGACCGATCCGGCCACGCGCTTCGACATGGGCCCCACCTTCGAGCCGCAGCGGGGCGCCGGGGCGTGGCAGCTCTCCAACGCGCCAGTGTTCGCCATGGCCCCGCTGGTGGCGTCGCTCGCGCTCTTCGAGGAGATCGGCATCGACCGGCTGCGGGCGCGCTCGTTGGCGCTCACGGGCTACCTGCTCGAGCTGCTCGACGCGGTCGGGTCCGGCCACTTCAGCGTCATCACGCCGCGGGACAGCGCCGCCCGAGGCTGCCAGCTCTCGCTCCGTGTGCCGGGCAAGGCCAAGGCGCTGCACGAGGCTTTGATGGCCGCCGGCGTCGTGTGCGACTACCGCGTGCCCGACGTCATCCGTCTGGCGCCGGTGCCGCTCTACAACACCTACGAGGAGATGTGGCGCTTCGCCGCGATCTTCCGCGAGGTGGTGCTCGGCGCTCCGGCCGCTTGAGCGGGCGGCGGCACCTGCAAGAGCGCCGCGATGAAGCCGGGGTCGTCGTCGGACAGGCCCGCGCCCTCAGCCCACGCCAGCCGCGCGTCGAGCCAGCGGTCCTGCGCCGCGGCCCGTCGTAGCGCCTCGCTGTAGGGGATCGTGGAGAAGGTGACCATGCTGTAGAGGGGCAGGAAGTTGCCGGCCCGCTGCAGCTGCTTCTCGATGCGCTTGCGTCGCAGGAACGCGGGATCAGCCACGTGGGCGCGCATCTCCGTGAAGTTGTCCAACGCCAGCTGGCGGATGGCGTCCGCGTCCGCCTTTCGCGCCGCGGTGAAGGCGGGCAGCGCGGCGCGCAGGTCGTCGTGGTGCGTCTCGAGGAGCGCGTCGAAGAGGGCCGCCGACTCGAAGGCCGCGTTCATGCCCTGGCCGTAGAAGGGCACCACCGCGTGGGCCGCGTCGCCGATCAGCACCACCTTGTCGCGGTGGTGAAAGGGCGCGCAGCGAATCGTCGCCAGGCTGCTGGTGGGGTTCGCCGCCCAGTCCTCGTGGAGCGTCGGCATGTGGGCCAGGGCGTCCGCGAAGTGGGCCTCGAAGAAGGCCTGCACCCGCTCGCGGCCGTGCGTCGGGTCGTCCAGCGCGTCGAGCCCCTCAGGCCCGTCGAAGCTCTGGAAGAGCGTACACGTGAAGCTGCCGTCCGCGTTCGGCAAGGCGATGAGCATGTAGTCGCCTCGCGGCCAGATGTGCAGCGCCTCGCGCTCGAGTCGAAACGAGCCGCCCGGGCCCGGCGGGATGCTGAGCTCCTTGTAGCCGTGGGCCAGGTAGCGCTGCTCGTAGTCGAAGCGGTCGGTGCGCATCATGCGGCTGCGCACCGCGGAGAAGATGCCGTCGCACCCCAACACCAGGTCGCCGCTGTAGCTCCTGCGTGCGCCGTCTGGCCCGACAAAGTGGGCCGTTGCGCTGTCCAGATCGACGCCGACGCAGCGCTGGTCGAAGTGCAGGGTCACGTCCGGCTCGCGCTCGGCGCAGCTGAGCAGGGTCTCGTTGAGCCCGCGGCGAGACACGGAGCGGATCGCCTGGCCGGCCTGCCCATAGGGCTGGAAGCTCAGGCTGCCGTCTTCGGCGTGCATGCGGCGCCCGTGCATGGGGATGGTGGTCGCGAGCACCTCGGCGTCGAGCCCGACGCGAGCCAGCGCGGCGATGCCCCGGGTCGACAGCGCGAGGTTGATCGAGCGGCCGGCCGCGCCCGTGTGCGCGCGAAGGTCTCCCCGTCGCTCGAAGACGTCCACGCGCCAGCCGCG
>JAUIAC010000125.1 GCA_030425545.1 bacterium | reverse complement strand
AGGGTGTCGAACTCGCCGAAACCGCCGGCTCCGAGCCCTTGTTGCAGGCGGTCGAGCGTCGCTTCGCCTGCGACCACCATGGCGACGCCCTCGTGGAACCAGCGCGGCAGGGGGCGCCCCTTGGCCAGGGCGTGGACGGCGACGTGGGCGAGCTCGTGGCGCACCACCTCCGACGTGTAGAGGATGCCCGGGCCGTCCATGCGGATCAGCACGCGATCGGCGTGCAGGAGCGCCAGGCCGGCGACCCAGGGCTCGGCGAACTGGCCCCGGGCGCCCGCGTCCCGCACCAGCTGAGCGAAGTCGTCGTCACTGCCGGCGAAGTCGACCCGCAGCTGGCCGTCGAGCTTGGCGCCGAGGGTGCGCTCCACGTCGCGCAGCGCGCGGCGCACGATGCGACTCAGGGGCGCGCGTCGCCGCTCCTCGAGGCCGTGCAGCGCGACACGGACCTGGAGCGCGGGCATGGCGCTCCGCGGGGCGGCCTGGCGGTCTCCCTGGCGGGCGGAGGGCGTCGCAGGAGCAGCGCCGTGCGTGGTGACCTGCGCGGCCGCCGGCGCGGCGGTCTTGGCCCAGGACCCGGCCGGAGGAGAGAGCGTCACCAGGAGCGCGACCAGGGCCACCACGTGCCGCGCGAGTCGCGGCAGGCTGCCGCGGCCTCGGGGCGAGCTGGGTGCGGCGGGGGGGCGTGAGGGCACGTGGCGGGTCCCTGCGCCACCCGGTCAGCGGCGCATGCGATAGAACTTGAAGCGGGACGAGCTGATCTCGAACATGAAGCCGAACTTGAACTCGACCTCGCCCCGGGCGTTGACCAACCCGCGCGGGGGGTTGGGGTAGGGCCCGCCGGCCACGAAAGCGCGGCGCGCCTCGTCGTCAAGGAAGCGCAGCCCCGAGAGCTTCTGCACACGGATGTCCTTGAGCGAGCCGTTGGGCTCGAGCCGCACACGCAACACGGTCAACCGGTCCCGCACGCCATAGCGCTTGCCGTCGGGGTCGCGCGAACGCCAGGCCCCCGCGGGGTCCCACTCCGCACGCACGCGCTCGCGGACCCGCATGAAGAAGTCGTGGAAGCGGTACTTGTGGGTGTTCAGTAGGTTGGTGTCGCCCTGCTTGTCGACGTCCGGCAGGTAGTCGTCGCTGCCCGGGCGACCCGCGAGCGCCTGCACGTTGTGGAAGACGTTGCCCGCCGACGTGGACGGCAGGAGCACGCCGCTGTACTTGCCGCGCACCACCGACGGACGCTTCAGCCGCGGGCGCGGATCTCCCCCGGCAGCGAGCGCACCCGGGCCCGTCTTGGGCTGGGTCGCGGCGTTGGACTTTCGCGGCGCCGCGATCTTCGCGTCCTGACCAGACGCCCGCTTCGCGACCTTGCGCTCGCGCTTCTTGTCCCGTCGTTTCTGCTTCTTCTGCTGCTGCTTCTTCTGCTGCCGCTTCAGCGCGGTGGGCGCGAGGCTCTTGCTGGTGGGCGACTGCAGCTTGCTCGGGTTGTCGATCTTGCGTGTGCCGAGCTCTCGTCCCTTGCGCTTTCGGCCCTTGCTCTTCTGCTCGACCTTGACCTTCATGTCCCAGCGGCCCAGGTATTTCGCGACCTTGGGGCGCTCGTCCTTCTCAGGCCGGGCGGTCTCTACGATCTGACCGGTGAGCTTGTCTTCGGGCTTCTTCTCTTTCTTCTTCTTCTTCTCTTCGTCCTCGCGGCGCTGACGCTGGGCGACCTTCAGGGACTTGGAGGGCGTGTTGTTGGCGCGCCGGTAGAGCCTCGCCCGCAGCGGCTTGCGGCTCTGCCGGTGGCGTTGGGCTGCGATGCGGGCGCGGAGCTCGTCGGGATCGCTGACCGTACGGGACACCAGCCAGCCGAGACCGGCCAGCAGCAGCAGGGTCAGCGCGAGGCCAACCAGCAGGGCGACAATCGTACGATGTCCGGCGTCCATGGCGCGCGACACCTCCAAAAAGCAACGTAGGGGCCCCGCTCAGGACCGGTCAAGTGACCTGCGCTGGGCGCAGCGCACGACCATCTCACACAACCCCCCGCAGAGGGGTGTTCTTCCTTTGGACGCGTGAAGTGGGCCGAGGTTGCAGGGGCCCGGCGAAGTTCGTTGCGACGGCGAACAGGTGGCGTCGCGGTGACTCGCGTGTGGCGCTGACGGTCGGGTCGCTCAGAAGAGATCCGACACGCTGTCGCCGTCGTGGATGCGGCGGATCGCCTTGGCGAAGATCGGCGCCACGGAGAGCACCTTCAGCTTGTTGCAGCGCGCCTGCTTGTCGCTCACCGGCATGGTGTCCGTCACCACGACCTCGCGAAAGGGCCCCTCGTTGATGCGCTCGATCGCCGGGCCGCTGAGGACCCCGTGCGTGGCCACGACGCTCACGGAGAGGGCGCCGTTCTCCAGCAGGAAGCGGCCGGCCTCGACCACGGTGCCGCCAGTGGCGATCTCGTCGTCGGCGATGATGGCGTGCATGCCCTCCACCGAGCCGATGAGGCTGGTGGCGACGGCGGTGTCGTCGTCGGCGTAGCGGCGCTTGTCCACCACGGCCATGGACAGGCCGAGCTTCTTGTTCAGCCGCGCGAGCTCCTTGGCGTGACCGGCGTCGCCCGCGACGAGCACCGTGTTCTCGATGTCGCCGGCGCGGATGTACTCCGCGATCAACGGAGAGGCCTCGAGCTGGTCCACAGGCACGTGGAAGAAGCCCTGGATCTGCGGCGAGTGCAGGTCCATGCACAGCACACGATCGGCGCCGGCGGTCTGGAGCAGGTCAGCCATCAGCCGGGCGGCGATGCTGATCCGCGGGCGGTCCTTCTTGTCGCTGCGGGCGTAGGGGAAGTAGGGCAGGACCGCGGTGACCCGAGCGGCCGACGCGCTCTTCAAGGCGTCGATGGCGATCAGGGTCTCGATGATGTGCTCGTTGACCGGGGTCGACGCGGTCTGCACGTAGAACACGTCGCACTCGCGGACGTTCTCCAGGATCTTCACCATGACGTTGTCATTGGAGAACTTGACCACCTCGCTCTTGCCCACCGGCAGGTCGAGGTGATCGCAGATCGCGTTGGACAGCGCTGGGTGGCTGCGGCCTGCGAAGATCTTGATGCGCGCGTTCATGTGGAGCCCTCTGCTCATGCGATCCGGGGTGCCGCCGGCCCCCGCAACACGCCAGGGCCCGCGATGGCCCGGCGTTACTCGATGAAGCCGGCCTTCATGTCGGCCAGCTCCTGCATCACCTCCGGCGAGGGCTCGACGAGCGCCGCGCGGTCCCGGTAGGTGTTCAGCTTCAGGCGCAGGGCGTTGAGCTTGATGAAGCCCTCGGCGTCGGCCTGGTTGTAGACCGTGTCGGCCTCGAAGGTGCTGTACTCGGGGTTGTAGAGCGAGTTCTTGGCCTTGCGACCCGTGACCCGGCAGCCACCCTTGAAGAGCTGCACCCGACCGACGCCGCTGACACCCTTCTGCGTGTCCCGCATGAAGTTGAGCAGGTGCTGCATCTCCGGGCTGAACCAGTAGCCGTTGTAGAGCAGCTTGGTGAACTTCGGCACCAGCTCGTCGCGCAGCGCCATGACCTCGCGGTCGAGCACGATCTGCTCCAGCGCGCGGTGGGCGTGGAAGAGGATCGTGCCACCCGGGGTCTCGTACACGCCGCGCGACTTGATGCCGACGTAGCGGTTCTCGACGATGTCGACGCGGCCGACGCCGTGCTTGCCGCCGAGCTCGTTGCACTTCTCCAGCAGGGCGACGGGACCCAGGACCTCGCCGTTCACCGCGACGGGGATGCCGTCTTCGAAGGTGATCTCGACCGACTCCGGCTCGTCGGGCGCCAGCTTGGGGTCGACGGTGAGGCGGAACATGTCCTCCGGCGGCTCGAACCACGGATCCTCGAGCACACCCCCCTCGTAGGAGATGTGAAAGAGGTTGCGGTCCATGGAGTAGGGCTTCTCGGCGGACGCCTCGATCTCGATGTTGTGCTCGTGGCAGTAGTTGATGAGATCCGTGCGACCCTTGTAGGGCCAGCTGCGCCAGGGGGCGATGACCTCGATCTCGGGCTTGAGCGCGTAGCCGGCCAGCTCGAAGCGGACCTGGTCGTTGCCCTTGCCCGTCGCCCCGTGGCTGATGGCGACGGCGCCGACCTGGTTGGCCACGTCGATCATCGCCTTGCCGATCACCGGACGGGCGAGCGAAGTGCCGAGCAGGTAGTAGCCCTCGTAGACGGCGTTGGCCTGGATCGCGGGGAACACGTAGTCGCGGACGAACTCGTCGCGCAGGTCGACGATGAAGATGTCGCTCGCGCCCGACGAGAGGGCCTTCTCGCGCAGGCCGGAGAGCTCTTCGCCCTGGCCGACGTCGGCGGTCATGCAGACCACGTCGTAGCCCTTGGTCTCCTTCAGCCAGTGCAGCATGGCCGAGGTGTCGAGTCCGCCCGAGTAGGCCAGGACAATCTTCTTCCGCTCGCTCATTGGGTCTCCGCGTTCTGCCCGCGACCTGGGTCGCCTGTCTGGACCCCGGTGGGGGTCGGATCTGCTGGTTCCACAGCCGTGAAAGAGGGAGCTGTGGCCTCTGCCCCACGGGGCGAAGGGGCCCGGAGTCTCGGCGCGAGCGGGGGCGCGGTCAACCCCGGTTGACGCGTTGCGTCGACGTTTCCGGGCGCCCTTCGAGCTCGGCGAGCGCCTGGCCCCGGGCGCCGGGTTATGCGCCGGGCGCGCATAGCGGAAGCGCTGTCGGTGTATACTCTGCGCGCGACATGGCTGGCGTTCATACGGACTCTCATGCAAGTGCCGCCACCGACCGTCGCGTCGGGGCCGAGAATTTGTGTCCGGCTGCCCGACGCCCCGGCTTTGTGGGTGAGCACGCTACGTTGGCGGCTGACGCCTTGTGGAGACAAGGGCGCTCGCGCTATGGACCACGCGCGCAGCGCGACCAAGCGCTCGCTGGAGGCTTTGCCATGAGCGACACGACCCTCACGTGCGTGACCTGCGGGCGCGACGAGGCCCCGATCTCGGGGCGCGTCCCCTTCCGCAACCCGCTGAAAGACGACGTGCTCAGCCGCGTGGGCGCGGGCTGCTGGGCGCGCTGGCTCGACCAGCAGGTGAAGATCATCAACGAATACCGGCTCAACCTGGCCGAGCCGCGCGCTCGCGACGTGCTCGAGGAGCAGGCGCGCATCTTCCTCGCGCTCGGTGGCGCGGCGGAAGGGCAGGCCGAGGTCGGGCCCGACAAGGCCCGTGAGCTCGGCAACTTGTAGGCCTGGCGTGCACCTGCGCATGGCGGCGCACCCGCGTCTCGCCGGTTTCAGGTAGCGCGTCGGCGCAGACTTCGCTTAGGTTCCGCGCGCGTTGGCCCCCTCTGGTGGGGGCCGCGCCACGCCGGAGCCGTCATGACGTCGTCGCCCAACGCTCGCTCGCCATCGTGGCTGTCGCTGTCGCTGGCCCTCGCCACGCTCTACGGTGGCTGCACGACCGCACCGGACTCGGGCGGCCTGTCGCTGCCCGACGCTGGACCGATGGACGGCGGCGCGGCTGACGGTGCCCGACGCTTCGACCCGGACACCGGCGCGGCGGGCAGCGATGACACGGGCGGCGCGCCCTCGGACGGGACCGGCGTCGACAGCGGCCCCTCGGACACGAGCGGCCTCACGGGGCTCACGGGCAGCCCCTGCAAGGCCAACGACGACTGCGACTCCAACGTGTGCATCGACTCGCCCAAGGGGCTGGTGTGCGCGGGCAAGTGCGTCGACACCTGCACCGCGAGCTTCGCGTGCAAGCAGCTCCCCGGCAGCGACGCGGGCTTTTACTGCCTGCCGCGCTGGCTGCACGCCTGTGAGCCGTGCACCACCTCGGCCGCGTGTCAGGCGCCCGGCTTCTCCGGGGCGGCGTGCATCGATCGTGGCGACGCGGGCAGCTTCTGCGGGACGGCCTGCGACGACAGCAAGGACTGCCCCGCTGGCTACGGCTGCGCCCTGGTCACGAGCGTCGAAGGGACCGAGAGCCAGCAGTGCCTGCCCAAGGCCGGCGCGCTCTGCGGGTGCTCTCCCCGGGCCGCCAAGCTCAAGCTGACCACCCCCTGCACCGTGAAGCTGGCCGCGGGGACCTGCCTCGGCCAGCGTGGCTGCGGGCTCAGCGCCGAGGTGACCCAGGCCGGCGTCGTGAGCGCGTGCGACGCCAAGCCCACCGTCGAGGCCTGCAACGGCGCCGACGACGACTGCGACGGCGCGACCGACGAGGCGCTCTGCGACGACGCCAACACCTGCACCACCGACCTCTGCGACCCGAGCCTGGAACTCGCGGGAGGCTGCACCCACACGGCTGCGCCGGGGGCCTGTGACGCCGACAGCAACGCCTGCACCGAGGGCGACGCCTGCGCCGAGGGCGTGTGCAAGGCCGGCGCGACCAAGGTCTGCGACGACAGCAACCCCTGCACGCTCGACGCCTGCCTGCCCGCGAGCGGCTGCACGCAGACCCTGGACGACGGCAAGGCGTGCAGCGACGGCGACGCCTGCACGGTGGGAGATGTCTGCCTGGGGGGCAGCTGTTCGGCCGGTCAGGTCACCACCTGCACGCCGGGCGGCTTCTGCGTCACGTCGGCGTGCGACAAGGGCGACGGCGGCTGCAAGGAGAGCCCCAAGGCCGCGGGGACCCCGTGCACCGACGACAACGCCTGCACGAGCGGCGACGGCTGCAAGGGCGGCGCGTGTGTGGGCGCGGCCGTGATCTGCGACGACAAGAACCCCTGCACCAACGACAGCTGCGACCCCAAGCTGGGCTGCCAGAGCAAGCCGAACACCCAGCCCTGCGACGACGGCAACGCGTGCACCGCCGCCGACGTGTGCAGCGGCGGCCTGTGCGCGGGCAAGGCGGTCGACGCCAAGGTGTGGTGCGACGACGGCAACCCCTGCACCACCGACACCTGCGATCCCAAGGGCGGCGCCGGGAAGCCGAAGCCCGGGTGCCTGCACGCCGACAACAAGCTCGGCTGCGACGACGGCAACGCCTGCACGGCGGGCGACGTGTGCAGCGGCGGCGCCTGCGTCCCGGGCACGAACACCTGCCAGTGCAACAAGGACAGCGACTGCGCCGGCAAGGAAGACGGCGACCTGTGCAACGGCACGCTCTACTGCGACAAGAGCGCGCTGCCCTACAAGTGCGCGGTGAACCCGAAGACCGTGGTGACCTGCTCCAAGGCCGGAGACACGGCCTGCCAGAGCGCCAAGTGCGCCCCGAAGACGGGCAAGTGCGGCCTCGCGCCCGCCAACGAAGGCCAGCCCTGCGACGCCGACGGCTCTGTGTGCACGGTGGGCGATCTCTGCCTGGGCGGCGCGTGCAAGCCAGGGAAGGCGCTGGCCTGCGACGACGGCAACCCGTGTACCAAGGACAGCTGCGATCCGAAGTCGGGCTGCAAGGCGGTGAAGCTGGCGGACAAGTCGCCGTGCGGGACGCAGAAGTGGTGCATGGCCGGCACGTGCGTGGTCAGCGCCTGGTGCGGCGACGGCAAGGTCAACCAGGGCGGCGAGCAGTGCGACGACGGCAACACGCAGGACGGCGACGGCTGCAGCGCCAAGTGCCTGAAGGAGCCGGCGATCCCGCCCAAGGTCGGCAGCCTGGTCATCACCGAGATCATGGCGGACCCCGCGACCACGGAGAAGTACGGCGAGTGGTTCGAGATCCACAACCCGGGGACGGTGGCCATCGTGCTCACAGGCCTGCAGATCGGCGACGGTTTCGGCAAAGAGGTGGTCAAGACCAGCGGCCTGAAGCTGGAGCCGGGCGCCTACTTCGTGTTCGGCAACAGCAGCTCGCTGGGCGGCGGCGGCAAGGCCGACTACGTGTACAACTACACCGACTCCTCCATCGCGTTCAGCAACAAGGGGGACTCGGTGAAACTGGTCTACCAGGGGCAGACCATCGACTCGGTGACCTACGGCGGCAAGGGCTGGTCCACGGTGCCGACGGGCAAGACCTTTCAGCTCTCCCCCAGCGCGCTCACGGCGGAGCAGAACAACCAGGGTACAAACTGGTGCTACGCCACGCAGACCTTCGGCACGCAGGGGGCCAAGGGCACGCCGGGCGCGAAGAATTCGACCTGCCCCTGACCGGCGCTCGGGATCGGGTTGGGCGTGCCGGCGGCGCGGCCCCTGAGGCATCGGCGTTCGAGCTAGCGCGCGACCTTGGTGCCCCACACCCAGACCGCGCGCGCGGCCCGCTCGAAGTCTGGCGCTTCGGCCGCGAGCAGGCGCCGCAGCACCGACTCCGCGTCCGAGCCACCCGGGTGCGGGAGCGCGACGACATGGGCCGGCGCGCCTGAGACCAGGGTCCCGAGGCCGGCCAGGGAGGCGTCGTGCTCCGCCAGCCACGCGCCGGGGATCGCGCTGGCGCGGGCCAAGGCCTCGACCGCGCTCACGGGCACGTTCGCCGCGGCGTGGACGGACAGGAAGCTGGCCATGACATGGAGCTGGCTGAGCTGCGGTCCGGCGCCGACGTCGGTCGCGAGCACCCAGGGCACGCCCGCTGCGCGGAGCCGCTCGACCGGCATGCGGCCGCTGCTGAGCGCCTCGTTGGAGGTCGGGCAGTGGGCGACCAGGGTGCGCGTCTCGGCCAGGCGCGCCAGCTCGGCGTCGCCGAGGTGCACGCCGTGGGCCATGACCACGTGCGGGCCGAGCAGCCCGGCGTGGTCGTAGACGTCCGTGTAGCTCTCGCGCTCCGGGAAGAGCTCCGCCACCCACGCGATCTCGTCTCGGTTCTCGCTCAGGTGGCTCTGGGCGAGCAGGCCGTGGGTGCGCGCGAAGGCGCCCGCCGCGCGCAGGCCCTCGGCGTGCAGGTTCGGCGCGAAGCGGGGCGACACCGCGACGCGCCGACGCTCGTGCGCCGGGAGCGTCGCCACCTCGGCGAGGACCTCTGCCGCCGGCCGTTGCATCGACTCCGGACAGTGGGTCTCCATGAGCGCTGGCCCGTCGAAGCAGCCGTGGGGCGCCACCTCCAGGAAGCGGCGTGACGCTTCGAGAAAGGGCGGTCCGAAGAAGAGCCCGGCTGTGGTCCCGCAGCGGAGCAGATCGGCCACGAAGGCGTCCGCGCGCGCCGCGGCCTCGCCAGGCTCCGAGAACGCCGCCTCCGCCGGCCAGATGTGCTCACGGAGCCAGGGCAGGAGCTGGCCGGCGAAGCGGCCGCGGACGTGCCCTTGGGGCCAGTGGCAGTGCAGGTCGACGAGCCCGGGGACGAAGAGCAGCTCCGTCGCCGGCGGGTCGCCCCGCTGCGGCGCTCGGCAGGCATGGACGCGACCGCCGCGGATGTCGAGGACCGCGTCGGAGCGGAAGTGCGGGGTCTCGTCGGCCGTGGTGTAGACCACGGCGCCGCGCAGCAGCGCACTGCCGCCGGGCGTCGCGTCCGGGGCGACGTCGCGTGGGGCCTTGGCGTTCATCGGCGGCTGCTGGGGGCGTCGGTTCGCGCGCGGACCGACTCCGGGTCGGGCATCGGCGGCGGCTCGAAGGCGGGAAAGGGCTTCAACCCCGGGTCGCGGAGGCGGCGGAGCGTGTGATCCATGGCGGCGCGGCGCCACCGGCGGAAGGCGGCCAGATCGGCGTCGCCGCGGACCCCCTCCGGCCACCCGCCCGCGGGGGCCACGCGCTGGGGCAGGCCAGCGTAGGCGCGCGCCTGCGCCAGCCGGCGTCGCTGCGCGTAGATGTCGGCCAGGGCGTGGCGGGCCTGGCTGAGGCCCGGTCGCGCACGCAACACCACGCTCAGGTCCGCCTGCGCGCGTGAGAGCTGCCCGGCTCGAAGGCGGGTCTCCGCCCGGAGCAGCCGCAGCACGCGGCCCTTGTGCCCCTTGGCGATGGCGGCGCTGGCCAGCTGCTCGGCCAGCAGCAGGTCGTCGTCCAAGATCGCCTCGGCCACGCGCAGCGACGGGCGTGAGCCGCTCGCGTCGCGAAAGCCAGCGGCCTGGCCACCGCGCCCGGCCGCGCGGAGCATGCGCGCCGTGGTCGGCCAGGCCGAGAGCGAGGGCAGGTGCTTGGGGTCGATGGCGAGCGCGAGGCGAAAGGCCTGCGCCGCGGCGAGCACGTCACGCTCGCCCAGCCGCGAGACGCCCAAGCGATAGCAGCGGTCTGCGGTGGGCCCGCGGTGGCAGGCCAGCTCGAACCACGGCGACGCCTGGGCGTAGCGTTTGGCGCGGAAGTGCTTGAGCCCCTCTCGCTCGGCGGCCGCTGGCGAGAGCCCCCCCTGGGCCCCGAAGCCCGCGAGGTAGCCCTTGGCCCAGACGCCGACCGGCGTGTCGCCGTGATCCCGCACGAGCTGCGCCAGAGCGGCCTTGGCTCCCTTGGCGTCGCCGGTGGCCTCACGGCACAGCGCCAGCCCACGCAGCGCGGCGACGCGATGGTCCGGCTGGGCCAGCAACGCAGCGTAGTGGGTGAGCGCGGGCCCACACCGGCCCTGCGCGCGCAGCACCTCCGCCAGGGCCCGCCGGGACTGCACCAGCAGCGGGTCGAGCCGCAGCGCGGTGGCGAAGCGGGAGGCGGCCGGCTTCAGCTGCCCGTGGAGCGCGTAGAGCACGCCCAGCTCGTGTTGGATGCGGGCGTCGTCCGGGAAGCGACGGCTCAGGTCGGCGAGGACCGTGAACGCCTGCTTGAAGCGCCCGCCCTGTCGCGCGTCCAGCGCGCTCCGCAGCCCGACGCTGACCGCGCGCTCCTGCTCTTTGGGCGTCAGCGCGTGCGCCGCCGGCAGCGCGAGGCTCAGCGACACCGCAAGGGCGGCGATGGAGGTGCGGACGCTGCGGAGATCCCAGTGCATGGCCGCGAGGATGCCGCACGCCCCCAGGGCTGTCACGGGATCCCGTGCTGGCGCGGAGACCGGGCTCAGGCCCAGATCTCGTCCGGCGACGCGAGCCGCCCCTTCACCGCGGACGCGGCGACGACGAGCGGGCTGGCGAGGTAGACGTTGCCCGGACCGCTGCGCCCCGGGAAGTTGCGGTTGATCGCCGAGACGGTGACCTGGTCCGCGTTGCGCGACACCCCAGGCCCGGCCTTGATGCAGGCGCCACAGCTGGGGTCGATGGTCTGAGCGCCGGCCTCGCTGAAGAGCTCGAGGTAGCCCCGCTCGGCGGCGTACTGCTTGATGCGCTGGCTGCCGAACTGGATGTAGAGGTCGACCCCGTCGGCGACCTTGAGCCCGCGGTCCAGTGCCGCGCGCAACACGGACGCGTACATGTCCATGTCGGCCATCTTGCCGCCGGTGCACGAGCCGCCGTAGGCGATGTCGATGCGCACCGGGTCGGTCAGCGTGGCGAGCGGCACGCCGTTGCGGGGATCACCCGGGGTCGCGACCATCATCGCCAGGGCGTCGACGTCGATGTGAAAGGTCTCCACGTAGGTCGCGCCCGGGTCGGGCTGCAGCAACCGGTCGCGCAGCGCCTCGGTGTCGAGGTCCTCCCGCATCATGCTCAGGTAGTCGAGCACCACGTCGTCCGCCGCGATCACGCCCGTGGTGGCTCCAGCCTCCACCGCCATGTTCGTCAGCGTGGCGCGCTCGTCCATGGACAGCGCCTCGACGCCCGAGCCGCCGAACTCGAGCACCTGGCCGATGGCCTTGCCCTCCTTGATGTAGGGCAGCGCCATGATGTGCAGCATGATGTCTTTGGCGGTGACCCCCGCCTTCAGGTCGCCGCTGATCTCGAAGCGCACGGTCTGCGGCACCTTCACCCGGATGTCCTTGGTGTACCAGGTGTTGGCCATGTCCGTGCTGCCGACGCCGAAGGCAAAGCACCCGAGCGCGCCGGCCGTGCAGGTGTGGCTGTCGGTGCCCACGACCACGTCGCCCGGCAGCGCGAGGTCCTCCAGCACGGCGTTGTGGCAGATGGCCTCCGAGCCCGTGCCGTCGGCCTTCTCGTCGTAGAGGCGGATGCCCTGCTCAGCGCAGAACGCGCGCTGGATGTCGGCGAGGGCGGTCGCCTTCTCCAGCAGCCCCATCTCCCGGTGCTTGTCGCTCATGACGGCGCCGAGAAAGGTCAGGTGGTCGCGGAAGGCGTAGATGCTCTCGGGCTCGGTGACCTTGGCGTCGTCGCCCAGCGCGGCCTTGAACGAGGCCTGCGCCATGGCGGTGGTGTAGTCGTGAGAGAAGCGAATGCCGGTGCGCACGAACACCGCGTCGCCCGCCTGAACGGCCGCGGCGCCGACCGTGCCCTGTGCGGCGTCGACGATGACGTGCCGGGCGATGATCTTCTCGACCAGGTTCATCGGCCGTGGCGCTGTGGCCAGCGCGGGCGGCCGCACCGCGCCGGCGAGGCGCAGCTTGTTGTAGGCGAAGAGCCCGCCCGCCTCGACGATGTCCTTGGCGACCGGGTCCATGCCGGCGGTGAAAGCGTCGACCTCGATCGCCTCGCCGCGGAGGATGCGCGGGATGAGGCCGAAGTCCGTGGACGTGAGCAAGCCGATGTTCTGGCAGTTGTTGCCATAGATCTTCTCGATGTTCTTGGCGATGACGAGGCGGATGCCCGCGGCCTGCTCGGAGTAGGGCGCGGTCTCCCGGCTCGAGCCGCAGCCCTTGGACCGACCCGACACGATGACCGAGAAGCCCCCGCGCTTGAGGTCCATGTGCTCGATGGCGCCGCCGCGCAGGCCGACGAGGCTGTACTCACCGAGGGTCTCGTCAAAGTAGAAGCACACCCAGCCGGGCGTGATCTCGTCGGTTGAGATGTTGTCGACGAGGGCCTTGTCCGGATCCCAGGGCACGTCGGTGCCCGCCAGCTGCGCCCGCACCAGGTCCAGGTCTTCGTAGAGGAAGAGGATGCGTCCGGGGAAGCTGATCTTGCCGTCGACGACGTCGCTGCGCATGGGCGTGGCTCCGGGGTAGCGACGTGGCGGGAGCGCGGCGTCGCGTTGCGTGGTCCGGGCTGCGGGCGCCTGCGTCGCGCTCACGCCCTGGAGACGTGCGCGCAAATGTAGGTACCGACCTCGGACGTGGCAAGGTTGCCGCCCAGATCCGGCGTGGTCTCGCCGCTCAGCACGGCGTTCGCGCAGGCCCCGTCCACGGCGTCCGCGGCGGCGGTGTGACCGAAGTCGCGGAGCAGCATGCCGACGCTCAAGATGGCCGCGAGGGGGTTCGCCTTGCCGGTGCCGACGATGTCGGGGGCCGAGCCGTGGACGGGCTCGTAGAGCGCGTGGAGCCCCGGGTGGAGGCTCGCCGAGGGGGCCAGACCGAGGCCGCCGACGAGCGCCGCGGCGAGGTCGCTCAGGATGTCGCCCATGAGGTTGTCGCCGACCACGACGTCGAACTCGTGAGGATGTGTGACCATGCGCATCGCGGCGACGTCGGCGTAGAGCGTGCGGGCCTCGACGTCCGGAAACTCGGGCGCGATGGCGGCCAGCGCGCGCCGCCAGATGCCGTGCGCGTGGGGGATGGCGTTGGCCTTGTCGCAGAGGGTGAGCACGCCGCGCCGGGTGCGCGCGAGCGCGAAGGCGTGACGCAGCAGCCGGTCGCAGCCCATGCGGGTGTGGATCATGACGCTCTGAGCGACCTCGTGTGGCGTGTCCTTGCGCAGGTGGCCGCCGATGCCTGTGTACACGCTCTCCGTGTTCTCGCGCACGATGGCCATGTCGATCTCGCTCGGCCCTCGTCCCTTGAGCGGGCAGAAGCGCGCGTCGAGGAGCTTGACCGGGCGCAGGTTGACGTAGAGGTCGAGCCGCTGGCGCAGGCCGAGCAGGATGTCCTTGGCGTGCACGTTGCTCGGCACCCGCGGATCGCCAAACGCGCCGACCACGATGGCGTCGAAGTCGTCGCGCAGGTGGACAAAGCTGGCCTCCGGCAGCGTGTCGCCGGTCCGCAGGTAGCGCTCCGCGCCCAGGTCGAGGGTCTCGTGCTGCCACGCGAGGTCGAAGCGCGCAGCTGCGGCGCCCAACACGCGGGTCGCCTGGTCGATGACCTCAGGGCCGATGCCGTCGCCGGGGAGCAGGGCGAGACGCAACATGGAGACTCCTTGTCGAGGGGGCTGAGAGGGGAGACGCAAGGGGGGCGAGCTCAGCGCAGGAACACCACGAAGCCCAGACCGCCGGAGAACCCGCCGCGGAAGAGCGCGATGGTCGTGGTGTTGCGCGCGCCGGTGAGCGGGTTCACCCCGCTGCCGCCCAGGGTGATGACGGGGCCGACCGAGCCGGTGAGGGCGAAGTGGTCGCTGAGGAAGAACATGGCGCGGAGCGGCACCTCGACGGAGAAGCCGACCCGCGTCTCAGAGGCCGCGCTCTCGGTGTCGGTCGTGGTGACGACGCGCGAGAACGCCGTGGTCACACGGACGCCGGCGGACAGGTTCACCTGCGGCGCGCGAAAGGCGTTGTAGTGCGCACCCAGAGAGAGGAAGCCGGCCCAGGCCACCGGGGTGCCGGGGACGATGAGCGCGCGGCCACCGACGAGCGCCTCCAGGCCCACGTGACGCCACCAGTACTGCAGGAGCAGGCCCGACGCGCTGATGTCCGGGGTGGTGGCGTCGCTGGCGGACGCGTCGGGCAGCGAGGTGAGCGACTGCTCGTAGCCGACGCCGATCTTGCGATGCACGGTGTGGGCGTCGGCTGGGCGCGGCGCCGTGAACAGGAGCGCGGCGCACACCCACGTCGCCGCCCATCGCGCCACGGTGCCGGCGGCGCGCGAGGGGGCGAGTGTGGC
>JAUIAC010000775.1 GCA_030425545.1 bacterium | reverse complement strand
GCTTCACGCGCACCGAGCAGACCCACGACAAGTACCGCCGTTGGGAGCACCGGCCGGGAGCCTGACGCCCGCGCAGAGGCTGCACGATCGGGCGGCGGTGGCTACGCTGTGGTCCGTGGTCGCTCTCGCGCACGGGCTCCCCGTCCGCTCGCCGGGTCGCCCCACGCTCATGGGCAGGAGGTCCTTCATGGAGAGCCACGAGGCGCGCTGGCAGGCGCTCGATCGGCACGTGCACACCGCGCCCGGGGTGTTGTCGCCGGAGCAGCGCCGCCTGCTCGAAGACCCGGCGTTGGCGCCCGAGGCCGCCCGGCCGCTGCTCGACAAGCTGGCCCACCGGGCGGCGGAGATCACCGACGCCGACCTGGCCGCGCTCGCCGACCTCGGCTTCGACGACGACGGCCGCTTCGAGCTCGTGGTCTGCGGCGCCGTGGCCGCGGGCAGCCGGCGGATGCAGGCGGGCATGCGGGCGCTGCGGGCGGCCCTGGAGGACACGCCATGAGGGTCTCCAAGCTCAACGACGGGCAGGCGTTCAAGTACCGGCTGGTGCTGGGCGCCATGGGCCTGCTGGGGCGGGCGCGCGCGCCGGACGTCATGCGCGTGCTCACCTATCGCCCGGAGTTCTTCGGCCGCCCCTTCAGCGGGGCGCTGCAGGAGGCCATCCGCGGGCCGCACCCGCTCACGGTCGGCGAGCGCGAGCTCGTGGCGGCCTACACCTCGGCGCGCAACCACTGCGTGTTCTGACGAGAGTCCCACGCCGCGGTCGCGGCGTACGAGCTGGGGCGCGAGGTGGTGGACGCGGCGCTGGCAGACCCCCGTCAGGCGGGGCTGCGTCCCTCGGTGGTGGCGGCCCTCGAGCTGGCCGGCGTGCTCGCCACGGACCCGGAGTCCGTCGGTCCGACCCACGTCCGGCCGCTGCTGGAGCTCGGCTTCACGGAGACCGAGGTCGAGGCCGTCATCACCATCTGCGTGGCCTTCGCCACCATCAACCGCATCGCCGACGCGCTGGAGTTCGACGTGCCTGCGCGGCCGGTGCTCGAGCGCGCGGCGCGGGTGCTCTACAAGCGGGGCTACGTCATCCCGTGACACCTGCGGTCCAGCGGCCTGTGCGCCAGCCGCGGCCAGCGCCGCTCTGATGAAACACTCTCCTGGCTCGCCGCCTCCTTGGACCAGACCGCCACTTCCGGCGGCGACCGTCAGGGAGTCCGACATGTGTGCACGAGTCCAGTGTTCCCAGTGCAACAAGCCCACCTGGTCCGGGTGCGGCGCCCACGTCGAGCAGGTGCTCGGCGACGTGCCGCCGGCCGAGCGCTGCGCCTGCCGCGAGACCCGCGCCGCGGGCGGCCGTCAGCCGCTGACCTTCATGGACCTGTGGTCGCACGTGACGCGCGGGGACAGCGACGACGGGGCCGCGTCGTAGCCGGCGGCGTCAGCGGCGGTCCGCGCACGCGTCATGCCAGGCGCGCAGCTTGGGCGCCTCGCTCACGGGGCCGAACTGGGTGTCGAAGCTGTCGACCAACCAGGGGATGGTCTGGGCGACGCGCTGACACCACGTCTTGCGCCCGGCGGCGTCTACGCTGGCGAGGGGCGGCAGCTCGTGGGCCAGCTTCAGGCCCGGGACGGTCTTGTCCGCCCGCGCCGGGCTCAGCGCGCTGACCAGGGGCCGCTCGCCGCGGATCTGCTGCGCCGCGAGGAAGGCGCGCACGTCCTGCCGCCAACGCGGGGGCTGCTGCGCCGCGGGGAGCTTGGCCACCGCGCTCGCGAGCCAGGTGTCCGACCCGGGCGTCAGCCGCGCGTCGAGGGCGCGCAGCATCTCCTTGGGCCACACCTTGGCGAAGAAGTCGCGCGGCGCGCGGTACTCCACCTCTGGGCGGCGGATGCGCAGCGGCGTCTCGAAGCCCTGGCACAGCGCCTGAACCCGCCCCGGACCGCAGAGCTGCAGGCTCAGCAGCTGCGGCAGCGTCGACGGGATCCGCGGGTTGGCCGCGCTCTCGATGACGGCCTGCACGTCGGCGTGACCGTAGCCCGCCGCGGCCGCCGCGTAGTCGAAGCGCAGCGGCTGCGCGGAGGCCACCAGCGCCAGGTCGCCGTACTCGAGCCGGAACACGGCCACGTGCGGCAACACGTGCTGCACCGTACACAGGATGCGCCGCAGCACCGGGCTCGACATCTCGTAGGACTGCAGCCACTGCA
>JAUIAC010000774.1 GCA_030425545.1 bacterium | reverse complement strand
GGCAAGGGGGGTCCTTTGAGTCCGTACCCGGCGCGGGTCAGCCCGTAGCATGGCACTTTGCCTGGGGAATTGGAAAACCAGACTCACACCGTCTCACATGTTCGCCGGGGATCATGAGGCGACGCTGGGCAGCCGGAGAGCTGGCGGCGGTCACGCGTGCGGCCGCTATGCGATGGGCATCTCCAGGATCTCGGCGGCCTTGTGCAGGACCTCGTCAGGGTCGAAGGGCTTGGTGAAGTAGTAGTCCGCGCCCACCTCTTCGCCGGTCTTGCGGTCGAACTCCTGGCCTTTGGCGGTGAGCATCATGATCACCGTGCCTTTCAGCTCCTCGTCGGCCTTGACCGCCTTGCAGACGTCGAAGCCGTTCATCACCGGCATCATCACGTCGAGCAGCACGAGATCCGGGCGCTCACTGCGGATCAGGTCCAGGGCCTCGCCGCCGTCGCAGGCCATCATCAGCTCGGCGCCGGCGTCTTCGAGCTCCTCGAGCGTCTGCTCGAGCAGCAGCCGCAGGTGGCTCATGTCGTCCGCGATCAGGATCTTCTTGTTCATGCGGAGTCCTCCGACTCGTTGCGGCCACCGTCCATGACCATGAGCACCTTACTGTGCGCGCGCACCCCGTGCAGCAGGCGCTCGATCTCGCCGATCAGGTCGTCGGCCTGGTGGGGCTTGGTGACGTGGCTGTCGACGCCGATCTGGGCGCCGCGCTCAGCGTCCTCGATGATGGAGAGCACCAACACCGGGATGGTCTGCGTGCTCGGATCGGACTTCAGCACGGCGGCGACGTCGAAGCCCGAGATGCCGGGCATCATGATGTCGAGCAGCACCAGGTCGGGCCGACGCGCGCGCACCAGGTCGATCGCCGCGTAGCCGTCGGCCGCCTGCAAGGTGCGGTAGCCGCGCTCTTCGAGCTGCTGGCGGAGCAGCTCGCGCAGGCTCTCGTCGTCGTCGACGATGAGCACGCAGGCGTCGCCCGCGGGGTGGTGCTCGGCCACGTGGGCGCTCAGGTGGTGCACGAGCGTCTCGACCCGCCCGGGCGGCCGAGGCTCCATGGCCCCTGTCGCCGAGAGCGCGAAGGCGAAGCGCGCGCCCGCGCCCAGCCGGGAGCGCACGGTGATCTCGGTGCCGTGGGCGGCCGCGATCTGCTGCGAGATGGGCAGCCCCAGCCCGGTGCCCATGGGCTTCGCCGTGAGCGTGTCGCCCACCTGCCGAAACTTCAGGAAGATCTGCTCCTGCGCGTGCGGCGCGATGCCCTCGCCGGAGTCGGTGACGCTGAACTCCACCCCCTGACGCGTCCGCCGCGCGGCGACGACCACCCTGCCCTGCGCCGTGAACTTGGCCGCGTTGGAGATGAGGTTGATGACCACCTGCATCAGCCGGTCGAAGTCGCCGTGGAGCTCCGGCAGGTCCTGCTCGATCTCGCTGCGCAGCTCCACCGCGCCGTCACCGAAGAGCGAGGTCGTCGCCTCGATGCTCCGCGCCAGGAGTTCGGCGGGCGCAAAGGGCGCCATCTTCCACTCCATGCGGCCCGCTTCCATCTTCGAGATGTCGAGCACGTCGCTGATCAGCGAGGTGAGCCGCCCCCCCTCGGAGATGATGATGTCGAGGTTGCTGCCGACCTGCTTGAGGGCGCGCGTGACCTTCTTGTCGTCGGTCGGGAGCGCCGGCGTCAGCGTGTTGTCGAGCTTGTTGCGGGTGATCTTGGCGAAGCCGAGCACGGAGGTCAGCGGCGTGCGCAGCTCGTGGGAGACCGTGGCGATGAAGTCCGTCTTCATGCGGTCGATCTCACGCTCCAGCGTCACATCGCGGACGATGACCACAGCCCCGACGCACCGCTCGACGCCGTCTTGGAGCTCGTGGATCGGCGAGGCCTTGGCCAGCAGCGTGCGGTCTCCGCGGGCGAGGTCGACGTGCCCCGCGCGGTCGTGGGTCGCCGTCTCCACGGCCAGGCGATAGAGCGCCTCCGGCAGGGCGTCGTGGGCCCGCTGACCGACCAGCTCGTCGCCCAGCTCGACCATGGCGGACACCTGCGGGTTGGCCGCGCGGATGATCCCGGTCGTGTCCACGGCGAAGAGGCCGTCGGGCATGTTGTTCAGCACCGCCCGCGACTGCGCCAGTGAGGCCTCCAGCGCGAGGGTGCGCTCTCTGACCTGGGCCTCGAGGTCGGTGTTCAGCAGGTTCATGCGCGCGTT
>JAUIAC010000124.1 GCA_030425545.1 bacterium | reverse complement strand
GTCTCGTGAACCTCGACCTCGCCCAGGTGCTCGGCCACCAGCGGCGCGAGCTGCTGCCAGCGCGCCTTGGTGCGCCCGGCGCTCGAGGCGGGGTTGTAGACCACGAAAGCGCGGCGCCGCGTCATGCCAACTCCTGTGCAGACGCCGAGAGTACGGCCTGGTCGGGCCCCGCGCCAAGGGCGCCGCCCGCGCGCGCCAGCCGTCGACACGGCGGGCCACGCCCGGCTGCTGCGGCCTTGAAAAGAGGGCTGCAGTGCCTTGCATGGTGGCGCGACCCCATGGCTCCAGCGCCCAACCCAAGAGGCTCCCATGACCCTTCACATCGAGACCGCCCGCGAGATGATGACGCACCCCGTCTTCTCCGTGGCGCCGGACGACGACATCTTCACCGCCGCCGAGCAGCTCATCGCTCGCCACGTTCACGGCGCGCCCGTCATCGACAGCGACGGCGCCCTCGTCGGCGTGGTGTCCGAGACAGACCTGACCCGCGTCATCGCCGCGGCCGCCTTTCACCGCCTGCCGACCGGGCCGGTGGCGGACCACATGACGCGGGCCGTGCTCACCGTGAACGCCGACGACGACATCTACCGCATCAGCGGCATCTTCGAGCGGGGCCAGGTGAGCCGCCTGCCCGTGCTCGAGGGCGGCAAGGTCGTCGGCATCATCACGCGGCGGAACCTCTTCGCCGCCCTGCGCCGGCTCGCCAAGGCACACGACCGGGACAGCACCCGGACCTACGACCTGCTCGCCAAGCTGCTCGGCCGCACCAACCCGGCGTGACCCCGTGACGCGGCCCCGTGGGGCGTGACATTCGGAGGCTGGAAGCTACCCTACGCCGGGCGCAGCACGCGCCGGCGGAGCTGCCCATGGTCCAGCGTAGACGACTCGGTGATCTCGACGTGCTCGAGGTGCCCGGCGCGCCAGACGGCCCGGTGGTGGTGCTGCTACACGGCTTCGGCGCGAGCTGGCAGGACCTGCTGCCGCTGCACCGCGCCATTCGCGCACCGGCGGGGACCACTTGGATCTTCCCCAACGGCCCGCGCGAGGTGCAGCTGGGGCCCTTCGCCACCGGCAGGGCGTGGTTCTCCATCGACATGGACGCGCTCAACCGGGCGATGATGGCGGGCACCCACCGCGACATGTCCGGCATCACGCCCGACGGGCTCAGCGAGGCGCGCGACAAGGTCTTTGGCATGCTCGCCGCGCTCGGTCGTCCGCTCGAGCAGGTGGTCCTGGGTGGCTTCAGCCAGGGCGCCATGGTCACCACCGAGGTCGCGCTGGCGTCGCCCTTGAGCCCCGCCGGCCTGGTGCTCATGAGCGGGACGCTGCTCCACGAGACGGTGTGGCGCCAGGCGGCCCCAGCCCACGCGGGGCTGCGCTTCGTGCAGAGCCACGGCCGCCAGGATCCGCTGCTCGGCGTGGCAGAGGCGCGGCGGCTGCACGGCGTGCTCACCGAGGGCGGCCTGGTCGGCGCGCTGCACGAGTTCGACGGTCAACACGAGATCCCGCCGCCCGTGGTAGACGCAGTGGGCGACTTCGTCTGCGACGTGCTCGCCACCGCCTAGCGACAGGACGCGCGTCCGCCGCGCGCAGGAGCCCACCATGACTGACCCCACGGCCCCCGAGGCCCCGCCTGAGGGCCACGACGCCACGACCGAGGGCGATCGCGACGCCGCCCTCGGCCAGGCCCCGGTGCGCGCGCTCTACGGCGACGAGGGCTCGGCGCCCCGGGCGATTCGCTCCGCCGACCTGACCTACAACGACTACCTCAAGGTCGAAGAGCTGCTGAGCCTGCAGGTGCCGCAGTCCGACCCGCCGCACCACGACGAGATGCTCTTCATCATCATCCACCAGGCCTACGAGCTCTGGTTCAAGCTGATCCTGCACGAGCTCGAGCGCGCCATCGCGTTCATGAACGACGTCCGCCCGCTCCGCGCCCGCCACTTCGTCAACCGGGTCGTGGAGATCATGCGCCTGCTCGTGCAGCAGATTCACATCGTCGAGACCATGCAGCCCATCGACTTCCTCTATTTTCGCGACCACCTGATGCCCGCGAGCGGCTTTCAGTCGGTGCAGTTTCGTGAGTTCGAGTTCGCCGCCGGCCTGAAAGACCCGCGCTACTGCACGTTCTTCGACAACCGCCCGGACCTGCGCGCGCGGCTCGAGGCGCGGCTCGCGGCGGACGACCTGCGCACCGCGTGGAGCCGGATGATGCGGGCCGCCGGCCTCGACGTGCCCCTCGCCGCCGACGACCCGGCGCAGCGCGACAGGCCGGAGGTCCACGACGCGGCGGTGGCGGGGATCCTGCCGATCTTCGAGCGCCCCGACGACCACATGCCGCTCTACCTGCTGAACGAGAGCCTGATCGCCCTCGACGAGTACCTCGCGCTCTGGCGCGAACACCACGTGCGGGTGGTCGCGCGCGTCATCGGCTGGCGCCCTGGCACCGGCGGCAGCTCCGGCGTCGACTACCTCAAATCCACAGCCAGCAAGCGGGCCTTCCCCGAGCTGTGGGCCGTGCGCACCAGCCTGCAGCGCGACGAGCGAAGCGGCGGGCTGAGCGCCGGCGGCACCGGTGGCGGCTGCCCCATGGGCTACTGACGGCCGCTGGACTCCGCCGTCTCCCTCCCTCGCCAAGGACCACCATGGCCCTCTTCGACAACCCCTTCTCTGCCGGCAACCCCACGACCCTGCAGGGCGACGGCGAGGTCGTCATCGAGCGCGACGCCCACGGCGTGCCGCACATCCGCGCGGAGTGGGACACCGACCTCTACCGGGGGCTGGGCTACTGCCACGCCGTCGACCGCGGGCTGCAGCTGTGGGTGGTGCGGGCGCTGGCCCGGGGTCAAGGCTGCCAGCTGCTCGCGGACACCGACGAGATGCTCGAGGTGGACCGCTTCTTCCGTCGGCTCGGGTTCAACCGAGGCCTCACCGAGGAGATCGAGAAGGTCCCGCCGAGCCACCGCCGGCTGCTCACCGCCTACATCGACGGCATCAACCAGGCGGTCGACGACCACGGGCTGCCCTGGGAGCTCAAGCCCCTGCCCTACACGCACGAGGTCTGGACCCGCGAAGACACCGTGCTCATCTCGCGCGTCATCGCCTACGTCAACCTCGCCCAGAGCCAGGGGGAGATGGAGCGGCTGCTGGTGGAGCTGGTGCAGGCCGGCGTCTCCCGCGACCTGCTGGAGCCGCTCTTTCCCGGGGCGATCGACGACCTGGATCCGTGGCTGCTGAAGAAGGTCACCCTGGGCGAACGGGTGGTGCCCGACGCCGTGCGCTGGCTGGGGGCGGTGCCCTCGGCGGTGGCCTCGAACAACTGGGTCATCGCCGGCGCCCGCACCGGTTCGGGCAAGCCGATGCTGGCCAACGACCCACACCTCGAGGTCAACCGCCTGCCCGCGGTCTGGTACGAGGCGGTGCTCGAGCTGGGGGACCGGTGGTGCGTAGGCTCGACCATGCCGGGGCTCCCCGGGCCCCTCATCGGGCGCACCAACGACCTGGCCTGGGGCGCGACCTACGCCTTCATGGACGCCACCGACAGCTGGGTGGAGGAGTGCCAGGACGGCTGCTACCGGCGCGCGGAGGGCGGCCGCAAGGTGTGGAAGCCCTTCCGCGAGCGGCGCGAGCTGATCCGACGGGCCAAGCACGACGACGTCGAGGTAGTCTACTACGAGAACCTGCACGGCGTGCTCGACGGCGACCCCAACGTGCCCGGCCACTACCTGGCCACGCGCTGGGCGAGCGCGGAGTCCACCGGCGGCGCGTCGCTGGCCGCGTCGCTGAGCATGTTCCACGCCCGCGAGGTGCAGCAGGGCATGAAGCTCCTGAGCCACATCGAGACCGCGTGGAACTGGGTGCTGGCCGACACCTCAGGCCACATCGGCTACCAGATGAGCGGGCGCATGCCGCTGCGCAACCCCGGCCGTGGCGGGCTCGCGCCCTTGCCGGGCTGGGACCCGAGCAACGACTGGCGCGGCTTCGTCCCTCCGGACCGCCTGCCCTGGAGCCTCGACCCCGACGAGGGCTTTCTGGTCACGGCCAACAACGACCTCAACCGCTACGGCCGCAGCCGGCCGATCAACCTGCCCATGGGGCCCTATCGCGCAGACCGCATCGCCGACGTGCTCGCGACCAGCGACGACTGGACCGTGGACGAGGTCCGCCGCCTGCAGATGGACCTGCACAGCCGCCAGGCCGAGCTCTTCATGGCCGTGCTGCGTCCCCTGCTGCCCGACAACGCCGGCGGCAAGGAGCTGCGCGACTGGGACCTGCGCTACGACGCCGAGAGCCACGGCGCGACCCGCTTCGAGGCCTTCTACCGGGCGCTCCTGCGGGCCGTGTTCGGGGCGCGCTTCGGCGAGGAGGTGATGGCCTGGCTGCTCGACGAGTGCGCGATCGTGGCCGACTTCTACTGGAGCTTCGACCGCGCGCTGCTCGACCCGGACAGCGGCTGGTACGGCCCCGAGGGCCGGGCCGCGACGTGGAGCAAGGTCGCGGCTGGCGTCTGTGAGGCCCCGGCGGCGCGCTGGGGGGCGCAGCGGAGCTTCACCATGAAGCACGTGCTCCTGGGCGGGAAGCTCCCCAAGATCGCTGGGTTCGACCACGGCCCGGTGACCCTGGTGGGCGGCCGGGCGACGGTGCACCAGGGCCAGCTCTACCGCTCGGGCGGTCGAGAGACGAGCTTCGCGCCCAGCTACCGCATGGTCACCGACATGGCCGAAGACGTGGCGCACACCGCGCTCGCAGGCGGGCCGAGCGACCGCCGCTTCTCGCCGCTCTACCGCAAGGGCATCGCCGACTGGGTGCAGGGCCGGCTGAAGACCGTGACGCCGCGGCCCGCGCCCTCAGGGGACCCGGCGCCGTAGCCACTTGGAGTGCGCGTAGCCGACGACGCCGTCGTCCTCGCCCCCGACCACCTGCACGCGCCACCAGCGCCCCCGCTTGCGCAGCACCTTCACGCCGGTGCCGTCGTGCATCTCGGAGAGCAGCGCGCTGTGGCGGCTCGGTCGCTTGCGCAGCGCCAGCCAGGGCGCGGCGACGTCCGCGCGGGTGCCAAAGACCTCATAGGGCGCGTCGTAGGCGACCCGACCCGTGGCTTCACCCTGGGCCGGGTCCGCGTCGTCGCGGTCGGCCGCTGCGGCAGCCCCCTCGCCAGGGACCGCGCGCTCGGCTGGCGCGGGCCCGTCGTTCGCTGCGGGGCCGTCTTTCGCTGGCGCGGGCTCGTCCTTCGCAGGCGCGGGCTCGTCCATCGCTGGCGCGAGGCCGTCCTTCGCTGGCGCGGCCCCGCCCATCGCTGGCGCGGCCCCGCCCATCGCTGGCGCGGCTGCCGCAGCGGTGCCTGCGCCCTCGGCCGCGGCTGCCGCTCCCTTGTCGTCGGGCGGCACGTCACGGAGCACCGGCGGCGCGGCCGCCTCGTCCGCCCCACGGCCCTCGTTCGATCCGCCGCCCTCGTTCGACCCGCTGCCCTCGTTGGCCACGCGGCCCCCGTTGGCCGTCTCGGCCGAGCCCTCCCCCGCTGCCTGCGCCTCCCCTGGCGCCGCGGGCGCCTCCGCCGCCCCCTGCGCGACCGCCTGGGGCGCCGCCTGCGCGGCCCGGGCGGGCGCCGTGGCCTTCGAGCCGGGCGCGTCGGCGCCGGCGAGCAGGAGCGTCGCCACCAGCGCGGCGCTCGGCAGCACCAGCAGCAGCGCGACGATGATCAACGTGCGACGCACGCGGAAGGGCGCGCGCCCTGGCGCGGGCGCGTGCGTCAGCTCGGTGTCCACCGCCGGGGCCCAGGTCTCGCCGGTCAGCCGCACCATGTCGGTGCCGTCGTCGGTCGGGTCCGCGTCGTCGGGGTCGCCAACCGCGCGCAGCTCGATGTCGGTGCCGGCCTCGTGCGGCGCCGCGTCGACCGCCGGAATCGACAGCGGCGTGGCGATGGCGTCGAGGTCGCGCACGGTGTTCAGCGCTCGGGTCTGGTCGCCGTGCAGCGCCACCTGCGCCTTGGCCTGCCCCCCGAGGATGACGCGCGGCCCGTCGGAGCTGCTCAGCGCGACGTCCGGCACCACCACGGCGTCCATGTCGTCCACGGTCACGAGCCCGTCATGGGACTCCGGCGAGCGGGACCGGTCTTGGAGAGGATCCACGTCGGCGGCCTCGCCCACCGCCTGCAGCTGGGAGGTCACGTCGTCGTCGCTGAGCGCCGCGAGCTGCGCCGTGGCGTCATCGTCGTGGTCGTGGTCGTGGTCATGGTCGTGGTCGTGGTCGTCGTCGTGGTCGATGCCCGCAGCCGCCCTCGGCCCGCCGGGCTCCGCTTCGGCGGCCTCATCTATCGGCTCGACCAGCTCGTCGAGCACGTCGTGCTGGCCGGAGATCTGCGTCCGGTGCGTCGGCCCCTCGATGACCGTGCGCTTGCGACCGCGGGCCGCGCTGGAGTAGTCGCCGGCGGCCTCGACCTGCCCGCCGGCGTCGGCGCCGACCTCAGCGTCGGGGACGGTCGCGAGGGCCTGGGAGTGCACCGCGCCGTCCGCTGAGCGGCGGGCGAGCAGGGTCTCCGCGCAGGCCGGGCACCGCACGCGCCGCGGCGACCCGACGATGAGCGGGACTTTGACGGCGAAGGCGTGGTCACAAGTGGGACAGGTGAGGTGCATGGCCCCAGGCTAGCGAGTCGCGCGGGAGCGGGACAGGTGCGCGGTCTGCGGTCACGCGCCGGCAGGGGCGCTCAGACCCTACGCGTCGAGGGACCAGAGGGCCGCCGAGAGGATGGCCTCCGCGTCCACACCGAAGTGCGCGCGCAGGGCCTCGCGGGTGTCGCTCATGCCGAACCCGTCGGTCCCCAGCGAGGTCAGCCGCGTGCCCAGCCAACGGGAGAGCTGGTCCGGCACCAGGGTCATCCAGTCCGACGCGGCGATCACCGGCCCGCTGGTCGCGCCGAGGGTGTCCTGCAGCCATGAGGTCTCGCCCTGGCGTCGGCCCGCCGCGCGGTTGGACTCCTCGACCCGCAGCGCCTCGCGGCGCAGCTCGCTGTAGCTGGTCACCGACCACACGTCGGCGCGCACGCCGTGGTCTCGCACCAGCGCCTCTTGCGTCGCCAGCACGCCCGACATGATCGACCCCGAGCCCAGGAGCTGCAGCGGCGCCGCGTCGTCGCTCAGCGTGACCCCCGCCTCCGCGGCGACCTCGTCTGCGCGCCGCAGCAGGTAGCAGCCCCGACGAATCCCCTCCGCAGCGGCCGGGTCCGCCGGCATGGCCGGCATGACGTAGGACTCGTTCTGCGCCGTCAGGTAGTAGATGACGTCGTCGCCACCGAGCATGCGCGTCAGGCCAGCGCGAATGAGCGTCGCAGCCTCGTAGGCGTAGGTCGGCTCGTAGGCCACCACCCCCGGGTTGGTCGCCGCCATCAGCAGGCTGTGCCCGTCCTGGTGCTGCAGCCCCTCGCCGTTGAGCGTCGTGCGACCCGCCGTGCAGCCGATGAGGAAGCCGCGCGCGTTCATGTCCGCGGCCTGCCAGATGGTGTCGCCGGTCCGCTGGAAGCCGAACATCGAGTAGAAGAAGTAAAAGGGCACCAGGGGCGTGCCGTGCGTGCTGTAGGCCGTGCCCGCCGCCAGAAAGCTGGCCATGGACCCCGCCTCGGTGATGCCCTCTTGCAGGATCTGGCCGTCGGTCGCCTCGCGGTAGGCGAGCAGGAAGTCGGCGTCGACCGGCGTGTAGCGCTGGCCCAGGGCCGAGTAGATGCCGTAGGGCTTGAAGAGCGCCTCCATGCCGAACGTCCGGCCCTCGTCGCACAGGATCGGCACGATGCGCTTGCCGAGCTCCTTGTCGCGCAGGAGGCTGCTGAGCACGCCCACCACGGCGCCGGTGGTCGAGACCTCGGTGGTCCCGCTGCCTTCGAGATAGCGCTGGAAGGTCTTGTCTCCCGGCACCTGCACCTGCGTCTTGGCCGTGGTGCGCACCGGCATCGGCCCGCCCAGGGCGGCGCGCCGCTCCTGCAGGTACTGAATCTCGGGCGCGTCGACCCCGGGGTGATAGAGCGGCGCCTGCTCGAGCTCCTTGTCGGTGATCGGCAGCTCGAGGCGATCGCGGAACTTGGCCAGCGCCTGCACGTCGAACTTCTTCTGCTGATGCGTGGTGTTGCGCCCCGCGAACGCGCCGCCCAGGGCGTGCCCCTTGATGGTCTTGACCAGCACGACCGTGGGCCGGCCGTTGGGCGCCGCGGTGGCCTGGTGCAGCGCCGCGTAGACCTTCACCGGGTCGTGGCCGCCGCGGGACAGGTGCTGCAGGTCCCAGTCGCTCATGCCGTCGGCGATGGCCTTGAGCTGCGGGTAGCGACCGAAGAAGTGCTCGCGCACGTAGTCGACCCCTGCGGTGACGTACTTCTGGTACTCGCCGTCCGGCACCTCGTCCATGCGCTGGCGCAGGATGCCGTCGGTGTCCGCGGCGAGCAGCGGGTCCCAGCTCGACCCCCAGATGACCTTGAGCACGTTCCAGCCCGCGCCGGAGAACACGCTCTCCAGCTCCTGGATGATCTTGCCGTTGCCGCGCACGGGTCCGTCGAGCCGCTGCAGGTTGCAGTTGACCACGAACACGAGGTTGTCGAGGCCCTCGCGGGCCGCCAGGGAGAGGGCGCCGAGGGACTCGGGCTCGTCGGTCTCGCCGTCGCCGAGGAAGGCCCACACGCGGCTCTGCGCCGTGTCGGCCAGGCCCCGGTTGTGCAGGTAGCGGTTGAAACGCGCCTGGTAGATGGCGGAGATGGGGCCGAGCCCCATGCTCACCGTGCTGAACTGCCAGAAGTCCGGCATCAGCCGCGGGTGCGGGTAGCTGGAGATGCCGGTCCCGGGCTTGGACTCGCGGCGGAAGGCCAGGCACTGCGCCTCGGTCAGGCGGCCCTCGAGGAAGGCGCGGGCGTAGACGCCGGGCGCGGAGTGGCCCTGGAAGAAGACCTGATCGCCACCGTCGGGGTGCACCGGCGAGCGAAAGAAGTGGTTGAAGCACACCTCGTAGATGTGCGCGGCGGAGGCGTAGGTCGACAGGTGGCCGCCGAGGCCGGGGAAGTGCTTGTTGGCGCGGTGGACCATCACCGCTGCGTTCCACCGGACCATGCGCCGGATGCGGCGCTCCATCTCCAGGTCGCCCGGGTAGACGGGCTGCAGCGCAGGCGGGATGGTGTTCACGTAGGGCGACTGGACCAGGTAGGGCAGCTGCACGCCGTCGACCTGCAGGTGCTCATGGACCCGACCGAGCAGGTAGTGGGCCCGCTCCGCGCCCTGGAAGTGGACCACGGAGTCGATGGACTCGACCCACTCACGGGTCTCCGCGGGATCGGGATCGGGGATCAACGTCGTGCGGGGGTCTGCCATGGCGCACCTCTCTCGCCGACGGAGTAGGCCGGCTCGCCCGAGGTGCTACAACAAGCAGGGGCAGGTGTCACTGCGTCGCGCCGCTGCCAGGCGCCGACGCGCTGGCCCGCGCCGCTCCTGGCCCGGAATCGCGGCCTACGTGGCCGGACGCGACGCGGCGCCAAGGCCCCACTGAACCCCGGCCTCGCGCATCGCCGCCGCCGCCGGCGCCGAGTCGACGCCGTCGGCGATGACAGTGATACGCATGGCGCTGAGCAGGCGGCGGATGCGGACGCAGGCGCTCACGCGCTCGGGGTCGTGTACGGCCATGGCGACGAGGTCTGCGGAGAGCCGGGCGTACTCGGGCCGCAGCTGCAACGCCGCGTCGACCGCGCCGCGTCCACCGCCCACGTCGAGCAGCTCGAGCTTCACGCCGGCCGCGCGCAGGGCGTAGAGCCGGTCCCGCAGCTTGGCGTCGTTGGCGGGCAAGATGCTGGCGTTGAGCCCGAGCACCACCGGGCGGTGCTGAGTCGCCCGCTGGGTCGCGTCCAGCACGGCCTGGAAGCGGTCGCCCAACAGGGTCTGCGGAAACACGCTGATGTGGGCCGCCACCAGCGCAGGGTAGGCGTCGAGGCTGTCGAGCCGCGTCTGCAGGTAGGCCAGGTCCAGGTCGGCGAGGCTGCCCGCGTTGAACGCGGCGGCGAGCACCGACGCGGTCGACACCTCCTGCGTGTTCGACGAGCGCAGGCGCAGCTCCATGGCCGACACATCGCCAGTGAACATGTCGTGGATCGGCTCGGCGTGCACGGTCAGCCGACCCTCGTCGACCGAGCGCTCGATCAACGTGATGCGGCGCGGGCTGCGGCGCAGCCGAGGCGCCCGGCCGATGCGGCCGATGCTGACGCGATCGCGGCCACCGCGCTTGCTCATGGCCAGCGCGACGCGGGCGTGGCCCAGCAGCTCCGTCACGGAGTCGGTCTTGGGCGGCACCACGATGGCGCCGACGCTACAGGTGACCGACACAGGCCCCGAGCGGGTGTCGAGCGCCGCCTCACGCATCCGCGCGCAGAGCCGCTCGCCCACCACTCGTGCGCCGAGCAGGTTCACGTCGGGCAGCAGCACCACGAACTCGTCCCCACCGACGCGGCCGACCAGGTCCGAAGACCGAGCGATGCGGCGGAGCACCGCGCCGACGCCGACCAGCACGTCGTCGCCGGTGGCGTGGCCGTGGGTGTCGTTGATGTCCTTGAAGCGATCGAGGTCGACGACGAGCGCGCACACGGGCGCGGCGTCCCGGCTGGCCCGCGCGAGCTCGACGCGCAGGCGATCCTGCAGCCCGCGTCGGTTGGCCAGCCCGGTCAGCGAGTCGAGGGCCGCCAGCTCAACGAGCCGCCGGTTTGCGCCGCGCAGCGCCTCGCGGAGCCGCTGCCGCTCCACGCTGAAGCGCACCGAGCGCGCTAGATCGGACTCCACGTGGGCCGTGCGCACATAGTCCTGCGCGCCGGCGCGAATCAGCGGCGGCCCGCTGTTGACGCTGCCGCGAGGGCTGATGATCACCAGCGCCGGCTCCGTGTGGTCGGTGGTGATCGCGAGGTCCGTCGCGCCGCCGTCGGGGAGCGTGTGGTGCGCGACGATTGCGTCGAAGGCGCGCGCCTCCAGCAGCGCGCAGCCCGCGGCGACCGTGCTCGCGCGCGTCACCTCGACGCCCTGCAGCTCGGTCGTGACGGCGTGGTCACAGCGCTCCGCGAGCCTGGTGTCGGCGCAGACGAGCAAGACCTGCAACAGCGGCGTGCTTCCGTCCATGGGGTCCTCCGGGTCACATCGCCAAGACATCGTTCGTCGTGGCGGCGAGGAGCGCGGTGCTCCCAAGACTTGGTTGACGCGGAGCTTCGCCGAGGATCAACGCAGCGCGCCCCGCCCTCTCACGAAGGCGGGGCGCGCTGCGTTCCAGCTCAAGCCGAAGGGCTACTTGGTCGTGCACATGCCGTTGACGCACGCACCCTTGCCGACCTTCGCGCAGGCGCAGTTGACCCCCTTGGCGCAGCCGAGGTTGGTGTAGGCGCGCGTGATCATGGTGACGTAGAGGAAGAGCGGCTTGCCGGGAGCGAGGGTGCTCAGGTTGACGTTGACGGGGCAGCCGCAGGGCAGCCCGCCCTGCATGCCGAAGCCCGAGCACTCCGAGTCGGCCTTGCAGGCGCGGCCCTTGGTCACAGCCGCCTCGACCAGCGCCTCCATCTCCTTGCACGTGGCCTGCTTGGTCTCGCATTGCCCGCTGGTGCACACGCCGACGCGGGTGTCGAGCGACGCGCACGCGGTCAGCGGGCACTGGGCCTTGCAGCCCGCCTTCGTGAACTCCGCGTCCAGGTCTGCCAGCGACTGCCCGGCCAGGTCGACGTCGCTGTAGTAGCGCTTGCAGTCGCAGCCGATGTTCTCGGGGGCGCCGAAGGTGAAGCCCTTGCCTTCGATGAGCTTGGCGGGGGCGTAGCACTGGAAGTCGCTGGTGCACTTCAGCGCCTTGACCTTGGCGCTGGCGTAGGCGGCGCTCTTGTCCTGGCAGACGCCGCCACCCGTGTCGGTCGCGCCTGTGTCCGTCGCGCCCGCGTCAGGGGCGCCCGTGTCGAGAGTACCCGTGTCGGTCGGGCCCGTGTCGGCGGCGCCCGCATCGGGAGCGCCCGTGTCCGGCGTGCCCGTGTCCGGCGCGCCCGTGTCCGGCGCGCTGCTGTCCGTGGCACCCGAGCTGTCCGCGGCCCCACCGGCGTCCGCGGCCGAGGCGTCCCCCTGCGCCCCGCCAGCGCCGTCCTCTCCGGAGATCCCGAGATCGCTCCACCCGTCGCCGACGGTGCTGTAGCTGCCCTCGGCCGGCTCTTCGGCGGCGCCGCACGCGGCCAGGCTGAGCGCCAGGCCCATCAGCACCACGGGCCCCCGGAGCTTGGCGAGCGATCGCCCTGCCGGTCGCGTCGGGGTCGAAGCCGCGGCGGCGCGCTGGGGCGCGCGACCCAGGAGTAGAGTCTGTCGAGTCATGGGGTCCTCCGCGCGCGGGCCGGCCCGCGCGTGGACGAGCATACACACCCCCTGCCGCGCGTGCGCGGCGGGCGCCGTGCAGCTTTGCAAGCGGGCCCGCGCAGGGCGTAGGCTCGGCCCATGAGCGACTTCCACACGCCACGCGGCGCAGGCGGCACCCCGGGAGGCATCGGCGAGTTCGCGCTGGGCGTGGCCCTGGCGGCCGCCGGGCTCTGGCTGCTGATGAGCCGCGTCACCGTCACGTCGGGCCCCTTCTTCGGCGGCTGGTTCGGCAACGGGCTCGGCGAAGAGGGCGCCCTCGCGCTGGCGCTGGTCCCCTTCGTCGTCGGCGTGGCGGGGCTCTTTCAGCGCGCCTCCGCCAAGTGGGCCTGGGCCTGCGTCGGGCTGGCCCTGGGGATGATGGCGCTCAACGTCGTGCTGAGCCTGCACCTCATCTTTCTGCCCACCTCGCTGCCGACCTTCCTCGGCATGGTGACCCTCGTCGCCGTGGGCCTGGGGCTGATCGTCCGCGCCCTTCGCGACCACAGCTGAGCGTCCACGGCGGATCAGGGGCAGCTGCCCGACACCCGCAGCTCGTCGATGACCAGGCCGAAGCCAGCCTCCTTGGGAAAGCTCACGGCCACGTCAAACCACAGCTGGACCTTCACGGTCTGTCCGGACCACTTGGCCAGGTCGGCGGTGGCGGTCACCCACTTGCCCGCCGTGTTGCCCTTGAGATCCGCGTTTTTGGTCCACACCTCGGTGGCCTTGCCCGCCGCGTCGACCACCCGCGCGCCGAACTGGTGGACGCCGGCGGACGGCTCCCCGTCGAAGAAGACCTGGAAGGTGAGCTTGCCCTGGGCCGGCACCTTGAGCGCCGGTCCGGTGGCCGTGCCCTTGTTGGGGAAGCCGCCGGACCACGACTTTTTGCCCGGCACGCCGTAGCGCAGGCCGCGGGGGCCGGCGAAGCTGAGCAGGTCGCTGGTGTGAAACCACGCCACGCTGTTGCCCTTCTGCACCGTCCAGCCGGGCGTGGTGGCGGTGTCGAAGCGCGCCCATAGGTGGGTCCCGCTGCCCTTGGCGGCGGAGGTCTCGCACACGAAGCCCACGCACGCGTCGACCTTGCAGGCCGTGTCGCTCGCGCACGCCGCGTCGGTGGTGCAGCAGCTCTTGCCGGCGACCTGGGCCCACGAGCAGGTGCCGGACACGCAGGTGCCCTTGGCGCAGGCCGTGCCCACACACGCGGCGTCGGAGCTGCACGTGGTGGGCATGCCCGCGAGCTTGTGCACGCAGGCCCCCTTCACACAGGCGTCGGTGGTGGCGTCGACGCCGTCGTCACAGGCGCCGTCGGCCTCGCAACAGTTCGGCTTCTTGGTGAAGACGCAGGCCCCGTCTTTGCACGTGTCGACCGTGCACGCGCTGCTGTCGGCGCACTCCCCGTCACTGGTGCAGCAGCCCTGCTTGGCGGTGAACGCGCACTTGGCCTTGGTGCAGCTGTCGACGGTGCACGCGACCCCGTCGTCGCAGTCGGCGGCGGTCTCGCAGCACCCCGTCACCGGTGTGTGCTTGCAGGCGCCGGTGTCCTTGTCGCAGGTGTCGTCGGTGCAGACCTTGTCGTCGACACACTGGGCGTCAAAGGCGCAGCCGGTCTGCGCTTTGTAGCAGCGGAAGGTCTTGTCGTTGCACTTGTTGCCCTCGCCGCAGTCGGCGTCGTCTTCACATTGCCACGCGCGGCACACGCCCTTGACGCACCAGTGCTGCGGATCGTCGGGGCCGGCGCCCGTGTTGCACGCCGCCTCGTCGGTGCAGCTCTTCGCCTTGCACGCGCTGCCGACACAGGTCTGCCAGGGCTTGCAGCCGGGCGTGCAGCCCACCGGCGCGGTGTCGCCGACGCCGCTGTCGCCTGCGCTCGCGTCGGCCGCGCCGGCGCTGTCGGCCACAGACGTGTCGACGCCGCTGTCCGGGGCCAGGGTGTCCGTGCCCTCGCTGCCGCCGCCGCCGCCGCCGGTCAGCGCGTCGCAGCCCGCGCCCAGCGCCGCCGCCGCGACCAGCGCCAGCGCGAGCCCAGCGCCCGTGGCCGCCCAGCCACCGCGAAGCGCCCCCAGAACCTCACCCGATGCGTCGTGTCCGTGCTTCATGGCACCTCCACCGCGGACGGTAGCGGATTCGGGCGCCCGCGCGAACTGTGCCCGCAACCCCCGCGATTCCGCGGCCTGCAATGACGCGCCGCATCATCGCCGGCTCAGCACGCACGCGCGACGCCCGTCACCACTGGACACTTGCGGACGCTTGGGTGTATATCGCCGCAGCATCACGGGGGCCTCGCGCGCCCGCGTCGGTGACACCCGCATGAGTGAGGGGACGCCA
>JAUIAC010000773.1 GCA_030425545.1 bacterium | reverse complement strand
GCTGCCCCAGCTTCACCGCGCGCTCGGCGGCCGCGACCAGCCCCTTGTCATGGTCCGTCAGCGCCTTGGTCGCCGCGGTGTCGAGGCCGGCACCGCCGATCTTGAGCGCGCCGCCGCGGGCGATGCCGAACTCGTCGACGCCGCCTTGCGCGGTCACGAAGACCCGCGCGACCAAGGGCTTGTGGGCCGCAGCGAGCCGGTCGACCTCGGGCTGCAGCGTCCCGGGCTGCTTGGCCTCGAGACCAGCGGCGGCCGCCAGCGTGTCCGCCACCGCGACCGCGGCCCGAGCGCGGTGCCCGGCCTGCCGAGAGGCCTGCAGCGTCGCGAAGCCCCAGGTCCCCAGCCACGTGACGGTGACGGCGCACAGGGCCGCGACGACAGGCTCCACCCACCGCACCTGCCTGGCAGGGGGGCGCGGAGGGCGCTGCGGCGACGGGGCGGTCGCGGCCGGGTCGGTCTGGGCGTCGATGGCCATGGACGTGCGGAGCTCCTACTTGCGCAGCTTGGCGACCGCCGCGGCGGCCTGCTCGGCGGCGGCCTGGAGCGCCACGGGCGCCGCGGTGTCGCCGAAGATGACCTTGCGCAGCGCGTTGCTGTACGGCGCCCACGCGACGTTGGCCTCGACGGCGTTGGGCATGGGCACCGAGGTGTCGGCCTGCGCGCGGAAGACCTTGACCACCGGGTCGTTGCCGAACTTGGGGTCCTCGTAGATCTTGCGGTTGGCCACCAGCTGCTTGCCCACGACCATGCGTGTCACCGCGGCCTCGTCGCTGACCAGGTAGTCGATCACACGGAGCGCCGCGCCGCGCACCTGGGTCTTGGCGCTGAGCATGAGCGCCTCGCTGCCGAGGTAGGGCTTCATCGGCTGCCCTGGCGCCACCTCGGGCAGGGGCGCGACGCCGAAGGGCACGCCCTTCTCGATCTCGCTCAGGAACCAGGGGCCGTTGAGCACGAACGCGGCCTTGCCTTCGTTGAACATGGCGGTGACCACGAAGCCGGTCATGCCCTTTGGCAGGATCTTGTGCTTCTTGTGCAGGTCACGCACCGCCTCCGCCGCCTTCACCGCCGCGGGGCTGTTGATGGCGAGGGCGCGCGCCTCGGGGTCGAACACCTTGCCGCCGAACGCGTGCAGCCAGGCCGCGTGGTAGTAGAGGTCCGACGCGTCGTAGGCGAGGCCAAAGGTGCCCTTGCTCTTGTCGGTGAGCTTCTTGGCCTGGGCGATGAGCTCCGTCACCGTCTTGGGCGGCGTCTTCACCAGCGCGCGGTTGTAGAAGAGCGCCAGGCTCTTGAAGGCCAGCGGCAGGCCGTAGACCGCGCGCTCGAACACCAGCGGCTTCACCGTCTGCGGCAGGAAGCGCTTGAGCCGGTCGCCGGTGGCGAAGTCCCCCAGCGGCTGGATCAGCTTGTCGCGCGCCCACACGCCGACCTTGTCGTGCGCGAAGATGATCAGGTCCGGACCGTTGCCGCGCGGGATCGCCACCTGGGCCTTGTCGATGAGGGCGTCGAAGGGCACCGCCAGCGCGGTCACCTGCACCTCCGGGTGCTTGACGTTCCACGCGTCGATGAGCTGGTCGAGCGACTTGCGCTCGGCGTCGCGGTACGCGTGCCAGAGCACCACCTTCTCCTTCTTCACGGGCTTGGCGGCGGCCTTCTTCGCCGCTGCCGCCGCTTTCGCCGCCGCCTTGCCCTCGTTGGCCTTGCCCTCGCTCGCTTTGCCCGGGCCGGCCTTCGTGGCGCCCGCGGCGGCGCCGTTCGCCTGGGGCGGCGCGCTCTTGCCGCAGCCGAGCGGCAGGATCAGGGACGCCAGGGTGGCGATGCGGAGCAGTGTGGACTTCATCGGGAACTCCGGGGGCGGGGCCAGCGGCAGGGGGAGCGGCCGGGCAGCGGGTGCACGAGCCGTGGGGGTGTCGCCGCGCTAGGCGTCGAACGAGGCGAGCCGGACACCGGCGCGGTCGAAGAAGTGGGCGCGCTCTCGGATGACGCGCAGGGGCAGCAGGGCGCCGCTGTCGACCGGCACCTCCGGCGCGATGCGCACGATGCAGGGCGACTGGCCCCGCTCGCGCGTCGCGTCGTCACGTGGGCCGAGATCCTGGGCCGAGAGCGCGCTCCCGTCCGGGGACTCCAAGGCGCCGTAGACATAGGTCTCAGCGCCCAGCGGCTCGAGCACGTCCACACGCAGGTGCAGGTCGGCCTCCGC
>JAUIAC010000772.1 GCA_030425545.1 bacterium | reverse complement strand
TCGTTTCCTGCAACACGCTGAAACAGTAGCGCTTTGGCACGAATTCTGGCCCCCACTTGCGCCTGTCACCTCGCATCCGGCACCGTCGTGCCTGACCCGCCGTTGTGGACACAGCCGCGCGCACGCAGCTGGCGTGCCCGCGTCGTACGCGCAAGGTGGGGTGAGGGGGGAGCATGCCGCGGAGCAGAGCCGCTGGGGCCGCAGAGCGCATCAGCCGAACCGCGCGCGCCGCGCGTGAGACCGCCGGCAGCCTGGTCGCGGCCGCGGAGAGCCGACGTCCCCAGCGCGCCGCTGCGCGGCTGTGGTCCGAGGTGAGCGAGGCGGCGGGCGACATCGGCGCCCTGCTGGCCCAGCCCGGGAGCTGGCGGATCAGCGAAGAGGAGATGGACCGGCGCTACCAGCAGCTGCTCGGGAGCAAGAACCTCGGGCCCCACGGGGTCGACCCCTTTGGCTTCAGCCCCGACTACGTCCGGAAGATCGTGCCGGTGGTGGAGTTCCTGCACCGGGTCTGGTTTCGGGTGGAGAGCTACGGCATCGACAACGTGCCCGCCGAGGGGCGCTGCCTGCTCATCGGCAACCACAGCGGCCAGCTGCCCTTCGACGGCATGATGGTCGGGACGTCGTTGCTGCTCGACCGCGACCCGCCGCGGATGATCCGCTCCATGGTCGAGAAGTTCGCCATCCGCACGCCCTGGTTCGGCACCTTCTGCATGCGCTGCGGCCAGGTGACCGGCCTCCCGGAGAACTGCCGGCGGTTGCTCGAGGCCGAGGAGTCGGTCGTGGTCTTCCCGGAGGGCGCGCGCGGCATCAGCAAGCCCTTTCGCGACCGCTACAAGATGGCGCGTTTTGGCCACGGGTTCATGCGACTCGCGCTGGAGACCAACTCGCCCATCGTGCCGCTCGCGGTGGTGGGCGCTGAGGAGCAGATCATCAACGTCGGCAACTTCGAGCTGCTGGCCAAGCTGCTCAACGCGCCGAACATCCCGATGCCGCCGCTGGCGCTGCTCCTCGGTCCGCTCGCCATGTGGCCTGCGCCGGTGAAGTACCGCATCTACTTCGGCGAACCGCTGACCTTCGAGGGGGACCCCAACGACGACGACGCGGTCATCGCGAAGAAGGTCGCGGTGGTGCAGGGGGCCATCCAGAAGCTCATGGACCGCGGCCTGCGGGAGCGCAGGGGCGTGTTCATCTGAGCGCTCGCCGTGCCGTCGGGGCGTGTTCGTTCCCCGTCAGCGAGGTCCTGGTCGGGCCTGAGCCCTCACAGCAGCCGACCCACACACCTGGAGAGACCCCATGGCCCGTCGCAAGGGACGCAAGACACGCGCTGTCATCACCGGCATCAGCGGGAGGCTCGGGCAGCTCCTGGCGCGGCGGCTGCACCGGCTGCCCGGCCACGAGGTCATCGGCATCGACCGCCGCTTGTTCCGACGGCGGCCGAAAGACGTCGAGCACCTGCGCATCGACATCCGCCGCAAGGCCTGTGAGGACCTCTTCCGCACCCGCCGGGTCGACGTCATCTATCACCTCGGGCTCATGCACGACCCGCGTCGCGGCAGTCAGGAGCACCACAGCTGGAACATCCTCGGGACCCAGCGCGTGTTCGAGTACGCGCAGCGCCACAACGTCCCCAAGGTGGTGCTGCTCTCGAGCGCCGACGTCTACGGTCCGCAGGACGACAACCCTGCCTTCATCACCGAAGACGCCCCGCTGCTCGGTGCGCAGCGCTTTCCGCAGATCCGGGACCTCATCGCCGTGGACATGCTGGCGCAGAGCTACTTCTGGAAGGCGCCGGAGATCGAGACGGTCGTGCTGCGTCCGAGCCACATCCTCGGCGGGGTCGACAACGCCATGAGCAACTACCTGCGCATGGCCCGGCCGCCGGTGATCTTCGGCTTCGACCCCATGGTGCAGGTCATCCACGAGGAGGACGTGGTCTCGGCCGTGCACGCGGCCGCGCGACCTGGCGTGCGCGGCATCTTCAACGTGGCCGGGCAAGACTCGCTGCCGCTGCGCCGGCTCATCGAGCTGGCTGGGCGCAAGCCCGTCGAGCTGCCTCACGTCATCGCGCCGGTGATCGCGCGCCAGGCCTGGATGACGCGGCTGCTCGACACGCCCGCCGCCGAGCTGGAGTACCTGCGCTTCGCCGTCACGGTCGACGACACGCGCGCCCGGCAGCTGCTGCGCTTCACGCCCCAATACTCGGGCTC
>JAUIAC010000771.1 GCA_030425545.1 bacterium | reverse complement strand
TGCCCTGCTCCCGCGCCAGCCGGCTCGCGCTCATGCCGTACAAGATGCCGAAGTTCACGGTCTTGGCCATGGCCCGCTGGGCTCGCTCGACCTCGTCCTCCGGCACGTCGAAGAGCAGCGACGCGGTTCGGGCGTGTACGTCGGCGCCGTCGACGAAGGCCTGCTTCATCGCCGGGTCGCCACAGATGTGGGCCAGGACCCGGAGCTCGATCTGGGAGTAGTCCGCTGCCAGCAGCAGGTGGCCGTCGGCGGGGATGAAGGTGTCGCGGATCCGCGCGCCGTCTTCGCTGCGCACGGGGATGTTCTGCAGGTTGGGATCCGACGACGACAGCCGCCCGGTGGCCGCCACGGCCTGGTGGAACTGAGTGTGGATGCGGCCGGTCTTCGGGTGCACCAGGGTCGGCAGCACGTCGGTGTAGGTGCTCTTCAGCTTGGTCGCTTGCCGCCAGGCCAGGATCATCCCCGGGAGCTCGTGGTGGCCGGTGAGCTGCTCGAGCACGCTCGAGTCGGTGGAGTAGCCCGTCTTGGTGCGCTTCTTGGTCGGCAGACCCAGCTCGGTGAAGAGGATCTCCTGCAGCTGCTTCGGCGAGCCGAGGTTGAAGGGGCGACCCACCAGGGCCTCCGACTCCGCAACCAGCGCCTCGGCCCGCGCGCCCAGCTCGGTCGACAGGGCGTTGAGCTTGTCGCTGTCCACACGGATGCCGTGGCGCTCCATGTCCGCCAGCACGAGGGCCAGGGGCAGCTCCAGCTCGTCGTGCAGGTCGGTCAGGTCGCTGTTGGCGAGCGCCGGCTTCATCTGCGCCTCGAGCGCGGCGACCACGGCGGCGTCTTCACAGGCGTAGGCCGTGGCCGTGTCGAGCGGCACGCGGTCGAAGGTGATCGGCGCCTTCTTGGTGCCCTTGTTGCCGGCCGCGTCGGTCAGGTCGGCGAAGTGGATGGTCTCGTGGCTGAGCCAGCGCTTGGCCACCGCGTCCATGTTGTGGGTGCGCTGGTGGGCGTCGAGCAGGTAGCTGGCAAGCATGGTGTCGAAGCGGAAGCCGCGCACGTCGACCCCCGCCTCGCGCAGCACCTGCAGGTCGAACTTGCCGTTCTGGGCGCTCTTGGGCAGCTCCGCGTCTTCCAGCAGCGGCGCCAGCGCGCGCAGCACGCCGTCGACCGGGAGCTGGCGCGGGTCGAGGGCGGGCGGCGGCGCGGCGCCCAGCTCCAGCTGCTCGCCAGCGCCCTCCGGCGCGCTCAGGGCGGGGTTCTGGTGGCGCAGCGGCACGTACCAGGCGCGCTGGGGGCCCACGGCGAAGCTCAGGCCCACGAGCTGGTCGGAGATCGGATCCAGCCCGGTGGTCTCGGTGTCGAAGGCGAAGCCACCGGACGCGGCGAGCGCCGCGCAGAGCTCGGCCAGCTGGCGCCAGGTGAGCACGCACACGTCGGCGTCGCGCGACAGGGTGGGCACCGGCGGCAGCGGCAGCTTGCCGTCCTCGGTCGGCTGCGGCGCAGGGGCCGCGACCTGCGCGCCGTCTGCCAACTCCGGGTTGGCCGCCAGCTCCTCGGCGGTGGGCGGCGGCAGCTCCGCGAGGAAGCGACGCAGCTGGTTCTCGGTGAAGATCTTGCGCAGCGCAGGCACGTTCGGCGGGTCGATGGTGAGCTTGCCGAAGCCGTGCTCACCGCCGATGCCGAAGGCGTCTTCGACCGGCACCTCACGCGAGAGCGTGGCCAGCGTCCGCGACAGGAAGGCGTTGTCCTTGAAGTTGACCAGGTTCTCCAGCCGCTTGCCCTTGATGCCCTTGTCGCCCGCGTCGATGGCGGCGTAGACCCCCTCGATGGTGCCGTAGGCGTGGACCAGCTTCGCCGCGGTCTTCATGCCCACGCCCGGGATGCCGGGGATGTTGTCGCTGGTGTCGCCGCACAGCCCCTGCAGCTCGACCACCTGCTCGGGGGGCACGCCCATCTTCTCCACCACCTCGGCCGGCCCCAGGCGCTTGTTCTTCATCGGGTCGAGCAGGTGGATGTGCTCGGTCACCAGCTGACACAGGTCCTTGTCGGTGCTGACGATGGTCACGGCCATGCCCGCCGCCTCGGCCTGTACGGCCAGGGTCGCCATGAGGTCGTCGGCCTCCCAGCCCTCCAGCTGCAGCGCCGGCACGTTGTAGGCCTTGACCAGGTCGTAGATCAGCGGGAACTGCGGCACCAGGTCTTCGGGCGCGTCGCTGCGGTTG
>JAUIAC010000770.1 GCA_030425545.1 bacterium | reverse complement strand
CTGCGCGCGGAGCCAGGCGCTGCGCAACACCCGATCGGCGACGACCGGCGCCCACAGCGGGCTGGCCACGGCGGTCGCCAGCGCCAGGCCCAGCGCGAGCAGCACAGCTTGTTTCCAGCGCGCACGGGGCATGGGGCGTCCTCACCGCGGCCGGGCGCACGCGGCGTGCGTGGCGGGCCGGGCCGCGGGCAGCATCGCATGGGCGCGGCGCAGGGCGCACCGGAGCCGGCAGCGGGCGACGGCGCGGTCGTCCCTCGCTATGCTCCGGCCATGGTGCCGATCGAGGCCAAGATTATCGCAGGGTGCGCCTTCGTCGGCTTCGCCGCGCTCGAGCTCGCGCGGGGCCGCTTCGCCTTTCGCGACCTCAGCGAGCGCGGCGACCTGCTGCTCGACGGCATCAGCGCCCTGGTGGTGCCGCTGCTCGTGATCCCGTCCGTCGTCTTCGCCTCGGCCAGCGCGACGGAGCTGCTGCTGCCCGACGCCGCCGGCCGCTGGGGCCACCTGCCCGGCTGGGCCATGTTCGGCGCGCTGCTGCTGGCCGATGACCTGACCCAGTACGCCTGGCACCGGCTCTCGCACAGCTCGTGGCTCTACCCGCTGCACCGCGCCCACCACTCGGCGCGCTACCTCTCGGTGCGCGTGGTCTACCGCAACAACCTGATCTACTACGCGTTGATGCCGGGGCTCTGGCTCACCGGCGCGCTGCTCTACCTCGGCCTCGCGCCGGCCTATGGGGTCTACGGCGGGCTGAAGATGGTCGTCATCATCGGCGCGCACGCCAGCGTGCCCTGGGACGCCCCCCTGCGCCGCTGGGCGCCGACGCGGCCTGTGATCTGGCTGTTGGAGCGGGTGATCTCGACCCCGTCGACCCACGCGGCCCACCACGGGCTGCACGCCGACGACGGCGTGACCCACTACAAGGGCAACTACGGCAACTTCCTCTTCGTGTGGGACCTGCTCTTCGGCACCGCCAAGATCACGGGCAAGCGCCCGGCGGACTTCGGCATCGAGGGCCTGGCGCCCCTGCCGTGGTGGCGCGAGCTGCTGTGGCCCTACGGGCGCGGCTGAAGCCTTCGTCAGCCCCGGTCTGCGCTCGTCCCCGCCGCGCGTCGCGCCGTCACCAGGAAGATCGGGTAGCGCCGGCCCTCGCGCTCCACCTCCAGCGCGGTGTCGAAGCGCGCCTGCTCAAAGCCAGCGTCGGTCAACGCCGCGGCCAGCGCGTCGCGCTCGAAACCGTGGTGGAAGACGCCCTCGATGCCGGGCGGATGAAAGCTGCCGTCTTCGGCGTCCAGGTCCGCCAGCGCCACTTGTCCGCCGGGCTTCAACCCCTCGGCGAAGCGGCGCAGCAGCGTCTGCGTGTCGGCCACGTGGTGCAGCGCCATGGCGCTGACGATGAGGTCGAAGTGGCCGTGAAACCGGGCCCCCAGCGGCTCGGTGACGAGGTCCCGGCACAGGACCTCGACTTGCCCCGCGAGCGTTGGCTTGGCCGCGAGGCGGTCGAGCATGGACGCCGACACGTCCACCGCCCAGACCTTGGCCACGTGGGGCGCGACGGTGGCGGTCACCAGGCCGGTGCCAGCGCCGAAGTCCATGACCTGCATGGTGTCTGCGAGCGTCACGCGGGCGTCGAGGGCGCGCCGGACGCCGAGGGAGATCGCCTGCGGCAGCGGCAGGGCGTCCCAGTCCTGGGCCTTGTCTGCGAAGAGGTCGGGGGTCGGCATGGGTGCGTCCGTGGTGTGGGGGCTGGTGACGGGTAGAGCCCCCAAGGCGCCCGGCCGTTACGCCCGCGCCCGCCCTCGGCGTGGAGGGGTCTGCTGCCTTGCGGGTCGGCGCCGACCTCAGCGTCGCGGCAGGGCCGGCAGGCGCAGCGGCGCCGCTGGTTTGCCCGTCGCTGGCTTGCCCGCCGCGGGCTTCGCCGGGCACATGAGCAGCCCGGTGCGCCCGGCGCAGGCGAAGGCCCAGCCCGTGCGGGCATAGGCCTCGCGTACCCGACCGAGGCGGCTCGCGCGCCGGGTGTCCACGGCCACCCAGGCGCAGCCGTGGCCGCGCAGGCTGTTCGGCCGGCACACCGGCTCGACGACCGGCGTGGGGCTCGATGCCTTCTTGGGGCCGGTCGGCGTGGCCCGCCGGTCGACGATGCGGCGCAGGGCGCCCGCGGGCAGGGGCAGCGGCCGGCGGGCGGGCGCGGCGCGGCACACCACACGCGGCGGCGGC
>JAUIAC010000769.1 GCA_030425545.1 bacterium | reverse complement strand
GCCCTCGGCCCTCTGGAGAACGCCAAGGAGCACGGCACCGACCGGCTCGCGGTGCTGCACGTGGTCGCGGCGCACCACCGCGCGGCGTGGGAGGCCGCGTTTGGTCCGCTGCCCGACCTCAGCGACACCGCGCGCTTTCCCGCCCACGCCCGGCCGGCCACCGACGACGCGTCAGCCGCGGCGGCGTGGAGCGGCATGGCCGAGGCCGACCGCGCCCTGGTCAACGGCCTCTTCGCCAAGGTGGGCAAGGCCGTCGCCGCGTACGAGCGCGCCCTGCGCGGCGGCGAGGCGCCCTTCGACCGCTTCGCGAGCGCGCTGGCGGCCGGCGACGCGGCGGGTGGGGGGCACCTGAGCCCGTCGGCGCAGCGCGGCCTGCGCCTCTTCCTCGACCCGGGCGTCGGCTGCGTCTTCTGCCACGCTGGACCGCGCTTCACCACCGGCGTCTTCCTCAACATCGGGCTCGAGCAGCCCACCTGGCAGCCCGGCGTCGACCGGGGCCGCTACGACGGCGCGGCGGCGGTGCTGCTGGATCCCTTCAACTGCCGAGGCCCGTTCAGCGACGCCAAGGAGGGCGAGTGCGACCACCTCGTCTTCCTCAACCCCTCGGACTCGTCCGGCGTGGCCGCGTTCAAGGTCCCCACGCTGCGGGACGTGGCCCGGACCGCCCCCTACATGCACGCCGGTCAGTATCCCACCATCGGCGCGGTGATCGACCACTACGACCGCGTCGAAGACCACTTCTCGCCGGTGGGGCTGCGGGAGCCCTTCATGCGGGACCTCGGCCTCTCCGCCCAGGACAAGGCCGATCTCGCCGCCTTCCTGGCGAGCCTGTCGTCGGATCCGCCCAGCGGGCCCCTGGCGGCCGCGCCCTGAGCTCCGAGCCGCAGGCGGGCGCGCTCCCGTGCATCGGTGCAGCGCACGCCGCGCTCCCGCGGCCTTGCCGCTGCGTCGGGCCCCTCGTACGTTGCCGCACATGAGCCTTCGACCGACTCACGCTCCGACCCCGCGCGCGCCGCGCCCGTCCCTGGCACGGGTGGTGGCCTGCTCGGCCCTGCTCGTCGGCCTGGCGGGCGCTGCCCCGCGCGACGCCCTGGCCCACAGCCTGGTCACGTCGGCCCACGGCGTGGCCACCAGCCCGACCGGCGAGCGCGTGCTCACGACAGCGTTCGGCGCCGCCCTGCAGTCGGGCCACGGCACGCCGGCCACGTGGGTGTGTCCGGCCCAGGTCGGGGTCAGCGGGGAGCAGTTCATCGAGCAGGTGCACTACGCCCTCGGCGCCTTCTGGCTCGTGGGGGACGGCAAGGTGCAGCGCTCCACCGACCAGGGCTGCACCTGGACCACGGTGGCCCTGCCGAAGCTCGCGGGCCTGGCCCAGCAGCTCGACTCCAGCGCAGGCGTGCTCTGGCTCCACACCGCAGCGGCCGACGACGGCGACTCGCGCGTCTTGCGTCGCGAGGGCGACGCGTGGGTCGACGCCGACCTGCCCGCAGGCCTCCAGCTCGGCGGGCTGATCGCGGGGCCCGGCGCACAGCGCGCCTGGAGCGTGGGCACGCGCGGGGGCAAAGGGGTCTTCGTCGGCACCTCCGACGGCGGCGCCACGTGGGTCGAGCGCGCGCTCCCCGCTCAGCCCCTCGGGGACGACCAGCGCTTCCTGCCGCTCGTTGGGCACGCCTCGCAGCCGCAGCTCCAGTACGTGCGGGTGACCTCCCCGACCATGGTCGAGGTGCTGCTGCGCTCGGTCGACGGTGGCGCGACCTGGACCACGGCGCTGAAGCCGCCGGCCGGCGTCGACGTCAGCTCCGCGGCGTGGCTGCCGGGCGCGGCCACCGGCACTCTCTTGGTGGGCAGCATGGTCGCCGGCGTCTACCGCAGCCTGGACGCGGGGGCGAGCTTCACCAAGGTCGCTGGCGCGCCCCGCGTGGGCTGCCTGAGCGTGGCCGGCAAGCAGGCGCTCGCGTGCACCGACAACTTCGTCTGGGGCGCGTCGCTCATGGCCAGCGACGACGACGGGCTCTCCTGGTCACCCAGCTTCTGCTTCGGCTCGCTCACCGGACCGGCCACCTGCGCCGCGTCGTGTGCCGCGGGCTGGGCTGGCGTGGTCGACACCTACGGCATCCAGCAGGGCACGGCCTGTGGTCTGCCGCAGGTGGGTGTGGACGCCGGGGGCGGCGGCAGCGACGGCGGCGCCGCGACCGACGCGGGCGGCCAACGCGCCCC
>JAUIAC010000123.1 GCA_030425545.1 bacterium | reverse complement strand
CAGGGGTCGTCGTCGCTGCAGACCTTGGTGTTGGCCTTGGTCTGGCAGCCCTTGGTGGGGTCGCAGCTGTCGTCGGTGCAGGGGTTCTTGTCGTCGCACACGATGGCCTTACCAGCGCACTTGCCGGCCTTGCAGGCGTCCGCGTCGCTGCACACCGAGCCGTCGTCGCAGGTGGTGCCGTCGGCCTTGGCCTTGGTGGTGCACTTGCCGTCGGTGGCGCTGCACGAGTCGTCGGTGCAGGGGTTGGCGTCGTCGCAGACCTTGGCCTTGCCGGCGCACTTGCCTTCTTTGCAGGCGTCCGCGTCGGTGCACTTGTTGCCGTCGTCGCACGTCGCCGTGTTGGGCTCGAAGCCGCACGCGCCGGTCTTCGGGTCGCACTTGTCGGTGGTGCAGGGGTTGTTGTCATCGCACACGATGGGCTTGCCGGCGCCGCACTTGCTGTCCTTGCACGCGTCGTTCTCGGTGCAGGGGTTGCCGTCGTCGCAGCTCGCCGTGTTGGGCTTGGCGCCGCACTTCTTGGTCGCCGGGTCGCAGGTGTCGTCGGTGCAGGGGTTCTTGTCGTCGCACTCGACGCCGCCGGTGGTGATGCACTTGCCGGCCTTGCAGCTGTCGCCCGTGGTGCAGGCGTCGCCGTCGTCGCAGGTCAGCGCGTCGTCGGGGGTGTTGGTGCAGCCCTTGGTGGCGTCGCACACGTCCTTGGTGCAGGGGTTTTTGTCGTCGCAGTTCACGGCCTCGCCGGCGCACTTGCCGGCCTTGCAGGCGTCGCCGTTGGTGCAGCTGCTGCCGTCGTCACACTGGGCGCCGTCGGCCTTGGCGGCGTTGACGCAGCCGGTCTTGGGGTCGCAGCTGTCGTCGGTGCAGGCGCTGCTGTCGTCGCACTTCTTGGCGGCGCCCGCGGCGCACTTGCCGTCGTCGCCACAGGTGTCGCCCTCGGTGCAGGCGTCGCCGTCGTCGCACTTGCCCTTGTTGGGGGTGCTGGTGCAGCCCTTGGCCTTGTCGCAGGCGTCGTCGGTGCAGGGGTTGCCGTCGTCGCAGGTCTTGGCCTTGCCGCCGCAGGTGCCGTCGACACAGGCGTCGTCCTCCGTGCAGGCGTCGCCGTCGTCACACGGGCCGCTGGCCGGGTTGGTCAGGCAGCCGGCCACGGGGTCGCAGGCGTCGGCGGTGCAGGGGTCACCGTCGTCGCAGACCACCGCGGTGCCCTTGCAGGCGCCGGCGTCGTCGCAGGCGTCCTTCTCGGTGCACTTGTTGCCGTCGTCGCAGTCGCCGCCTGCGGCGATGGGCGTGCTCTTGCACGACTTGCTGGCCGGGTCGCAGACGTCGGTGGTGCAGGGGTTGCCGTCGTTGCACACGACGGCCGAGCCGGCGCACGTGCCGCCCTTGCAGATGTCGCTCTCGGTGCAGACGTCGCCGTCATCGCACGACGAGCCCTCGTCGAGGGGCGTGGCCTTGCAGCTCTTGGCGGCCAGGTCACAGGTGGGCTTCTCGCAGGCGCCGACCGGGTGGGTCGCGCAGTCCGAGTCGCGCTCGCAGCCAGTCTTCGGCACGTCGGCGGCGGTGGTGTCCGCGCTGCCGCTGTCCGTCGTGGCTGCGTCGCCCGCCGTCGCGCTGTCCGAGCTGGTGGCGTCGCCGCTCACGGCGTCCGTGCCGCCGGCGTCACCGAAGCCGACGCTGGTGTCGGTGCCGCCGACGTTGGTGTCGGTGCCGACACCGTTGCCGCCGGTCTGGGGAGGAGCGTCGGTGCCACAGCCCGCGATGGCGAGCACGGCGACCAAGGCCACGAGGGGAAAGCGAGTCTTCTGCATCTGGGAGGTCCTCTGGGAGCGCGCGAAACGAAAAATGCGAGTGGGGCGTATACGCACGCACGGCCGGGCTCGCAACAGATTTGGCGGGGGTGGCAGCGCTGGCGGGGGCCCACGGACCCCGCACGGCAGGCCTGGGTCGCGCCGTTAGCGGTGGCGCCGGCGGATGCGGGCCATGCGGCGTCGCGACACGGGCCGGTCGCGGCAGCTGCGCTCGTGCTTGGCGCAGCGGATGCGGACGTGGATGTGGTTGTCGTGACCGCCGCGGTGCTGGACGACGCCCTGCCGCACGTACTTGCCGCGCGGCCAGCTGAACATGGCGCTGATGCGCTTGGCGCTCCACTTGCGGCGCTTGGCCTCACGCACCAGCGCCGGCTGCAGCGCCCGGTCCATGAACACGTTCATGAGCTCGCCGGACTGGCGGAAGCACTCGATGAAGGTGAGGGTGCGGCGAGCGTCGATGTGGCCGGCGCTCACCCGCCAGAGCCCACCAAGCGGCTTGCCTGAGCGCATGTAGAAGCCGATGTCCGCCTCGCGGCCGTTCTGATGACCCGCGTGAGGGCGCAGCGGTCCGCCGGTGCGGCGGGACAGGTCGCCGACCAGCAGCCGGTGCGCGCCGCGGTGGACCTTGCCGACGTGCTTGCCGCACTGCTGAATCAGGTCCACGAGGCGACGTGTGCCCCAGGCGTTCTTGGGAAAGCGCAGCTTGACGTAGCGGGAGTTGACCAGGCGCGAGGCGTTCTTGAGCTTGCCGGCGTTGACCGCGCCCTTGGCCTGCTGTTGCACCCGCCAGCGTGCCGACGCGATGCGCGGCGGGGTCAGGGTGCACAGGAGCAGCGCGACGGCCAGGAGCGCGGGTCCCAGGGACCTCGCGCGCTGCGCCGTCGCCGCAGAGCGGGTGGGGCGTCGCATCTGCCTGTTTCTACGGGTGTTGTGGGAGCGGGTCAAAAAAGCTGCCCGTCGATAGGTGCCAGGCGATTCGTTGATGGACGTTTGTCCGACGAGCGTCAGACACATCGGTGCAGCCGCGCCCGCGCGCGTTGTCAGGCTCTCTGTCTGGTCGTCGCCCTCGCTCGTCGCCGGTCGCGTGCTTGTGCCGTTGGCCCCCGTTGCCCAGCCCCTAGCGCGGTAGCGCCAAGGGCTGCCGCACCCGCACCGGCCCGCCGTTCGCGCTCGGGCCGGTCAGACGCGCCAGCGGCGTCTCCACGAACCCGCCCAGCGGGCGGAAGGTCCCCAGGGGGAACGGGACGTCTCGCTCCCCAGCGCGGAAGCGCTCCGACGCGGCCTGGTACACCTCGCGCAAGAGCGCCAGCTCCCAGCACCAGCGCTGGTACTCCTGGTTCGACGCGGCGTGCACCGACGGCGCCCGCGTCCGCTTCTGCCACGGCAGCCGGTCGCTCGGCTCCGCGGCCAGCACCGCGTCCACACCGATGACCCGCTCCTCGAGCGTTCGTCCCGTCTCCTCGAGGCAGCGCTCCGCCTCTTCGGCCTCGATCTCCGCCACCAGCTCCGCCACCCGAGCTCGCCACGCGGGCGCACTCAGCTGCCGCCAGCAGGGCAGCACGCTCATCTCCAGCACGTACACGGTGTCGAACTCACCCGGGGTCGGCACGTAGCCCACCCGCCTCTGGGCGTGGTAGCGGTCGGTGAAGCTGGTCCACACGCCACGGATCGTCTTGCCGTCGAGCAGCCAGGGCAGACCGCTGAACCCGGGCCAGTCCCGACACCGCGCCACCAGCCGCTCTTTGACGCCGTGGGCCAGCAGGTAGCGCAGCCGCCGCTCCTGCGTCGCCCTGTCGTTCGAGACCGGGATGGCCTGGAAGCGCCGCGCCCACCCCGCGCCGGTCCGCCGGTTCAGGTCGTTGAGCTTGACGGTGATGTTGCCGTTCAGCAGCCGCATGAAGTTGGACTGCTGCTTGGCGTCGGTCACACCGAGCAGCAGGTGGTAGTGGGTCGACATGAAGACGAAGGCGTAGACCTCAACCCCGGTCTGCTTCTTCGCGTGGCAGACGACGCCGGCGATGATGTCGTTCACTCGCTTGCTGGGCCGGAGCAGCTTGGTGCGGTTGATGGTGCGCGTGGTGACCTCGACCATGTGAGCAGGTCGAGCGTGGCGAATCGGACGCATGGACAGTCTCCTCAGGTGAGCCATGGTGAATTCGGGCTCCCCTTAGTCCGACGTGCGCCAGCGGGATTTTCGTCACCCCCACGCGAAATTCGGCCAACACAGGCCTTCGTACATGCCCCGTCGCGAATCGCCCGGCACCTACGAGACGGCCGTCGCGAATCGCCCGGCACCTACGAGACGGGCACCTACGAGACGGAGCCGCCGGGCCCGAGGCGGCGCCGATTGCGCTACGCGAGCGATTCGGCTGGCGCTCGCCATCAGATGCGCGACACTGGCGCTACGACGTCCTGCGAACCCGTGCCCACCGCGCCCATGACCCACCCCACGCCCGACTCCGACATGACGCGACGCCGCGCCCTCAGGCTGATGGCCGGCGGCGCCGCCGTGTCCTGTCTGGCCTGCGGTTCCGACTTTACGCTCGACCTGGCAGACGACGCTGACTACGACGCGACCCTCGACGCCCTGCACGCGGCGGACCCGCTCCTGCCGGGCGGCGCGACCAACCACGCGCCGATGGGCATGGACGCGCTGGTCGCCCTGGGTTGCGGCGGGCGCGTGTGCGGCTGGGCTGAGGGCTACGCGAAGCAGCTGCAGCCCATGCCGGTGGGGACGTCGATTGCTCTGGACCACCGTCAGGCCGCGCTCGGCGACATCGAGCGGCGGGCCGACTGGGTCGCGACGTGGACCGAGGCTCTGGTCAAGGGCGATCCGGCCACGGTCGTAGCTGAGGCGTGGCCCGACCTGGCGGCCGCTGTGGGGGCGCACGCCTTCCACGGGCTCCTTCGCACGGCCCACGCCGCGCGCGCGTTGCGCCGGGCCGACACCCCAGCGCGTCGGCGCGAGCTGGCTCACGGGCTCGGCTACTGGTGCGCCGCCCGGACCCTGCTCCCGGGGCAACCGGGAACGCAGGCGCAGGGCGGCTTTGGCGTGCACCAGGCCCTCGCCGAGCTCACCCCGCTCCCGGCCTCACAGCAGATCCGCGGCGGGCTGATCACGCCAAGGTTGGTGCCGGCGCTCGCAGACGCGACGCTCGTCGACGTGGTCGCCCGGGTGGACTTGTCGGCGGGGACGGCCACCGACCAGCTGAGCGAGGTCGCGCGGGCCGCGGCGCGCCTCTTTGTCGCCGACGGAGGGACCTCCTTCGCCTTTCTCCACGGCGTCACCGGCACGTCGATGCTGCGGGAACTCGCGCCTTGGCTCAGCGACGCTCAGCTGCGCGCGGGGGTGGCCGCCGCGTGGCACTACATCGCGACCCTGCACGTAGCCCAGAGCACAGAGGCCTACGACCCCACCCTCACCGCCCAGCCCACGTCGCGCAGCCAGCTGCTCGCTGGAGTCGCCGCGGCCACCGAGCCCCACACCTTCAAGCTCGTCGACGCGGCCCTCCGCGAGGACGCAGCCACCGGAGACCCCCTCTTCACCGCGGCTGCCCAGCTGTGGGTGGGGCGCTGAGCCATGGTCGCGCGCGCTCTGTCGCTGCCCCCGCCGCAAGCCTCCGTCGTGGGGCCCTGGCCACCGCGCCTCGCGGCGATGGTCGCGCTCGCGCTGGCGTTCGGCTGTAGCTCCGGCTCGCCGCTCGACGGCGCGACCCAGCGCGACGGTGGGAGCGAAGCCGTGGCGGACGCCGCGGCCGACGTGGCTGTCGACGCCCAAGGTGCGCCGGGCGACACCGCAGAGACCCCGGCGGCCAGCGCCCTCTACGACCCGGAGCGGCTGCTCGTGGTCGACATCGAGCTGCCCGCCGCCGACTGGGACGCCCTCCGCAAGCAGCAGCGCGACATGTCGAACTTCCTGCAGCCGGGCTGCCGCGACGGGCCCTTCGAGAGTGGCTTCTCCTACCGCAAGGCCCGCGTCTCGGTCGACGGCGTCGCGCTCGACCACGTCGGCGTGCGGAAGAAGGGCTTCGTCGGCTCCATGAGCGAGTCCAAGCCCAGCCTCAAGCTGAAGTTCGACGCGTTCACGCCGGGGCAGCTCCTGCACGGTGTCGAGCGCATGGCCCTGAACAACAACCGGCAGGACCGGAGCTTCGTGCGCACGTGCCTGGCCTACCAACTCTTCGCCCAAGCGGGCGTGCCGGCGCCGCGGTGCAACTTCGCCCACGTGCGGGTCAACGGCGAGAGCCTGGGCCTCTACACCCACGTCGAGACGGTGAAGAAGCGCTTTCTGAAGCGGCACTTCGCCTCCGCCAAGGGCCACCTGTACGAGGGCACGCTCAGCGACTTTCGGCCGGGCTGGCTCGCCACGCTGGAGCCCAAGACGAGCGACACGGCGCCCGCCCACCCAGCGCTAGCCCAGCTCAGCGCGGCGCTGGAGCTACCGGACGACCAGCTGCTCCCCACGCTGCAGCAGCTGCTGGACCTGCCGGCCTTTCTGCGTTTCTGGGCGGTGGAGGTCCTGATCAACCACGCCGACGGCTACAGCGGCAACGCCAACAACTTCTTCGTCTACGTCGCGCCGGACTCCGGGCGCGTCCACTTCGTGCCCTGGGGGCCGGACCTGGCCTTTGTCGACCACAGCTTCGAGGGGGCCGACGCGCCGTCCGCGGTGCTGTGCCGCTCACGGCTGGCGCGACGGCTCTACCAGCATCCTCAGGGGCAGAAGCAATACCTCGCGGCGCTGAAGTCGGTGGCCGACGCTGTGTGGGACGTGCAGGCCATCCAGTCCGAGATCGAGCGCATGACCCAGCTCATCGCGCCCGTGGTCGCGCACGACGTCCGCACGCCCAACCCCGCCTTGAGCGTCCCAAAGGCCGTCGCGGCGATGCAGGGGTGGGTCGCAGGACGGCGCCAGCGCATCGACGCGGTGCTCAGCGCCCCGCCACCGTGGAGCTACCCCGAGCCGGAGCGCGTCTGCTTTACCAAGACCATCCAGGCCAAGGGCACCTTCAAGACCACCTTTGGCACGCAGGGGGCGCCCAACGCCTTCGTCACCGGGACCGGCACGGTCGTGGGGTCGGCACCGGAGGGGAGCTTCGACGTCCAGTCGACCGGCGCGACTAGCGGGTATCCCGAGAATCAGCCGGGCAAGGTCGCTGTGACGCTGGTCTTTCAGCATCCGGACGACAAGCAGGTCTACGTCGTGCTCTCACTGCTCACCGACCCGGCCAACGTCCAGAGCGGCGTGTCGGTGGCGCTTCACGGCCTGCTGGCGGGCGGCGGCGGCTTCATGGCGACCTTTCACACCGTGACCAAGAAGGTGACGCCGGTGGCCGCCGTGTGGTCGGGCCAGCTGACCTTTGAGGCTGCGTCGCTGACACCAGGGTCCAAGGTGGAGGGGACCTTCGAGACCGAGTGGGTCGCGTTGGACGGGACGCCGTGAGTGGCGCCGCCACCGAGCAGGCGGTCCGTGCCTTCTCCGAAGCGGGGTTTGCGGTGGTCCGCGGCGCCGTGTCGGCCGAGCGCATCGCCGCGCTCCGGGCCGAGCTGGCGGTGGTGCTCGCCCGCGTGGCAGCCAGCCCAGAGGGGGGCGCCCAGCCCGTGTGGCAGGCCCTGCAGCCGCGGCTGGAGGCGCCGAGCGTGCTGGCGGCGCTGCGTGACGTGGGGGCGCTGGTCGCAGGCTGCCTCGGCGCAGCGGGCGTCCAGCTGCTGCAGGACGCGGTGGTGGCCAAGCCGGCTCGCGTGGGTGGTCCGGTCGCGTGGCACCAGGACCACGCCTACACGGCCTGGTTGACCCCTCCCGGGTCCCTGTCGGTGCGGGTCGCGCTGACGCCCGAGACGGCGGAGAGCGGGGCGCTGGTGGCCCTGTACGGCAGCCATCGTTGGCCCCTGCACGTCGAGCGTCAGTTTGGTGCCGAGACCCTCGGCGCAGACCCACGAGCGCGCACTGGCCTGGACGCGGCCACGCTCCACGCGGCGGAGCGGGTGCTCACCCTGGCGCCGGGAGACGTGTCGCTCCACCACAGCCGAACGCTGCACATGAGCGGCCCCAACCGGTCCGGCGTGATGCGGCAGACCCTGGTGGCCCACGTGGTCGACGCCGCGGTCCGCCTCGCGGACCCCAAGGGTCCCATGGCGCCCTACGCGCTCACCACGGCCGAGGGTCACCTCGACTCGGGCGCGTTCCCCAGGCTCTTCTGACGCCACACCCTCGCGTGGACGCAGCAGGGCCGATGGGTGTCGCCCTTGCTCTGCACTCGCACCACGCACACCCTCAGCTCGTCCTCGTGCAGCGTTCCCGTCGTTTGGGGGGCGGGCATGCCGCAGGATCCAGCCGGATCCGCTTCCAGCAAGAGCCAGCTCATGCCTCAGACCCTCCCCCCCGGCCTGGCTAGACGTGTCATCGACGCGGGCATCCACGCCGGCACGCACCCCACCCTCAGCAAGCACATCCGCGCGACCAACGCGGCGACCCTCACCGGCGCGCTGCTGATTGGGGTGTGGGGGCTGACCAACCTCGCTCAGGGCCGCATGTGGCTCGGCGCCGAGAACTGCGCGGTCGCTGGCGTGTACCTGGGCGTCTGGTGGATCAACCGCCATGGCAAGCCCCTCGCGGCCTCCCTGGTGTTCAACCTGGCGCTCCTCTTCCAGCTCTCCTGGGCGGTGTGGATGTTTGGTTCGGCGTCCGGCGCCGGGCACTTCTTTCCCGGAGCGCTGGTCTTTGCCTACCTGAGCACGCCGCGCAGCCACCGGTGGATGGCGCACGGCCTCTCCGCCCTCGCCGCGCTGGGGTTCGTCGGCTCCGTCGCGTTCGCAGAGCAGCTGCCACCCAGGGTCGTGCTCATGCCGCTGGAGCACCTGCGCACGATCAACAGCACCTTTGCCATGCTGACCATGGCCGTACTGACCGCGGTGTTCGTGAGGGCCATAGACGCCACCGAGGACAGCCTCATCGCCGCCGAGGGGCGCGTCGACCGGCTGCTGCTCAACGTGCTGCCGCCGTCGGTCGTGCACCGGCTGAAGGCAGACCCGGCCGCGACCATCGCAGACCAGCACCCCCACGTGACCGTGCTCTTCGCGGACATCGTCGGTTTCACGCCGCTCGCGAGCCAGCTGACACCTGGGCAGACGGTCGAGATGCTCAACGAGGTCTTCACCGCCTTCGACAGCATTTGCGAGAGCGAGGGGGCGATGCGCATCAAGACCATGGGCGACGGCTATCTCGCGGTGTGCGGGGCGCCGGAGGCCCACGAGGGACACGCGGAGGTCATGGTGAGGGTGGCCACGCGCATGCGGGCGCACATGGCCAGCGACGCGGTGGACGACGGGCTGCGCGTGCGCATCGGGCTGAACTCTGGACCGGTGGTCGCAGGCATCATCGGGGTCGGTCGCTTTGCCTACGACATCTGGGGGGACACCGTGAACGTGGCCGCCCGCATGGAGTCCGGCGGCGTGCCGGGCGAGATTCAGCTCTCAGCGGCGACGCACGCGCTCGTGCAGGGTCGGGTCGCCTGTCGCGACCGCGGTCTCATCGAGGTGAAAGGCAAGGGGGCCATGCGGACCTACTTCGTCGACGAGGCGGCGCGCTGAGAGGCCGACCCTGCGCTGGTCTCGCCCCGGAGCTTCGGCTTGCCGTGAGCTCTGGATTCGGAGCGCACCGATGGCCGTGGGGTGACTACGAGGCCCAGCGCGGCCGACCCGTCGGAGCCGGCAGGCCGGTGATTCGCCTGGCACCTACAGAGGCTGGCACCACAAGATGGTCCAACCCCTCATGACACTTCCTCCCCTGGACGAACTGGGTTTGAACATCCACCGCGCAAGCTCGTCGGCTCGGCCAGCCGACTCGAGACACCAGCCAGACATCGCCAAGCAGCAAGAGTGGCTGTACGGCCAACCACCAACTGCCCAGGCAACACATTGTGATCAGCCGTTTTGTCGACTGCCTCGCGATCCCTGACCTCGTCGACGATTGCGTCCACGCTACCGCGCAACAAGGCTGCTACGGCGCGACGTGTCGTCTGGCTCGGCAGTTCGACCTCGGCAGACCCGCTGTTGCGCGCGCCGACGGCCTCCGCCCATCGACCCGAATCGTCTCCAGGCGCTCGAGCGCATGCACGAGAGCCGCAACCCACGCATGGTGCGCGCGCTCGTCGACCTCGGCTTCATGCGTGACCAGGGCGAAGGGAGCCCTCAGATGTCCGCCGAGATGGCGGGACAATTCCTACCTCGTCCGGAGCTGACGACCGACGGCGGCAGGGTGCGTCTCGTTCTGAGCAACACGATGACCCTGTCGGCTGAGGACCACGAATTCGTCGGGCGGCTCTCCAACGAGGAGCTCTCCGAGCAGGAGTTCCGCAGCCTGCTCGAGGCGTGGCGGAAGGGGGACAGTGCGGTGGCGCGTGCCCCAACGGTGAGATCTGCGATCTCGCTGCCGACAAGTGCATCAAGCCCTCGTGCACCTTGCCCGAGGAGAAGCCGTTCACCGGCAACACCAACAACAACAAGGTCATCTCGCTGCAGCTGCTCGACGAGAAGAATGGCTGCGATCTCAACGACGACGCCTCGCCTGACAACGTCGCCGGCAAGATCATCGGCATCTACGCCGCGGCCAACGACGCCATCAAGGACGCCGTGAAGGACGGCTCGGTCGTCGTGCTCATGGCCCCCGACGCGTGGAAGACCGACAAGACCCAGTTCACCATCGACCTACTCCTCGGTGACATCGACCCCAGCACCCAGAGCTGCAACCCCTCCGCCGCGAGCGGCTGCAAGTACACCGTCAACAAGTCGAGCTACGACCAGCTCTTCAGCGGCAAGGGCACCTGCCCGGCGCTGGTGACCTTCGACCCGGCCCAGGTCGACGGCGACAAGCTGGAGGCCGGCGGTAACCAGCAGGTATTCAACCTGTCGCTGCCCGTCGTCGGCCTTCAGCTCGTGCTCAAGATCAGCAGGGCGCAGATCGTCGGCACAGTCGCGGACCAGGACGGCTGGAAGTCCACCAAGGACGCGATGCTCTGCGGCGTCATCGGCAAAGACGATCTCGAGAAGGCCATCGACGCCGTGCCCGACGCCGTGCTGAATCAGACCGGCTTCGACAAGGCGACCATCAAGTCGCTCATCGGCGGCGTGCTCAAGCCCGACATCGACACGGACGGCGACAAGGATCCGGACGCCATCTCCATCGCCCTGAGCATGGAGACCGCGGCCACCCCGGTGACTGGCTACGCCAAGGACTAAGCGCTTCTAGTGTGACGAGCTCGCGCGCGGCGGGGGGGCGACCCAGCCGCCGCGCTGCGTCTCCGCCCCTCGGGCGACGTTCTGGACCGCGGCGCTCGAAGCCCAACACACGCTGGTTCTGTTGCGGCGACCCACGGATGCGCTGCCGTGGCCTTTGCCCGGCCTGTGAACCGCCTGGCACCTACAGAGGCCGCCGCGGTGAAGCGGCACCGGGCCGCGGTGGTCCAGTTCTCCGTCAAGGCGGCCCGCCCAGACCGCAAGCCTGTGGCCCTCAAGCTCTCGCTCGACGTGGACGTCGTCGTGGCGAGCAGCGACCGCCGAGGCTGGCTCGGCGTGGTTGGTGCGCAGGAGCGACAAAATGTCGCCTATTTCCCCCGGCGAGCTCAGCGACACGGCGAGCTCAGCGACAGAACCGAGAGTGGCTCGGTAGGCCGAGAGCCAGCGTCCGACAACGGACTCCATGGCGACGTCCGTCGCAAGAGCGGGAGAGTGCGCTGGTGCGGCCACTCCTCCGCCTGGGCTGAAGCCCGGCGCCGCAGGTGCACACCCGCGTTGTCCCCAACTCGCCGCTTGCCATCGCCCGGGGGAGCGGTGACCCTGACAGCAACCAACCAGAGCACGGGTGTCAGACGCCACAGCGGTGGTCGCGGCCGGCTCGGCGCGATGTGAGCCGGCGATGGCGAGGTCCACAAAGCACGGTCCATCGCACCGGTCTTGGTCGCTCAGCTCGCAGTCTGGCACGTCGCCGGGCGTCGCGAGGGGCGGCTCTGCGGCCTGGGTCTTCACCTGCATGTTGTCCTGCTTGCTGTCGTGCACGTCGCATGTGGACGACAAACCCGTGCCGGCCGACGCGGCGTCTGACGGGGCGTCGAACGACGCCCACGTCGCGGCGCCCGACGCCTCGGCGGTCGACGGCACCGGCGACGCAGCGCGTACGGCCGACGCACGCGAACCGGAGCCCGTCGCGCCGATCCAGCCCTGGGCGCGGAGCATCGGGCTGCATCAGGACGCGTCTCATGCGTGCGCTGTGCTGCACACGGGCGAGATCGCGTGCTGGGGCGCGAACGACCACGGCCAGCTGGGCGCTACGACCAAGAACGACCTCAACCACCCCAGGGTGGTGGCCACCTCGCGGGGCTTCGCAGTGGTCTCGCCGGGCACAGATCACACCTGCGCCATCGAGGACACAGGCGACGTGTGGTGCTGGGGGCACGACGGTGGCCTCGCCCGCCAGCTGTCCGGCGAGCCCCTGCTGCGTGTCCCTCAGGTCACCGGTGCGGTCGCCCTGAGCGCGCAGGGCTCCTCGCACGTCGCGCTGACCGCGAAGGGGCAGGTCGTCAGCTGGCCGGTCGTGGGCACGGCGCCGAGCGAGGGCGCGCCAGGCGGCCCTACCACCGGGCCCGTGTCCCTGCGCTTCGAGGGCGCGACGGCGGTCGCGGCCAGCCAGAGCCGCGTCTGCGTGCTCGACACCCAGCACGCGCTCTGGTGTTGGAGCCCGCCAGATCCTTCCACGCAGCCGCCTGACGCTGGGCAGAAGCCGGCGATGATCCCCACCCCGCCGGCGAAGGCCTTGGCGCTCGACGGTGGCCAGCCCTGCGTCGTGGACTTCGACGGGCGTGTTTGGTGCTGGCACGCGAAGGGCGCAGGGTCGCTTCAGGGCCTCGTAGTGCCGGCGGCTGGCGGCTGGGACTTCGGCTCGAAGTCGCAACCCGCGGCCACCCCGCTGACCTCACTGGTGGCAGCCTCGCACGGCCTGCTCGCGACCTCCGGAGACGGGCGGATCTGGACGAGCGGCGGGGCGCACTTCGGCACCGGCGCGACGCGCGTTGGCGCTGCGACCTCCTACGCGGCGGACTTCTACCGTGAGCGCTTCAACCCTGGCGTCACCCAGCTCGGCGGGGGCGACGGATTTCAGTGCGCCCTGACAGAGGCCGGTTCGGTGTGGTGCGCGGGGGCCGACGAGCACGGCCAGCTCGGCCAGGGCTTCAACGCCGAGCAAGCGCGGCCCGTGCAGGTGAGCCCCTTCCCATGCACGCACGACGCCCAGTGCCCGCAGGCGGACCCGTGTTGGCGCAACCGCTGTCAGGTCAGCACTGGCATCTGTGTGCAGTCGTCGGCGCGAGGCGCTGCGTGCGACGACGACGACCGCTGCACAGACCTCGACCGCTGCGACGCCCACGGGCGCTGCTCCGGGGTCGAGCGCGTCTGCGACGATGGCGACCCTTGCACGGTCGTGGCCGCTTGCAACCCGCTCAACGGCGTCTGTGGCGCGGGGCTGGCCAAGGGCTGCGATGACGGCGACCCCTGCACGCTCGACACGTGCGATCCCGCGAGCGGGGCCTGCACGCACAGCGAGAAGGCCGCGTGCGCATGGACCTGTAGCACCGACGACGACTGCAGCGATGGCGCGCCGTGCACCGCTGATCGCTGTCAGAGCGGCGTCTGTTCCCACGTGCCGGAGTTCGAGGGGGCGCGCTGCGGCGACCTGGCCCGATGCAGCAAGGGGGTGTGCCTCACCTGGCAGCCCAAGGGGTGGGCGCGCAGCGTGCACATGAGCGCCTCGGTAGACTATGCCTGCGTCGTGCGCAACGCGGGTGGCGTGGCGTGTTGGGGCTTCCCGAAGCCTGGCTTGCTCCCTGACATGTCCAAGCAGGGCACCGTCTTCCCCACGCTGGTGCCGGGGTTGGAGCAGGCCACGCAGGTGTGGCCTTTGGGCTCGGCGCTCTGCTGGCAGGCGCCGGGGCCAGTAGTGCAGTGCCGCTACTCCGGCGATGCCGTCGGCACGACAGCCCCTTTGGCTCTCCCCGTGGTCGTCCCTGGGCTGAAGGAGCCGCGGACGATCGTCGGCCGCTGGAACGACATGTGCGCGCTCCGCGCCGATCACACCGTGTGGTGCTGGGACGTCCCGGACAGCAGCCTAGGCTGGGCCGGCCTGCCAAGCGGCCGCGGCCCTCAGCCGATTCATCTCAGCGGCGTCCGTGTCCTGCGCGCGTCGCCAAAGGGCTACTGCGCGCTGCGGTTCTCGGGCGAAGTGCGCTGTTGGGGGCGGGGCGTGGGACCCGACCTGTGGCCGGAGCGCGCGGCGGTCGCCAAGGTCTTTCCCCGGCCGACCCCCGTCCCGGTCCCCCCAGCCCGCGACCTTTCGTTGACCGAACAGGGCCTGTGTGTGGTCACTCTCGCCGGTCGTGTGGTCTGCGTGGGTAACAACACGCTGGGGCAGCTCGGCCGCGGCAGCATGCTCCCTGCGACGAGCGCGGTGGCCATGCCCGTAGCGACCCCTCGGCGGTTCGTCGCGGTGACGGGCGCCTTGCCGGCCTGGCTCGCGCTTGACGCGTTGGGGCGGCTCTGGCGATGGGGTGAAGCGCCCAACCACGTGGACTACTCGGCGCCCGTCCCCTCGGGTACGAAGGTGGCGTGGCTATCGCCGAAGGTGGAGCCGCAACTCAAGGGCGTGGTGCAACTCGCCAGCAACGGCTCGGTGTGGTGCGCGTTGAGCGAACGGGGGACGGTGTTCTGCCAGACGATGAACTTCTGGCACTTCATCCCGTATACCGGCCAGAACAAAGGCCGCGACATCTATCGGGTCGTCGACCTGGCCTGCGGGTCCGATGCCGACTGCGACCACGGCGACCCCTGCTTTGTCGATACCTGCGACCAGAAGACCGGCGCGTGTGCCAGGGCGGCCCAGGTTGGCGCGGCCTGCGACAACCTCGACGGCTGCACCAGCGCGTCATGCAGCGCGCTGGGCCTGTGTCTCAGCGCCACGCCGACCTGCCCGCCATGACGCGTGGCGCGCAGGTCGTT
>JAUIAC010000768.1 GCA_030425545.1 bacterium | reverse complement strand
TGAGCTCCGCGTGGACCGCGTCGGGGTCCACGCGCAGGAGGCGACCCAAGGGGTTGTCTGCCAGCCGGGCCAGGTGACTGCGCAGCGCGGCCAGATCGGCCTCGGGCGCCTCACGCTCGCCGGCGCTCGCCGACTGCGCGTCGGCCGCCTCAGCGCCACGGGGCGGGCTGGCGGCAGCGGCGTCGCCAGCAACCGCGGCCGGCGCTGGGGCCTCCTCGCCCTCGGCCGGCGTCATGTCCGTGGCAAAGAAGGTCGCGCTCTGGCCCAGCTTCGACTTGAGCTCGGCCTCGCTGTCCTCGCCGAGCTCGAGCGTGTCCAGGGACACCTCTTCGGGCTCGCCCCGATCGACCGCAGGTGCGCCGGCGGCCGCCTGAGAGACGCGGAACGCCGGCAGGGAGCCGCCCACGACGGCCACGATGGGCACCTCGTCGTCGTCCAGCTCCAGCACGGGGCCGCTGCGCTCGGGCAGGCGGATCGCGAAGAGCGGCTGGGTCGGCCGGCCGATGGGCAGCGGGGAGCGCTCGCCGGGAGCGTGGGCGGCCTCCGGCAGCCGCGCTGCGGGGGCAGGCGGGGCTGGCTCAACCTCGGTCGTCGCGACGTCGCCGGCGCGCTCGTCGGCGATGGCTGGCGTCTCTGCTGCCACGGCCTCGGCGCTCGCATCGGCGTCCACGGGCGTACCGGCGTCTGCGGCTGCCTCGCCCGCCTGGGGTGCATCGGCCGCTGCGGCGGCGACGGTCTCTGGGGCTGCGTCAGCCTCGTCCGGCTCACCGGCCGCTACGGCGGCGTCGGTCTCTGGGGCGGCGTCAGCCTCGTCCGGCTCACCGGCCGCTGCGGCGGCGACGGTCTCTGGGGCTGCGTCAGCCTCGTCCGGCTCACCGGCCGCTACGACTGCCGCGCCCGCATCGGCCTCCGCAGCTTCACCTGCGACCGCGGGCTCGGCGGCGGCGGCCTCACGTCCCTCAGCTTCGCCGGCCTCACCGGCGTCGGTCGCAGGCTCGTCTGCGTCGTCGGGCGCGTCGGCGGCCACCACAGGGAGCGCGTCTTCACTCGGCGTCGCGGTCGCCGCGACCAGGGCGTCGTTGTCCTTGCGCACCTCGGCCAGCATCAGCGCGCGAATCTCCGCCTCCGACATCGACCGCGGCACGACCGTCGCCCACGGCACGTGCATGACCCCACGCCGCGACCATCGGCTGAGCGTGGCCTCCACCTCGGCCTCCAGGCTGCCGCGCACCTCTTCGCCCACCAGGAGCAAGGGCACACCGTCGACCAGCGCCCACTCCAGCTTGATGACCCCGACGCTCAGCCGCGGCAGCCGCTCGATCTGCTCGAACGCGGGGAGGACCGCCCCCGACTCGGAGGTGGAGAAGGTGCGCACGAAGCGGTCCCGCAGCGGCGCAGAAGCGCCTGCGTCGCCGCCGACGTCGGGCTGGTCGGACGAGAACACGGCGACGCCGGTCCGCACCTGCCCCTCGCCTGTCGGCTGAATGAAGGGACAGGGCATCAGCGCGCCGCGCTGCCCCTCGCCGGCGAGACGCACCAGCGACTCGCGGGTCGCCTCGAGCACGTCGCGGAGCGTCATCTCGAGCTCGCCTTCCGGCAGCGGCGGGAGGGCGTAACGTGTGCACCACATCTCGCGGCGCCCGACCTGGAACGTGAGGCCGAAGTCCGCCGGCCCCCCGGCGTGACGCACGATGGGCAGCGGCCACCAGCGCGCGAGCCGGCCCATGGCCTGCGCACCGCTACGGCGGGAGAGGTGAACGACGCCGTCTGGAGTTTCAACGTGCATGGCCAGATCACCGGGGCGGGGCCGTGACACATCGCGTGCCCGGGCCAGCCCGGACGTTGCCTTGCCGAGCGCACTGTGCGCAAGGCGCGACCCAGGCGCACCGGCGCGGCGCGCTGGGAACGCTGTGGTAGCCTGCACCGCCGTGGCGCCGGCGATGCCGAGGGGCCGCGCGTGGACCAGCCGGCGCCTGTCGCGGGGCAACTCGGACGCCCACACTTTGGAGACTGGCGTGGCCAACTCGCACCGCAAGAGACAGCGTCATCGTCGCGCTCCTCGGCCGTCGGGGGCCCTTGGCTCCGCCGCGGGGCCGGTCGCCGCCCTCGCCTGCTGGGTCACAGTGGCGCTCCTGTCGTCGCCTGCGAGCGCCAAGCAGCGCCACAGCCGTGTGCTGGTGCAGTGTCCGAGCGGGACGAGCCGTCAGGTGCGGCGCGTGCCGC
>JAUIAC010000767.1 GCA_030425545.1 bacterium | reverse complement strand
TCCGAGCGCTTCCGCGCGGGGGACCGCGACGTGGCGTTCCCGCTGGGGACGTTTCGGCCGCTGGGCGGCTTCGTGCGCGCGCCGTTGCCGCGGCTGGCTGGGCCTGGCGTTGAGCCCGGCGCGGCCCACGTGAGGCGGCCGCTGGCGCTGCCGCGGTAGATCCGGGCCGGAACCAGATTGTTCAGTGAGCTGACGATCCAGGAGGAGCTTTCGAACCACGGAAAGAGGAGGCGCGCGCGGGCGCGGCGGGAGTCGTGTGCCGAGACTCCAACGCGACGTCGCTAGCAAGCGAAACGCCTGGCACCTACGGAGGTTGGTGGAGCCGGCAGAGGAGGAGAAGTGGTGGCTGTGAGCTGAAGTCTCCCCTCATTTCACGCGGCCAGGTGGAAAGGCTGCCAAAGCTCATGGGTTCCAAGCACTTGCGCATAGGACTCCATCAAGGTGGCAAACCGTGCTTCGGGCATGTTCGGCATCAGCTCGTACCACCGCTGGCCCTGCCGGAGCAGAGACATCGTGCGCTTCTTTGAGGTGTTGGTCTTGAGCAGTCGGTCGAGGCCAGCATGCTCGCCCGCCATGCCCAGCAGGGTCAGCAGCCCCTGCGCGAGCACGGCAAGCAGCATCAGTCGGTCACGGCGGTCCGCGCGCTGTGCGCGTGTCCACTTCATGCCCATGCCGAAACGAAGGTCCTTGGTGTCGCGGAAGGTCTCCTCACAGGTGAACCGCTTGCCGTACGCCTGCTTGATCTGGCCACCAGTGAGCGTCTCGTCGCTGCACATCAAGCACCAGATGTCCTTCATATCCTTGTCTTGCACGACGACCACGACTGGCACCTCGTGCATGTCCAGCGTCAGCCGGGCGCCGTGCAGCGTGCGCATCCTGCCGCCCTTGCCGACCCACTCGCCCGCGGGCTTCTGCGTGCGCTTCGACGACGAATCGGTCACGGTCACGTTGGCCTTGAAGCGCAGGATGCACTCGAAGCGCGTCTCCTCGAGGATCATGTCGAACAGGCTGCTGCGACCGAAGCCGCGGTCGGCGACGATGGTTCCGGCCACGCCCTCTGGCATCATCGCATCGAGCAGGCGTAGCAGCTGATGCTCATGCTCGTTGCGCTGACCGCTGAGCTCGGACTTCACCACCGTCTTCCAGACCAACGGTAGCGCGCGCCCGTGCCGGGTCTGCATGCTCGCAACAAGCATGCTGTGGTCGTCAGCGTCGAACTCGGTCCAGTCCAGGTTGATGAACACGTGGGCCGCTCCGCCAACGGCGTGGGCCACCCAAGGACGGAACACGTCCTCGACAGCGAGCTTGTTGTTGCTGAGCAGGCGGTCGACCTGCTTGATGGCGTGCTTGTCGGCGAGGCCGCGCGACACGGCGAGTCTCCTGCCGATCATCGAGACGGCGAGCGACGCGCTCGCGACCACGCCATGTGTGGCGTTGGCGAGACTGAACACACGCTTGGCGTGCAATTCCTCGCCGTATGCCGTCCCCCATCCCCCAGTGGACACACGCCACTGCTGAAAACCCCCGCGCAGATCGGGCAGGATGGAGAGCATGACGAACACCGCCCAAGGCGCCGACGCGCCAGACGACGACAAGCCACGCCGCGGACGCCCTGGTCGCCGTACCATCGAGGAGCGCCGCAACGCGGTCCTTGACCTACTCGCCGGCAAGGCCGGCATCGATCAGCTCGCGCACAAGTACGGCGTGCGACCCGAGACCATCGAGAAGTGGCGACAGGATGCGCTCGGTGGCATCGAGGAGGCGATGCGTCGCGGGAGCGGCAGCTCGAAGCGTGAGCGCGAGCTCGAGAAGCGCCTCAAAAACGCCGAGACGGCGCTCACGCAGGTCAGCATCGACCGAGAGCTTCTCAAGCGGGAGGTCGACAAGCTCAAGAGCCGCCGGGCACGGCCGAAGACGTCTCGGAGGTAAACCCCATGACTTCTTCGGGAAAGGCCACTGTCACGCAGCTGTGCGAGCTCTTTGAAGTGTCACGGTCGGGCTACTACGCGGCGCGTGACCGATCTGCGCGTCAGCAGCAGACCGGCGGCACCGTCATCAGGCTGCCGCGACCGCGTCGTGGCGTGCCAGCAGACCGGCTCGTGCCAGCGATCAAGGACATCATCGACGCCCATCCGGCCTGGGGAGTCCGCAAGGTGTGGGCGACGCTGCGCCGCGATGGCATCTGCGTCGGCCGACGCCGTGTGCACGAGGTCATGCGTGCCAAGGGT
>JAUIAC010000766.1 GCA_030425545.1 bacterium | reverse complement strand
CTCGGCGTCGGCTGAGAGCAGGTCGGCGTCGCTGGGCGACCAACCCCAGGTGCGCTGCATGTCGGCGAAGGCGGCGGCGAGCGTCGGGTTGGCCTCGCGCGCCGCGGCGCGCACGTCGGCGGGCCGCTTCCTCTGGCTGGGCTTGTCGGCTCGCTTCTTCTTCGCAGCGGCGGCGGTCTCTCGCGCCGGGCGTCCGTCGCGCACGTCCGTCGCGCCCCACGAGTCGCGCAGCGCGATCACCCGGTTGAACACCAGCGCGTCCGCGCGGCTCTCCACCGAGTCGGCGACGAAGTAGCCCTGCCGCACGAACTGAAAGCGCGTCGCCGCCGCGGCGCTGCCGACCGCACGCTCCACGCGGGCCAGCGGCGCCACCGTCAGGCTCTTGGGGTTCAGCTGGTCGACGTAGTCCACGTCTGGATCGCCCTCCGGCGCAGCCACCTTGAACAGCCGGTCGTAGAGCCGCACCGTCGCTGGCAGCGCGGTCGCCGCGTCGACCCAGTGCAGGGTGCCCTTGACCTTGCGGCCGTCGGGGGCCTGCCCGCCACGCGACGCGAGATCGACGGTCCCTGTGAGCCCGACGACGCGGCCGGTGTCGTCCTTGGTCACGCCGGTACACCGCACGAGGTAAGCGCCCATGAGCCGCACCTCGCCGCCCGGCGCCAGCCGTCGCCACTTCTTGGGCGGCGCCTCGCTGAAGTCTTCGCGCTCGATGAGCACGTGGCGGCCAAAGGTCACCTCGCGCGCCGCGTCCCCGTCCTGCCGCCAGGGCAGGGTGAGCGTGTCCGACTTGTCGGCGGGCCAGTTGGTCAGCTCGAGCGGGAGCGGGTCGAGCACCGCCATGGCGCGCGGCGTCGTCGCCTCCAGGTCCTGGCGGATGCAGTACTCGAGCTTGCCGATGTCGACGACCGTGTTGTTCTTGGCCACGCCGACCAGCTCCGCGAAGGCGCGGATGGCCTCAGGCGTCACCCCGCGGCGCCGTAGCCCTGCGATGGTCGGCATGCGCGGGTCGTCCCACCCACTCACCGTACCGTCCTCCACCAGCCGCAGCAGCTTGCGCTTGCTCATGACGGTGTAGTCCAGCTTCAGGCGGGCGAACTCGTACTGCCTCGGCCGCGGGTCCCATCCGCCCACCTTGTCGAGCACCCAGTCGTAGAGCGCGCGGTTGCTCTCGAACTCGAGCGTGCAGATCGAGTGCGTGATGCCCTCGACCGCGTCCTCCAGGCAGTGGGCGAAGTCGTACATCGGGTAGATGCACCAGTCGTCGCCCGTGCGGTGATGGGTCACATGGCGGATGCGGTAGAGCAGCGGATCGCGCAGCACCATGTTCGGGTGGGTCATGTCGATGCGGGCGCGCAGCACGTGGGTGCCGTCGGCGAACTCGCCTGCGCGCATGCGCAAGAGCAGATCTCGGTTCTCAGCGACGCTGCGGTCGCGAAAGGGGCTGTTGACCCCGGGCTTGCCGAAGCCACCCCGCTGCGCGCGGATGGTGTCCACGTCCTGGGAGTCGACGTAGGCGTCGCCGCTGTCCACCAGCTTGAGCGCGATCTCGAAGATGCGCTCGAACCAGTCGGAGGCGAAGTAGAGGTGCTCGCCCCAGTCGAAGCCCAGCCAGCGCACGTCTTCCTGAATCGACGTGACGTAGGCGATGTCTTCCTTGGCCGGGTTGGTGTCGTCGAAGCGCAGGTGGCAGCGACCGCCATAGCGCTGCGCCAACCCGAAGTTCAGGCAGATGCTCTTGGCGTGGCCGATGTGCAGAAACCCGTTGGGTTCCGGCGGGAATCGCGTCGCGACGCGGGCGCTGTCGAGCCCGGCGTCGATGTCGGCGTCGATGATGTCGGTGATGAAGTTGCTGCTCACGGCGGCCTCCTGGCCAGATCGCGGGGATCTCGAGGGCCCAGGGTTGTTGCGAAGCCAGCGCCGCGGGTCAAGGGGCGAGCGCGTGTCGTCACGCTTTCGGGCGCGCGTGTCCGCTCCGCCCGCCCTCCGTGGGGCGCGCAGCGGTGGCTGAGGGCTGGCGCTGAGCGGTCCGCTCCCGGCCCCCGCCACCGGTCCGCGACGCCGGCGCACGACGCCCTCCTGAGGGGGATCGGGCGCGATTCCGCGATGACGCAGCGCGTCGGATCCGGTAGCGTGCGCACCCCACCGAGAGCCGGCATGTACCGAACACAAGCCCAGCCCCCGAGCCGATGCCCGCGGCCCGTTGCGTTCTCTTCGACGCTTCGTGTGCTGCG
>JAUIAC010000765.1 GCA_030425545.1 bacterium | reverse complement strand
CCATTGCGAGGGAGCAGGGGCGCGGCTGGATCGGAATCGGTCTACTGCCGCCACGCCAGAGCAAACGCGACTGGTTGCAGCGCACGCTTGCGCGCATCCCGGACGATCTGCACGTCCACGGCTGGGCATTGCGCCTGTACCGGGACGAGCGGCGTCTTGACAGCGTCGACTCAACGAACTGGTGGAGAGACGGAATGCGCCTGAGGACGCTGCCCGACACATCGCACCTCACCTACGCCGAGTGCTTGGACATTGTGGTCAAGCGTTACCAGCGGGAGCGGCGGCAGCTGCGTTCCGCCTCTACCCAAGGGAGTTTGCTTTGAAAGTGATCCTTTTTTCCGGGGGGATGGACTCCTCGCTGCTCGCCAAGACGGCGAAAGACACGGGGCAAGATACGCGCCTGTTGTTCGTTCACTACAACCAAAACCACGCCGAGCGCGAGTGGATGGCGGCACAGCGGATCGCAAAGCATCTCGGGCTGCCTCTAACTCGCCGCGCGCTGCTGATGGGCGGCCTGATGGTCAAGGGTCGCTCTCCGGTCGTGCCCGGACGCAACGCGCTGTTGTTGTCCTACGCGGTCAACTTCGCCGCCGCACATGGCGCGGACACGGTGGAGATCGGGTGTTGCGCGGCGGATGCCCGCCTGTTCCCCGACTGTCGCCCTGAATTCATTCGCGCCTTCAACACGATGCTCTCGGCGTCGGAGTTGCCCGTACGCGTAGACGCGCCGCTCCTGCTCACGAGCAAGCGGGTCATTCGCGCGGGCTTGGGCCGCATCTTCGGCGCCACATGGTCCTGTTACTACCCGCAGAGGGACGGTCGCGGATGCGCTCAGTGTGAGGCATGCCGCGAAAGGGGGACGGCATGAGGTACGCAATCGCGCCGCACGGCATCTTCTGGTCACTTCAGGGCGAAGCCCACTTGCGTGGGTTCCAGATGGCGTTCCTGCGTCTCGCAGGGTGCAGTGTTGGGTGCCCAACCTGCGACACGGACTACACCAAAGATCGAATGCTCGACCTTGAGCAGATTATTGCGGAGGTTCGCGCCGTCATGCCGGTCAACCGAGATGGGTGGGTGTGGATCACGGGCGGCGAACCCGCTGATCGCGACCTGCGCCCGCTTCTCGGCGCGCTCAAGGCGGAAGGCTGGAGCACAGCTGTAGCCACGTCAGGCAAACACCGGGTCGTGCCTCCGGTGGACTGGCTGTCGGTGTCCTACCACGGCGGCTACCCGCTCGCGCAGAAGTACGGCTCCGAGATCAAGCTCGTGGACGAGCTCGGCGGCATGGACTTTGACGCCTTCCTTGCTGAGTACCCCGACGATCAGACTGACTTCATGTACCGCTACGTTCAGCCGCATTGGGACGGCAAGCGCGAAGACCCGGAGAGCCTGCGACGGTGCCTGCGATGGCTTGCGAAGCACCCAAACTGGTCGCTGTCTCGGCAGGATCACAAGCATTGGTCTATGCCGTGACCTCCCCGCAGTGTCACGTTCAGCCTAGTTTCTTTCACCGCACGCAAACTTTCTTGTCGGAAAGTGTTGACGCGAGCGTGTCGCTAGACTAGAACTGTTTGTGCCAAGAGGGAGCAACACCAAACGCGCCGAGAGCGCAACCGGAGAGAGACCATGAACGCCTACACCTGCACCAGCGACCGCTACGACAACAGCCCCAACAACCGCTACGACAGCGTCGAGGACTTTCAGGCCATGTGCGAGGCCTGCTTCGGCGGGCGCGTGGACCTCTACTGCGACGGCGGCGAGTGGTTCGACCGCGAGACCGGGGAGGCCGTGCTGGTGCCCGTCGCCGAGTAGCGGACGCCACCGCTCCGCCCAGCCCCCAAGGTCCGTCCTGGGGGCTTCGGCGGTGTAAGCACCACAAGCGCCGCGAGCGCGACAGGAGACGCAAGCCATGAGCAAACCAGAACTCTACCTCGAAGCCGTGAAGGGCGAGCAGCGCAACGGCGCACAGGTCTACGCGTTGACGCGCGGCGGGGTGAACATCGGGACCATTTCGCGGAGGGCGCGCCTGGGCTCGTCGGCTTTGTTCTGGTGGTACGAAGGATGCAACCCCATGAAGAGCGGTGCCATGTGGTGTGGCTGGGACTCCCTAGCCGACGCGAAAGCCTGGGTCCGCTCCCTCGGCGGCGCTCATGACGTGGAGAGCGACGACATCGCGTCCGCGTTCGGTTCGCACATGTCCGCGCCGGGTGAGCGCGCACGCAACATCGTCG
>JAUIAC010000764.1 GCA_030425545.1 bacterium | reverse complement strand
GGGTCGCGGAGGAAGGCCGCGACCACTTCACCCGCGTCGGCGGGCTTGGGCAGGTAGTGCCAGGCGCCCGCCCGCACGGCGTCGACCGCCGTGGCGATGCTGCCGTAGCCCGTGAGCAGCACCACGCGCGTGTCGGCGCGCAAGGCCAGCAGCGTGCGCAGCAGGTCGAGCCCGTGGCCGTCGGGCATGCGCAGGTCCACCAGCGCGAGGTCCGGGGGCGCGGCCTTGGCCAGCGCGGTGGCCGCGACCACGCCTGGCGCGGTGTCGACCCGCAGCCCGCGGCGGCGCAGGGCGCGGGCCATGCGCTCCCGCAGCACGTCGTCGTCGTCGACCAGCAACAGGTGCAGCCCCGCGACGCTGGGGATGGCGGTGGGCCGCCGCGCGTCGCCCAGAGGCGTCACGGGGGGCGTCACCAGGGGCGCGTTCGGCGCGCGCGGCTTGCGGGTGTCGTTCATGCGTCGTGCCCTCGCAGGCTGAGGGTGGCGATGGTGCCGCCGCCGTCCCGAGGGTCGAGCGACAGGCTGCCGCCGAGCCCCTGGGCCACCTCATGGGCCAGGTAGAGCCCGAGGCCCATGCCCTCGCCGACGGCGCGGGTGGTGAAGAAGGGCTCCAGCGCGCGGCGGCGGGTCTCGGCGTTCATGCCGGCGCCGCGGTCGCACACCCTCAGCGCCCAGCCCGCTCCGGCGGCGCTGGCGGTGAGCTCCGGGGTGCCCGTGGGGTCGGCGCGGAGCGCGTTGTCGACCAGGCTGCGCAGGGCCCGCGCCACCACCCGCGGCGGCAGCGACAGCGTCGGCAGGTCGGGGGCGATCGAGACCACCACACGCGACGCGTCGGGCTGAGAGCGCAGCGCGTGCTGCACCACCTGCGCCGCGCTCAGGGCCACCGAGGCCTCGCCCGCGTGGGCGCCGGCGTCGGCGCTGAGCTGCTCGAGCACGCTGTGGCAGCGCTGCACCTGCGCCCGGATCAAGGCCGCGTCCTCGCGCGCCTCGCCGAGCTCGGGCGCGTCCAGGATGTCTTCGAGCTCCGCGGCGACCACGGCGATGGTCGACAGCGGGGTCGACAGCTCGTGGGCGGCGCCCGCGGCCAGCGTCGCCAGGGAGGCCAGCCGCTCGGCCCGCTCCAGCCGGGCCCGCTCGGCCCGCAGCTGGGCGTCGCGCTGAGCGAGCGCCTGGCGCTGGCCGTAGACGATGGCGCCGATGAAGGCCGCCGCCACGCCCGAGGCCAGCCACATGCCGTAGAGGTGGAGGCTCATGCCGCCGTCGCTGCCGCTGTGCCCTGCCTGCCCTGCGTGCCCCGCGTGCCCTGCGTGCCCCGCGTGCCCTGCGTGCCCGCCGCCGCTCGGCGGCCCCGGGGACTGCTCGAGCGCGAAGAGCAGCCCGAAGCCAGCGACGGTGGCCAGGGCCACGGTCGCGATCCACCGCGGCCGCAGGCTCACGGCGGCCACCACCACGTAGAGCACGTAGAGCAGGGAGAAGGGGTTGAAGCTGCCGCCGGTGAGGTGCAGCAGCGCCGTGAACACCCCCACGTCCACCAGCAGCAGCCCGCCCACGACCGCCTCGTGGACCCAGGGGCGCCGGCGGGCGAAGCCGTGCAGCGCCACGTTGGTCAGCGCCGCCGCGCCCAGCAGCAGGCCCACGCGTGCCTCGGGGAGCGCCACGGAGAAGCCCACGACCATCAACACCACGGTGCCCGCGGCCAACGCCAGGTTGACCCACCGCAGCCACGCGAAGCGGCGGGCGTCGACGTGCGTGGTGGGCGGACGGGTGGGCATGGCGAGACTCCACGGCGCGCCTGGGCGACCGGCGGGGCAGCGAGACAGCGCCGGCAGACGCGCGGCCAGTGTAGGCGGAGCGGGCGCGGGGCGCCGCTGATCTGGGGCCGCTGCGACGAATTGCCACACCGCCGCGCCCTGGCGACCGGCTTAGCTACAGACGCCGGGGCGCCGCCGTCCCCTGCCGAGGTCGACCATGCCCGTGCCCAGCCGCCCGCCCTGGCCTCTCGCCGCCGCCGCCCTCGTGGTGGCGCTCGCCAGCGCCGTCAGCGCGTGCGGGAGCGAAGCGGCTCCTGCCGAAGACCTGGGCACGCTGCAGGTCAGCGCGACCTTCGGCACGGCGGCTGCCCAGGTGGGGCAGAACACGCTGACGGTGGCCGCCAAAGACCCCGAGGGCGCGCCGCTGCTCGGCGCCACCGTCACGGTGGACCCGCAGATGCCCACGCACGGCCACGGCTCGAGCGAGACCCC
>JAUIAC010000763.1 GCA_030425545.1 bacterium | reverse complement strand
GTGCGTGGGGGCGGCTGCAGTGCTGGCGGCTGGGGCGCTGGCGGCTGGGGCGCTGGCGGTTGGGGTGCTGGCGAATGGGGCGTCGACCGCCCAGGCGCGACCGGGTGAGCCAGCGCGCGCGGGGCCGCTGGCGTGAGCCCGGGCACGGCCGCTGCGGCAGGCGGCGCGGGTTGGGCAGGCGGCGTGGGCTGCGGGAGCACGGCGCCGGGAAGCGGCAGCCGGGCCGGCGCGGTCGGGTCGAGCAGGAGCCCCAGCGCGCGCTGACGCAGCGCCAGGAACTGAGCGTGGATCGCGGCTTGCTCGTTCAGCATGCGCTGATGGGTCTCGGCCACCTGACGCTGGAAGGCCAGGAGCGTCGCGGCGGGGCCCAGGGCCAGCTGCGGCGCCACGGGTGCGACGCGGTGCGCCGGCGCACCGAGCGGACGCCGCGGGGGGACGGCCGTCGACGGCGTCGGTGGGTTGGTCGCGGCGGCGCTCCCAGCCGCAAGCGAGGCCGGCGCGGCGAGCGAGGCCGGTGCGGCGAGCGACGCCGGCGCGGCGAGCGACGCCGGCGCGGCGGGCGAGGCGGGTGCGGCGAGGGAGGCCGGCGCAACGGACGAGGCAGCGCGCGAGCGCGGGGAAGGCATGGTCCACACGTCGGTCGGCCAGGGCTGCGCCTGGCCCGCCGGCCGGGCGAGCAGCTCGGCCAGCATCGAGGGGAGCGGTGGGGCTGGCGGCATCGACATGTCGGTCTCGGGGCGCGCGGGGCGCAGCGGCTGGGCGGACGGGCGCGGCGTGACGGGCGCTGGCGACGCCGCGGGGCGCGGGGCGGGCGCGACGCGCGTGGCTGGGGGCTCGGCGGCGGCGACGAAGGGCGCGAAGCGCACGGGCGAGGCGTGCGCGGGGAAGCGCAGCGGCACCTGCGGGCGTGGCCGCACCTGGGCCGCGTCAGCGAGGTGAGCAAAGAAGGGCGCTGGGTCGCAGGGCACGCCAGCGGCCACCAGCTCGGCCAGCGCCTGGGCGGCCTGCCGGACCCCGTCGCGGCCCGACCGATCGAGGGCCACCGTGGTGTGCGGTCGGTCGCCGAGGATGCGGCCGATCCACGCGGAGCAGGCGTTGCGCGGCCCGTGCTCGATGAACACCCGCACGCCGTCGTCCCACATCTGGCGGACGGTGCGCGGCAGGTCGAGCGTGGCCACCGCCTGGTTGGTGATGCCCTCGGCCGCCTCGTCGGCGCTGAGATCGAAGGCCCGGCCGAAGCCGTTGGAGTAGTAGCGCACCCCGACGTCGGGCGTGGTCTCGCGGTGGTGCATGGCCCACCAGGCCTCGCGCACGCCCTCGATCTCGGGGCAGTGTGCGGCCATGGGGTAGTCCATGGCGAAGCAGCGCTCGCGGCCGATGGCGTCGACCACGCGGGCCACCGCCTGCGACTCCCCGCCGATGACGCACTCCCCCTCGGTGTTGACGATGGTCACGTGGGCGTGGCTCTCCATGGCCACGGCGTCCTGCACGTCGTCCACCGGCGCGACCACGGTGTAGGCCTGCCAGGTGCCCTCAGGGGCGTCCCACGCCTCGCGACAGGCGGCGAAGGGCCCGGCCAGGTCGCGGGTGAGCAGGGGCTGCGAGCGGGACTCGCGCATCATCGCGTCGAAGTCGGTCCAGGCGCCATAGGCGAAGAGCGCGTTGGTCTCACCGCTGGAGTAGCCCAGCGTGGCGTCGGGGGTGAGCCCGGCCAGGTCGCGCAGCAGCGCGGTGTGCAGCTGGCACAGGTAGGTCGTGCCCCAGAGCTGGTCGAGCGGGTGGCGCTCGCCGCCGCGAAAGGCCCAGCGCGTCGCGTCGAGCAGGCCGGAGGCCCGGTCGGCCAGGGCGCGCACCAGCTGCGGGAAGGCGAAGGTGAGCTCGACGCCCATGCCGACGTAGCCGGCCGCGGCGCCGGTGAACACCGACGCCACCTCGCCCGGGCCGGTCGCGTGGTCTCCCGCGAGCGCGACGGGCTGGAACGCGGCGCCGGCGGGGAGCGGCAGGCCGGTGTCGAGGGCGCGCAGGGCCTTGGCGCGGAGCTCGGGCAGCTCGGCGTCGGTACCCGTAAGCACGAGACGCGCGGGGCCCGCTTCGGCCAGCGCCACGGGGGTGTCGGCCCGCGCGGCCGCGAGCGCCGCCCCGCGGTCGGCGCCGGCGTAGATGCGCAGCTCCAGCGGCGCGTGGGGCCAGAGCGGCAGCCGCTCCGCGCCGCGCAGCGACATGCGCTGCGGCGCCGCCGACAA
>JAUIAC010000762.1 GCA_030425545.1 bacterium | reverse complement strand
TTCGTGCGGCGGCCGGCAGGATGCTCGTGTCCACGTTGGCGGCGCCCCCGGAGGCCCGGTCGTGCAGCACGGCCAGCAGCCCGGACGCGGCGCCCAGCAGCAGGTACACCTCTTCCTCGGGCTCGACTTCGGGGCAGGTCTTGCCGCCCAGCTTGGCCTTGGGGTCGTCGCCCTTGCCGACAAAGTGGTGCTGCGCCCGCTGCCACGCGACGTGAAAGCGCATCGCCGCCACGCGGTGGTAGCGCTCCTCGACCATGCGCGCGTCCTTCGACGCGCTCGCGTTGCCCGCCTTCACCGCACGCAGCGACGCCAGTTCGGCCTCCCACGCCGACGCCTCGGCGCACATGCCGGCGCCCACCCACGACACCAGCATCGCCAGGTCGGGCGTGTCCACCACGCGCTCGAAGGAGCCGATCAGCGGGCCGACAGCGGACCCCGTGCTGCAGGCGAGCCCCACGTCTTCACGGGACATGAGCCACGGCACCATGTGCGTCTTGGCGTAGCCCGAGAGGGTCGAGCCGGTCTGGCTGTAGATGAAGCCGCTGCAGCCCGAGAGCGCCGGCAGGGTCGCGAGCAGCAGCGCCAACGTGAGTCGAGTCGAGGTGTGCACCATGAGCGTTCTCCTGAAGGCAGCCAAAACGGCGACGCGCCGCGGGTCGCATGGTGGCCCGCGGCGCGTCGCTTGTGAACCGGTGCGGCGGTGACGCCGCCATGGGGCGCTCAGCAGCCGGGGAGCGTCTTGTCGGAGCGGCAGCGGACCTTGGTCATCAGACGCAGCACGCGGCCGTCGTACACACCCTTCTTGCGCAGGCGCTTCCGCACCTCGGCGAACTTCGCGTAGTAGGCGGGGATGGACGCGGCGTCGATGTCGATCCAGAGCTTCTTGGGGATGGCGCGCTCCGCCTTCTTCGCCATCTTGAGGCCGGCGTTGAACTGTCCGGCGACCCACTTGCGCGACTTGAGGCCGAAGCCCTCGGGCATCGACTTCGTCCGGGTGATGACCTGGAAGGTCAGCTGCGCGAGGGGAAAGCGAACGACACCGCCGCCCCGCTGCATGCCCTTGGTGAGCTCCAGCGGCTTCACCGCGGTGGCCGGGGCGTAGCAGGCGTCAGCGCGGCCGTTGTTGAAGATGCCGGCGAAGGTGCCGACCTCGGCGGGGACCATGGAGGCGCCCACCACGTCGACCATGACGCGGGCCGGCTTGTCGTGGATCAGCGTCGCGATGCGCTTGCCCGAGAGCTTGGCCATGGTGCTGACCTTGCGGTCACGCAGCATCAGGTACACGGCCCCGCCCGGCAGGATGCCCACGGTCTCGAACTCGCCCTTGGTCACCAGCTTGACGGCCTTGGGGCTGGCGAGCACGCGGATGACGGTGCGCAGCATCTTGTAGCTGGGCAGCGCGCCGATGGCCTCGAGCGAGCCGGTGGACTTGACGAACTGCCGGGTGCGCAGGCTCGTGAGCAGGACCGCGTCGCACTTGCCGGCCTTGAAGTCGGCCGTGGCCACCACTTCGTTGGTCTGCGCCTTGAGGTCGAAGCGCACGCCCCAGCCGAGGGCGGCGGTCTGGTAGCTCTTGGCGAACTTGAAGATGTCGCCGTGCGCGCCGGAGGGATCGAAGACGCACAGGGTCTTGTTCGCCGGCGCTGCGGTGGCGGCCAGGGGGGCCAACACGGTGGCGAGGGACAGGGTCAGGGCCAGGGTCAGGCGCTTCATGCGGGTACTCCGTCAGGTGGTGGCGACGCTCGTGCGGCGCGAAATTCGGCGCGCGGCGGCGACCTTATCCACCCCAACGCACACCGGCAAGGATCGCTTCACCAACGATTCGATCTCCTCTGGTACGGGCCGCGCTACAGGCTCCTAAGAGCGCGGCTCACCCGCGGCGACGACCCAGGAGTCGCGGCGCGGCATGCGGCTGCCGCCCCCGGCGCCGTCCAAGCCCTGCATCTCCTGCGCAGCGCGGGCCCGCAGCGCTTCGTCACCATGCTGCGCCGCGAGCGCCTCGGCCTCCACACAGCAGCTCCGGGCGGCGTCGAAGTCGCCCTCGCCCCGCGAGAGCCGCGCCAGGCTGAGCAGCGTCTCCGCGTGACGTCGGCGGTCGCCGAAGGCCCGGAAGATGCTCACGGCGCGCCGCAGCAGCTCGCTCGCCTCCTCCGCTCGCTCCAGCCGGTCGTAGAGCGCGCCGAGCTCCGCCAGCGCGGTGGCCTCGCCGTGCAGGGCGCCGGCCGCGACAAAGCGCTCGCGCGCGGT
>JAUIAC010000761.1 GCA_030425545.1 bacterium | reverse complement strand
GGTTGGGTTGGGCTGTCCGACGCGCGACGGGCGCGCTCCTGGCCGCCGGCGACGCGCGCGCTGGTGTGGGCGACGTGCGCGTTCTCGGTGTGTGCGTGCAGTGACCCGCGGCCTCACCCTGCCGTCGCGGCGTCGGCGACCGCGCCCCGCGACCGGGCGCCGACGCAGCCGACTGCGGTTGCCGGCCGCCACGGGGGCGCCAGCCCAGTTGCCGTCCGCCCAGTTGCCGTCCGCCCAGTTGCCGTCCGCCCAGTTGCCGTCCGCCCAGTTGCCGTCCGCCCAGGGTTGGCCAACCACAGGCTCGCCACCGACGGCCGCGCGCCGGTGCACGTGGCGACGTCTCCGCTGACCTCCGTGGTGGCGGGGCGGGCCACGCAGGTGCGGGTGGCGATCACCGCGGACGCTGGCGTGTCGAGCCTGACGACCACGCTCCGCGGCGTGCGCGGCGTCGTCGTGCAGGGCGGCGGGCCGCAGACGCTCGACATCGCGCGGTCCGGCCGGGTGCAGCAGCGACTGGTGACGGTGACCGGTCCCGCCCAGGCGCGGGGCTACCTGGTCGTCGACGTGGCGTGGGCCGCCGCGCAGCAGCCGCGCTCCGGCACGACCAGCTTCGCCGTCGCGGTGGGGGCCGCGCCAGCAGCCCTGCCGGCCCTCGGTCGTCTGGAGCAGGGGCCGCGAGGCACGCCGGTGCAGGTCATGCCCGCCGGGTCGCCTTGACCTGGCGGGCGATGCCCCCGGGCGCTGCCCGCCGGCCGACGCCCGCCGCCCGCCGCGCGACGCGGCCTCGCCCGTCACAGCCGCCGCACTTTGCTAGAGTGCGCGCCATCGACGCCCGCGCCGCACCCGGCCGGCGCGCGAGCGGCGTCGCAGGAGCCCGACATGACGGAACAACCCACCATTCGCCTCAACAAGCGCATGGCCCAGCTGGGGCTGTGCTCGCGGCGCGAGGCCGACCGCTACATCGCCGCCGGCCAGGTGCAGGTGGACGGCGAGACGGTGAGCGAGCTCGGGGTCCGCGTGCGTGAGGACCAGCAGGTGGCCCTCAGCCGCGAGGCCAGTCAGGTGCAGGCGCGCAAGGTGACCGTGATCTTGAACAAGCCGCCGGGCTGGGTCAGCGGCCAGCCAGAGGACGGCTACCGCGCCGCCGCCGAGCTGGTGCGCCTCGAGAACCTCGACCCCCACGCGCCATGGCGACCCTGGGGGCGAGGCGCGCCGCCGCGAGACTGGTGGCGCGGGCTGGCGCCGGCCGGGCGGCTCGACATCGACTCCACGGGGCTCTTGGTGCTCACCGAAGACGGCGTGGTGGCGCGCACCCTCGTGGGACCTGAGCGACGGGTGGACAAGGAGTACGTGGTGCGCGTGCAGGGACGCGTGGACCAACGCGCGCTCGAGCGCCTGCGCCACGGGCTGCAGCTCGACGGGCGGCAGCTGCTGCCCGCCAAGGTCGAGCGCATGGGCGGCGACCGGCTGCGCTTCGTGCTGCGCGAGGGGCGCAAGCGGCAGATTCGCCGCATGTGCGTGCTGGTCGGGCTCGAGGTGGTGACGCTGCAGCGGGTGCGCGTGGGTCGCGTGCGGCTCGGCGACCTGCCGCGCGGCTGCTTTCGCTTCTTGAGGCCCGACGAAGGCTTTTGACCCGGGCGGCGGCGCCGCCAAGCGCCGCGAGCGCCGATGCGACAGAAGGTGTCTGAGCCCGCGTGGCGGGGGGACCGGGGCTCCGCTACACTCCACGGACTCCACCCGAGCGGCGACGCGAGCTCCCCTGCTGGCGTGCCCTCGCAGCCCGGACGGCGCCCCGATGACAGCTCCCTCGCGATCCCCCTCGCTCTCCGCCCCTGTAGCCACGAAGCCGCTCCACCGCCACGCGTGGCTGCTGGCCGCCGCCGCGTGCCTCGCGCTGGCGGCCTGCTCGCCACCGGACAACACGCCGGACAGCGGCGGCGGCACCTTCGACGCCGGGCCGAAAGACACTGGCAGCGCCGACACGGGCCCTGGGGACGCCACAGAGCAAGACGCGGTCGCCGACTCGAGCGAAGACACCGGGCAGGGCGACAGCGGCGCCGCAGACACCACCGACACGGGCGGGGGCGACACCTCGGGCGGCGGCGACACCGGCAAGGTCTGCGTGCCCTTTGGTCATCACTGCGTCGGCAAGGTCATCCACGACTGCGCCAAGGACGGCACCGTCGGCGACGCGATCAAGACCTGCGGCGAGAAAGAGGCGTGTGTGCCGCAGGCCGCCGACAAGGACC
>JAUIAC010000760.1 GCA_030425545.1 bacterium | reverse complement strand
GGAGTAGGGCGGGGGCGGCAGCGAGGTCCCTCGGGGCGACGCCCGCCGCTCAGCCCATGAACCAGTCGAGCACGAAGGCGATCATCACCACGGCAGGCACCAGCCCGACCGCGGAGCCGATGAAGTAGTCGCGAAAGCGCACGCTGCTCAGGGCCAGCAGATAGTTCAGCGGCGGCGCCACCCAGAACACCGCCCGCAGCACGACGATGGTGCGCAAGGGCGCGCGCTCGAGCCAGGCCAGCGCCTTGTGCATCCACGGCTTGTCGATCTCGGTCAGCGCTCGCCCGCCGACGCCGCGGACCACCCAGAAGCTCACCGTCACCGACACCACGCAGCCGAACCAGCCCACCAGGGCGCCCAGCCAGGGCCCCCACAAGAGCTGCGCGGCGCCCACGAAGAGCGCGCCGGGCACGTGCACCAGCTCGGCCAGGGCGAAGAGCGCGGTGAACACCACGACACCCCAGGCGCCGGCGCCGCGGACCACGTCGCGGATGCTCTCCTTGTCGACGCCGCTCAGCCAGCCGGCCTGCCAGGCGACGACGAAGCCGCCGCCCAAGACCAGCGCGAGCCCGGCCATGCGCCACTTGAGCTGGCGCTTCTTGGCGGCGGGTGCGGCCGGCGCTGGGCTCACCACTGCTGGAGCAGCTTCCGCAGCTCGCGATCTTCCAGGTAGAGGTCGAAGACGGGCTCCGCGTCGAGCAGGTAGCGGCTCATGGCCTGCGCCTTCGCCCCCGCCGTGTCGCAGTAGCGCAAGATGCGGTCGACCCGCGGCACCAGCTCGTCGACGGCGTGGCCCTCTTCGAGCTCGAGCTTGTTGTTCTCCACCAGCATGTTGAGCAGCGCCTCCGCGCCCGTGACCTCTTCGGCGTCGTCGGGCGGCAGCACCGCGTCGGGGTCCAGGTCGATGTCGATCACCGCGGAGAGCGGCAGGCCCTTGCGGCGTCCCGGAGACCCGCCCACCAGCAGCGCGCGGTCCTCCGCCAGGAGGAACATGTGGTGCCCGCGGCGCATGAGCCGCTGCGGCTCGCCCACCGGTGTCCACGTGCCCGTGTCGAGGTCGAAGAGCTCGTCGCCGCGGAGGCCGAAGCAGGCGACGCGGCCGTCGGCGAGCTGCAGCAGGGGTCCGCCACCGCGGAAGCCCGGCTCCACGGACGCCCACGTGTTGTCGTCGGGGCTGTAGAGGTGGCCGTCGTAGCCGAGCACGCGGCCGTCGCTGAGCACCAGCAGGTCCCGCTCTGGGGTGTCGGTGCGCCCGGCCTTGCGCCACGTCTCGGCGCCCGGGTCGAGCCGCTCGGCGCTGGTGAGCCGCTTCTTCGTCCCGGCGGCGGTCGACGCCTTGCCGCCCACGGCCAGCAGGGTGCCGTCGTTCAAGGTCAGCAGCGCGTGCTTGCGCCGCGGGGTCGTCAGCGCCGGTCCGGGAGACCACGACACCGTCTCCGGGTCGAAGATCTCGCTGTCGCTGAGCACGGCCACGTCGCGGCGGTCGGCGCCCTCGGCGTCGGCGAGGTCCTCGCTGTCACGCCCGCCGCAGATCAAGACCTGTCCGTTGGGCAGGAGGGCGGCGGCGTGCTCGACCCGCGGCGTCTCGGGCGCGGCGACAGGGTGCCAGGCGTCGGCCTTGGGATCGTAGAGCGCGGCGCTGCCGACACGCTCGCCGACGCCGACCACGAGCACGTGCCCCGAGGGGAGCAGGGTCGCTGTGTGGCGTCGGCTCGCGGCGGGCAGCGGCGCGGCGGGGCGCCAGCTGTCGCCCTGCCAGCGGGCGCAGGCGTCGTGGGTCTCGGACTCGCTGTTGAGGCCGCCGGTGACCAGGACGCCGCCGTCCTGCAGGCGGGTGGCGGTGTGCTCGTAGTGAGCGGAAGGGATGTCGCGCAACAGCATCGTGAACATGCGGGCTCCGGGGTCGCGCCGGTGGTCCAGCGCGGCGAGGTCGAGGGGGTGGGCCAGCGCCCTGGGGACGCGGCACCGAGCCCACACGCGGCGGCCTGTCGAGCCCCCTGGCGCGCGGGGGTCGCAACCTGCCGGGACGCCCTGACACCGTCAAGCACTTTCGCGGGGTTTCCGGCTGCTCACGGCGCCTTGGCAGGGCCCCCCAGACAGCGCAGCACCGCCGCGAGCTGGTGCACGTCGCCGCGCACCGCGACCCCGTCTGCGACCGCGCCGGAGAGCCAGGTCTGCGCCAGCAGCGGCTCGGGGCCCTCCAACCAGAGCTCGGCCCGCTGCGGCGCGCCGTCACGGGTGAGCAGCCGGTC
>JAUIAC010000759.1 GCA_030425545.1 bacterium | reverse complement strand
GGTTGGTGGTGGGCGCGGTCTCCGGGGTATAGACGCTGCGGGGGCCCTCTTGGTTACGCGGCGTAGCCTGCGGTCGCCCCAGGAGCAGACCATGGCCAAGCGACGCCTCTTTCGGTTCCCCACGTCTGACAAGGACCTGTTGAAGCTCTTTCGCCTGTTGGCCGACCTGAGCGACCTGGCCGACGGCGACGACGACGTCGACGAGGGCGACGCGCTGACGCGGCGCTGGCTCCGCGCTCAGCTCGCCGCGGGCGCGACGCCCGACGCGGTGGCGCTGGCGGCCGCCGCGGAGGGTGAGGGGCCGGGCGCGAGCGACGACCTGACCGGGCTCGCCGCGCCGACCGGGGGCGACACGGTGCCGCTGACCTGGCGGGCGGTGGCGCGCGCGCTGCACGAGGCCGAGGTGGCGGGCAGGTTGACGGCGGTGGGGGTGACCGAGGCGCTCCACGGACTCGGGCTGCGGCGCGCGCCCGAGCTGGAGGCCCAGGCGGGCTGCCTGGCCTTCGAGGGAGACGGCGAGCGGGTCGGCGTGCGCTTGCTGCAGCTCGGCAGCATCCGCGCCGCCGAGGTGGCGGTGGCCACGCGCGGCAAGAAGAAGGGCAAGCGCACCCCTGCCGCCGAAGGCCCGCTGACCGCCGGCGCGGCCGGCACCTATGTCGCCGGCTCGGTGATCGGCCAGGCGGCGTGGGACGACATCGTCGACGCCTTCGGCGACACGCTCGAGCGCGCCCAGGCGGCGCTGCAGGCGGCGGGCGCGGGCAGCGCGGTGCCTCACATCCCCGTGACCTTCGACACCTTCAAGGCCTTCGTCGCGACCGGCAAGGACGAGGAGGACCAGGCCGAAGACGACGCCGAGCTGGCCGAGATCGGCGCGCTGCAGGCCCAGATTCGCGACGCCTGGACCGCGCTGCACGCCGCAGGACGGGCGCCGAGCGGCGTCGTGCTGCAGTACGACGGTCCGGACGGCGCGGGCAAGACCTCGAGCTCCAAGTACGTGCCAGCGGCCCTGCTGGCGGCCGAGGACGACCTGCGGGCGCTGCCGGCCTTCGCGGACGCGGCCGGGCCCGTGTGGCGGACGCGCACGGAGATCTTCAAGGCGCCCACGGACGCCGACAAGGCCGCCATGGCCGCCGACGCGGGCGCGCCCTTCGGCCTGCCCACGTGGCTGGCCCGGCACGTGACGCGCGGCATGCCCGGGCCGCGCGAGATCTTGATCAAGGACCGCTACCAGCCCGGCGACTTCGTCTACGTGGGCGAGCACACGCCCGAGCGTTGCGCCCGCATGGCCGCCGAGAACGCGCGCTACGAGGCCCTGCTCGCCGAGCGCAACGTGCTGGTGTTCCAGGCCATCCTCTACGCGGACCGGGACAAGCAGGCCAAGACCTTCGGCAAGCGCATGGCCCGTGGCGCCCTGGTCGACGCCCTGGTGGGCGAGCTGGCGCGCCGCGACACCCTGACCCCGGCCGTGGACGCCGAGCTCCAGGCGGTCAAAGACAAGGTCCAGAACGCAGATTTTGTCGGGCTGCAGCGCTTCGAGTCCGTGCTGCCGCTCTACCGGCAGATCGCCGAGGCCATGGGCGTGCCGGTCATCGACGCCACCGATCGCCACGCCGCGCGCTTGGATCTGCTCGAGCGCTTCCTGGCCGTCTTGCGCGCCTGGTAGCGGCTCGCTGCGTCGTCCTGCGGCGAGCCACCCAAACGCAGCGCGCCCGCTGCCGGGAGCGGCAACGGGCGCGCGTCGTGTGTCGAAGTCACCCGGAGGCGACGTCAGTCCTGGGTCTCAGCTCACCCCTGGGGCCGCTCGAAGAGGCCCGCGGCGCCCATGCCGCCGCCCACACACATGGTCACCACGCCGTAGCGTCCGCCCGTGCGCTTGAGGCTGTGCAGCACCGTAGCCGTCAGCTTCGCGCCGGTCGCGCCGAGGGGGTGGCCCAGGGCGATGGCGCCGCCGTAGGGGTTCACCTTGGCGGTGTCGAGCCCGAGCTCGCGGATGACCGCCAGCGACTGCGCGGCGAAGGCCTCGTTGAGCTCGATGTGATCGATCTCGTCGAGCGACACGCCGGTCTTCTCGAGCAGCTTCGGCACCGCCGCCACCGGGCCGATGCCCATGATCTCCGGCGCCACGCCGGCGGCCACGAAGCCCCGGTAGATGCCGAGGATCTCGGCCCCCAGCTCGCGCGCCTTGGCCTCCGACATGACCACCACCGCGGCCGCGCCGTCCGTCAGCGGGCTGGCGTTGCCCGCCGTGACGCTGC
>JAUIAC010000758.1 GCA_030425545.1 bacterium | reverse complement strand
TCGCCGCCGGCGTGCCTGCGCTGCCCCTGCTCGAGCGGGCGGTGTGGCGGCGCGGCCTGGGCGTCGCTCGGCTGGCGGTGGCCACGCTGGCGGTGATCGCCGCCCATGTCGTCGCGGCGGAGCTGGCGCCGGAGACCTGGGCGCAGCTGATCGAGGCGCCGGCGCCGCCGCCCCCCGGTCCGCGCATGGTCGGCACGCTCGTCGGAGACCTGCGGCTGCACGCCACGCCGCCGCCCTACGCCGCGTCGGCGGTCCGCGTGATCGACGTGTCCGACAGCGACATCGAGGTGTTGCGCGGGAGCGCGCTCCGTGTCCAGGCCCGGCCGCTGGGCGGGCTGGTGGGCCTGCGCGTCGAGATCGCCAGGACGGAGAGCGCCAGGACGGAGAGCGCAGGAACACAGATCGCCGAGACGAGGCCCACGGCCGCCGCGCCGCCGGCCTCGGCTGCCGAGCGCGCCCCGGCGCCGAGCGCGGGCACGCGCGGTGGTGCGGCGCTGGCGGGGGGCGCCCGCGGAGCGCCGGCCGCCGCCGCGGTGGAGGTGGTGAGCCTGCGCCAGACCCAGGGCGGCGTGGTGTGGCAGCGCCGGGTGCAGGGGCCGTTGCGGTTCCGCTATGTCGCCACCGCGCCGGACGGCGCCCCGCTGCAGGAGCGGACCTGGCGCACGGTCAACGTGCGACCAGACGCGCCGCCGACCGCGGTGCTGAGCGCTCCGAGGGACGAGGTGGAGGTCCGCGACGGCGACGAGGTGGTGGTCGCGGGCACGGTCAGCGACGACATCGGGCTCGCCAAGGTCTACCTGTCGGTGGCGCTGCCCACGGGCGAGGTGCGACGCCGAGCGGTGGCGATCAACCCGGGGGATCGGCGCGTGGGCGTCCGCGAGTCGGTGGCGGTCGACGCGCTGAAGCTGCGACCGGGCGAGCTGGCGACGGTGTGGCTGGAGGCGACCGACAACAACGCCGCGGGGGGCCGCGCCAGCTCGGCGCGCGCGACCCTGCGCATGTTCTCGGCCGAGCGTCACCACGCGCGGCTGCTGCAGGCCTTGGCGGCCTTGGCCCTGCGCTGGACCGCGCGGCTGGCGGATCGGCTCGAGGGCAGCCCCGACCGGCCGCAAGTGACGGTGAAGGAGGCGGCGGAGCGCCGCGAGCACTTCGCCGCCAGTGAGACCCACGACCTCGAGGCCGTGGCTGCGCTGCGGCGGCGACTCGAGGGCGACGTGCTGGCCCGCGGGCGCACCGCGGCCGATCTCGCCGAGCTCGAGCGACGCATCGGCGGCGCGCTGGACAAGGAGGCCAAGGCGGCCAAGCGGGTGAAGCGCCACGCCACCGGCGGCGCGGCCAAGGTCGGGCTGCTGCGGCTGACGCGCGCGCACGGTGTCGTGGTCGACGTCGAGGAGCGCAGCGTGGTGCAGATGGCGGCCTTGGGCGCCGCGGAGCACCGCGCCGCCATGGTGCGGGACGCCAAGGCGCTGGCCCAGCTGGAGAAGCGGCTGCAGCAAGTGCTGGAGGCGCTGCAGAAGCGGCCCGACGACGCCGCGCTCAAGGCCGAGGCCGAGCGGCTGCTGGACGCGATCGCCGACCGGCTCAGACGGATGCAGGCGGCGTCGCGGCGACGGATGAAGATCGCGCCCCCGGAGCACGTCAACGCGGCGGATCCACGGGGCATGCAGGCCGAGCTTGCGCGCCACGACGACGCCATGAGCGAGGTGCGAGCGAAGCTGCGGGCGGGCGAGTTCGGCGCGGCCCTCGCAGCGCTGAAGGCCAGCAAGGCCAAGCTCAAGGGCGCGCTCGACGAGCTCAAGGCCGCGGCCCGAGACGAGCGCTCGAAGGAGGACGCGGCGCTGGAGAAGCTGGTGCGCAAGCTGCGCGCGGGCATCGCTGACGCGGGTCGGGGCCAGCGCGCGCTCCGGCAGGAGGTGGAGCCCAGCGCGGAGGCCCAGCGACGGGCGGAGGCCGACGAGCTGGCGCGACGGCTGACGACGGCCCTGCCCCAGGTGCAGGCGCTGCTCGACGACGCCCGAGATCAGGTGCGACCCAGGCGGCTGAAGACCATGGCGATGCGCGGGAGCAAGCCCCTGGCGCAGGCCCGCGCGGCGCTGTCGAGCGCGCGCCAGGCGGTGGACGAGCGGCGCATCGACCGGGCGCTGCAGGCCTTGCAGGAGGCCCGCGAGCAGCTGGCGCAGGCGAGCGGCGACCTGCAGCTGGCGGGGGCCGACAAGGCGGCCGACGGCCGTCGCTTGCGGGCGGCGCTGGACCGGAGCG
>JAUIAC010000122.1 GCA_030425545.1 bacterium | reverse complement strand
CCCGAGGTGGTCGAGGACGCGCCGGACTTCGTCGGCAACGCGCTGCTCAAGGCCGCGAGCGCCGCCCGACTCACCGGGCTCACAGCGTTGGCAGACGACAGCGGCCTGGCCGTCGACGCGCTCGCGGGCGCGCCGGGGGTGCACAGCGCGCGCTTCGCTGGGGAGCCGCGCGACGATCAGGCCAACATCGACAAGCTGCTCCACGACCTCCGCGACGCCACCGAGCCTGCGGACCGACGCGCTCGCTTCGTGTGCGCGCTGGTGCTGTGCGGCCCGGCCGCCGAGGGGCCGGGCTGTGGCCACACCGAAGACGGGCTGGCCTGGCGCGCCTTTCTGGGTGAGGTCCACGGCCACATCCTCCACGAGCGCACGGGCGAGGGTGGCTTTGGCTACGATCCCGTCTTCTTCAGCCCGGAGCTCGGGCGCAGCTTCGGCGAAGCGGACGCAGCGGCGAAGCACAGCGTGTCGCACCGCGGGCGCGCCTTCGGCCGCCTGAACACCTACCTCACCGCGTGGCGCGACACCCAGGCCCGCTCCGGGGCGCCGCTCTTCCTCCGGCCCCCCGGGCTCGAGGCGCTCGCGGCCTCGCTGGCGGCGACCTTCGACGGTGGCCTGCGCTACGCCAACAAGGCGCTGGAGCGGGTCCTCGCGGAGCGGCCACACCTCGGCAGCAAGGAGCGGGCAGCCTCGAGCCGACTGCACTGGTACGCGCTGCGCAACCTGAGTCGCCTGCAGCTGGCCGCCCACGTGTTGGACGGCGCGCCGCTCGACGCGGTCCCGGACCCGCGTGCGCTGCGCCCGCACCACGGGCTGCTGCTGGCCAGCCTGACCCTGTGCGATGTCGACGAAGGCGGCCACCCCGTGGGCCACCGCGACCCGGGCGAGCGCTCGGCGCTCGACGGCCTGCTGGCCCGGCGCAAGGACCTCGCGGAGCGCCTGCCCTTCCCGCGGAAGACCTTGGGCAAGGCCCTGCGAGCGGCGCGGGCGGCGGTGACTCGGCTGCCGGAGGCCAGCGCGACGGCGGTCACGGCGGGCGTGCAGCCCGACTTTCTCAGCGCGCTGCGCGAGCAGCTGGGCGAGCCCCACACCGCGCGGCTCCTGGACTACATGGGCCAGCAGGGTCCGCCCACGCTGCGGGTGCGCCCCGACCCGGTGGGAGACCTGCGGCCGCAGGTGATCGCTGAGGTCGAGCGGCACGGGGTTCGCGCGCTGCCTGCGTCCGACGAGCCGGCGGCTGTGATCTGCCTGGGCACGGCGCGGCTGACCACGTCGCCGCTCTTTCACAGCGGCACCTTCGAGATGCAGGACGCCGGCAGCCAGCGACTGGCGGCGCTCGCGGCGGCGCAGCCCGGTGAGCGGGTGGCGGACTGGTGCGCGGGAGCGGGCGGCAAGACCCTCGCCCTGGCGGCGAGCATGGCTGGCAAGGGCAGCATCGTCGCGCTCGACATCCACCCGCGCAGGCTGGGCGAGTGCAAGCGGCGCGTGCGGCGCGCGGGCGTGGCCGACATGGTGCAGGTCCGCAAGCACCACCCGGACGCTGGCAACGACAGCGACCTCGGCGAGTTCGACTGCGTGCTCGTCGACGCGCCGTGCAGCTCGGCAGGGGCGCTCCGCCGCACGCCGGAGCTGCGGTGGCACCTGGACGCCACCTGGCTCGAGCGCTTCCCTGCGCAGCAGATGGTCATCGCGCTCCGCGCCGCGGCGCGCGTCAAGCCCGGCGGCCGCCTCGTCTACGCCACCTGTTCCGTGCTTCGAGCCGAGAACGAGGACGTGCGGGACGCGCTGCTGAAGGACCTCCCGGGCTGGACGGTGAGCGCCGAGGAGCGCATCGGCCCCGCCTCCGCCGGCTACCTGGCGACCCACCCCTTGCCGGCCATCGGTCCCGACGGCTTCTACGCCGTGGTGCTGACCCGGCCCGCGGTCTGAGCAGGCGCCAAAAACCAGCCTCTCCGCAGAATCCCCTTGCGCGCAGCCGCGGAAGGGCGCACACACGCGCGGCGCGAACCGCGCGCGCACGCTGAGCCTTCGCGTGTGCAGACCACCTCATCGTAGAGCCGACCATGACCACGCAGCCCGCGACGCCTCCCGAATCCCACACGCCCGCCGTCACAACACCCGAAGCAGCGACGCCCGAAGCAGCGACGCCCGACGTGGGGGCCGACGCCCTCGCGCCGACGGCCGAGGCCCAGCCCGCCGACGACGACACGCTGCTCGACGGCCCCGTGGTGCTCGGCGATCCCGGCCCCGAGGCGCCGGCGGCCCCGCACCTGCCTCCCCATGGCCCCGACGGCCGCGCGGGCATGGTCACCATCGTGGGGCAGCCCAACGTCGGCAAGTCCACGCTCATGAACGCGCTCCTCGGCGAGAAGCTGGCGATCACCAGCCCCAAGCCGCAGACGACCCGCGATCAGATCCGCGGCATCTACACGGCCGAGGACACCCAGATCGTCTTCGTCGACACCCCCGGCATTCACGAGGCCCGCTCGCCGTTGAACCGCGCCATGGTCGGTCAGGCCATCGAGGCGCTGGAGCAGGTGGACCTGGTGGTGGTGGTCATCGACGCCGACAAGGTCCGCATGGGCTGGAAGAAGGCCGGCATGGATCCCGCCCGTGGCGTCGACGCCCCGGAGGACGGCGAGGGGGCGGAGCGGCGGCTGGCCCGGCGCGACCGCAAGCTCCTGCGCCGCGTCCGGCAGTACACCGACCGCTTCCTCTTCGTGCTCAACAAGATCGACAAGGTGCGCAAGACCCAGCTGCTGCCGATGCTGGCGACCTTCTCCGCGGTGCCGGGGTGCATGGGCGTGGTGCCGGTGAGCGCCAAGACCAGCGACGGCCTGGACGCGCTGGTCGCCGCGATTCGCCCGACCCTCCCGGTGGGCCCGCGGCTCTACGACGCGGAGCTGCTCACCGACCGCAGCCTGCGCTTTCTGTGCGCGGAGCTGCTGCGGGAGCAGGTGTTCCACAACACGCGCGAAGAGGTCCCCTACGGCGTGGCGGTGCAGATCGAGGTCTTCGACGAGCACGCGGACGTCACGCACATCCAGGCGGTGGTCTGGGTCGAGCGGGCCTCGCAGCGGGGCATCTTGCTGGGCAAGGGCGGCCAGATGATGAAGCTGCTGGCGTCCAACGCCCGCGCGCAGATGGAGGTCATGCTCGACCACCGGGTGTACCTCGAGGTGCTGGTCCGCGTGGAGCCGCGGTGGACCGAGCGGCTTGAGACGCTGCGCCGCCTCGGCTACGAAGGCTGAGCCGACGCGAGCGCCGCGCCCCTGTGCTGCGGGGCCTGCCGTAGCCCCTTGCGCCGCCCTCCGCTGCTGCCCCCCAAAGGCGCCCCACGGCGCCCGTCCTGCGCCCTGCGCGCGCTGTCCCGGAAGTGAGTCATGCGTTCCCGTCTGCCCCTCGTCGCCATCGTCGGTCGCCCCAACGTCGGCAAGTCGACCCTCTTCAACCGTCTGGTCGGGAGCCGCAAGGCCATCGTCGAAGACCAGCCGGGCGTCACCCGGGACCGGCAGTACGGTGAGGCCGAGATCGCGGGCCGGCAGGTGCGCCTGGTCGACACCGGCGGCTTCGATCCCATGGAGACCGAGGGCATGTTGGCGCTGATGCGCGACCAGGCCCGCGTCGCGATCAACGAGGCCGACGCGATCTTGTGGCTCACCAGCGTACGCGACGACGTGACGCCGGCCGACATCGAGGTCGGCGCGGTGCTGCGGCAGTCGGACAAGCCGGTGTTCTGCGCCGTGAACAAGTGCGACGCGCCCTCCCTGGAGAACGACGCGCTCTCGTTCTACTCGCTCGGCGTGGAGCAGGTCTTCCCCATCGCGGCGGAGCACAACCGCGGCCTGCTGGACCTGCTCGAGGCCATCGTCGAGCGCCTGGAGCACGTCGGCGCGTTCGACCTGCCGGAGGGCGCGCTCGACGAAGAGCCCATGGACCCCGAGGAGCTCGCGGCGCTCAAGCAGCAGCGCGGCGGCTATGTGGAGCAGGTGCGCATCTCGGTCGTGGGTCGCCCCAACGTGGGCAAGTCGACGCTGATCAACGCCCTGCTGGGCACCGACCGGCTGCTGGCCTCCGACGTGCCGGGCACGACGCGCGACGCCATCGACGTCGACTTCACCTGGGGCGGCAAGACCTACACGCTGATCGACACCGCTGGGCTGCGCCGTCCGAGTCGCGTCCGCGAGAGCGTGGAGCAGTACAGCGTGAGCCGTACGGTGCGCTCGATCGAGCGGAGCCACGTGGCCGTGCTGGTGCTGGACGCCACCCGCACGCTGGCCGATCAAGACGCGCGCATCGCCAACCTGGTGGAGCGGCGTGGGCGGGCCTGCTGTGTGGTGATCAACAAGTGGGACATCGTCGAGAAGGACGGCAAGACCGCCCAGGCCTACGCCCTGGATCTGGCCGAGCAGATGCCCTTTCTGGCCCATGCGCCCAAGCTCTTCATCAGCGCAAAGACCGGGCGCCGCGTGCACAAGGTCATCGACCTCATCGACGAGACCTTCAAGGCCTTCGACGCCCGGCTCGGCACCAGCCGGCTGAACCGCTGGCTCGAGGAGACCACCAACTGGCGCCAGCCGCCGGTCTACAAGGGCAAGCGCCTCAAGCTCTACTTCGCCTCGCAGACGGCCACGCGGCCGCCGCGGATCCGCATCCAGGTCAACAGCGACAAGGCGGTGTCGGCGCACTACCAGCGCTTCTTGTTGGGGCGGCTGCGCGCCGCGTTCGACCTCGACGGCACGCCGATTCGGCTCGACTTCGTCAAGAAGCAGGCCCGCCGCGCGCGCTCGGCCAAGATCGACCCGAGCGAGCGGCCGGACTTCGTCGGCTTCGTCGACCTCGACACGCACGACCCCGAGCACTACGAGCAGGACCTCGACCCCGTGGAGCTGGAGTTCGAGGCGGGCGAGGACCATGGGCTCGCAGACGACTGGGGCGCGGGCTGGGGCGAGGGCGAGACGCAGGACTGGGACATCGTCGCGCCCGAGCCGAAGGCCTGACGTACGGGCGCTGCGGAGCGAGATGCCGCGCGCCCTTGCTGGAGCGCTGTGACGAAAAGTCCGCTGGCGCGCGTCGTACTCTATGGGCGCGCTTCACCCGCGCTGGTTGGAGGTGCGTCTTGAGCGAGCGACACGACCCAGGCACGCCGCGGCCCGCAGGCCGGCGCAAGGCCTACAGTCAGGCGCAGCGGCTGCTCGGGGTGTATCAGGCCCTGGCCAACGCGCGGGCGGGCCTGACCATGGCCGAGCTCATGGCACGCACGGGCGTGACCCGGCGCACGCTCAACCGCGATCTGGCCCTGCTGCAGGAGGACCACCTCGTGCGGGTGCGAGAGCGCGACGGCGAGGGGCGCAAGCGGTGGGTGTTGATCCCGGCCGGCGTGGCGAGCTCGATCGCCTTCTCACACAGCGAGCTGCTCGCCCTGTACCTGGGCCGCTCGATGCTGGCTTTCGCGCGCGGGACGGAGCTCTACAACGCCATGCGCGCCGCCTTCGACAAGGTGGCCGATCGGCTCGCCGGCCAGGAGCTGGACGCCATGTCGCTCGAGCGCAAGCTCTACGCCGTCCCCGACGCGCCTCCGGTCGGGTCGAGCGGCGAGGGCTTCGACGACGTGCTCAACGAGGTGCTGACCGCTGTGTTGCGGGGGTCCCAGCTCGAGCTGACCTACCCCGACTCCAAGACGGGCGAGCCGCTGGAGCTGACCCTCGACCCGCTCACGCTCGCCTACTACCGCGGTCGCCTCTATCTGGTGGCGTGGAGCGCGTGGCACGAGCGCGTGCGCCCCTTTGCCCTGCATCGGGCCCTGGACGCGCGGCGGCTGCGGCACACCACCGCCGAGGTGCCCGAGGGCTACCACCCGCGGCGCTACTTCAGCGGCCAGTTCGGCGTGTTCGGGGGAGACGACGCTCAGCGCGTGCGGGTCCGCTTTCGGGGCGGCGCCGTGCGCTACGCCAAAGAGCGCCTCTGGCACGCCAGCCAGCAGACCGCAGACTTCGCCGACGGCACCTGCGAGCTGACCTGGACCATCCCCGTGACGCCCGACCTGCGCTCGTGGCTCCGCTCCTTCGGCAGCGGTGTCGAGGTCATGGAGCCCGCAGCGCTGCGGACGGAGATGGCGGCGGACCTGCGCGCGGCGCTGGCGGCCTACGACACCTGAGCGGCGCGCCCACCGGCCCCCGTGACCTCACGACGATCCCAGCGTCCGACAGAGACGCGCACCCTGAGAGCCCCCCATGTTGACCGCACTCCACCTCCGAGACTTCGCCATCGCCGAAGATCTGGAGCTCACGTTCGGCCCCGGACTCACCGTGATCACAGGCGAGACTGGCGCGGGCAAGTCGATTCTCATCGACGCGCTGGGGCTGCTGCTCGGCGGACGCGCGTCCGAGCGGGTGATCCGCGCGGGGGCCTCGCGGGCCCTGCTGGAGGCCCGGTTCGACCTCGCTGAGGACGACGAGGTCGCGCGCGAGGCCGAGGCCCGCGGCTTCGAGTTGGACGAGGGCGCCCTGCTCGTGCGGCGCAGCATCGGGCGCGGCGGCGCGCGGCGGGCGTGGATCAACGGCAGCTTGGCGACCGCGGCCGACCTGCGCGCTGTGGCGGGCCCGCTGGTCGACCTGAGCACCCAGCATCAGCAGAACCGCCTCCTGGACCGTCGCACGCACCTGGAGCTCTTGGACCGCATGGCGGGCCTGCTCGACGACCGCGCGACGTACCGCGCGGCGTGGCAGGCGTGGCGCGACGCCACGGCCCAACGAGACGCCCTGCGCGAGCGCCTGCAGGCCCAGGCCGAGCGGCGCGACTACCTGACCTTCTGCCTCCAGGAGATCGACGACGCGGGGCCGGTCGCCGGTGAGACCGCCGCGCTGGACGCCCAGGCGCGCAAGCTGCGCGCCGCCGAAGACCTGGTGCGCGCGTCGATGTCGGCCTATGGCGCGCTGGCGGAAGAGGGCGGGGCCCGCGACGCCATGGCCCCCCTGGCCCGCGACCTCGACCGACTGGCGGGCGAAGACGCAGAGCTGGCCGGCCTCTCGGAGCGCTTCGACGAGCTGCTCTCGTTGGTGGACGACCTGGCGGCGGATCTGGAGCGCTACGGCCAGCGCGTGGACGTGGACCCGGCAGCGCTGGCGGAGACCGAGGAGCGGCTCGACCTGCTCATCGGCCTGGCGCGCAAGTACGGCGGCGACGAGGACGCGCTCCTGCACCGGCGTGCGTCGATCGCCGCTGAGCTCGCGCGGGAGGGCGACGACAGCGAGCGCCTGGCCGAGCTGGACGCCGCGCTGCCCGCGATGGCGACCCAGGTCACGGCGCTGGCGGCTGGCCTGAGCGCCACGCGCGCCGCCGCCGCTGGGACGGTGTCGCTCGGCGTGGAGGCGGTGATCAGCCAGCTGGGCATGGACAAGGCGCGCTTCATCGCGGAGGTGGCGCCCACGGGCGAGCCGGGCGCGGACGGCGCGGACCGCGTCGCCTTTCTCCTGGCCAGCAACCCGGGCGAGCCACCCCACCCGCTGACCGAGGTCGCCTCTGGCGGCGAGCTCTCGCGGGTGCTGCTCGGGCTGAAGCGCGCCTGCGCCGAGGCCGACCCCGTGGCGACCTGCGTGTACGACGAGGTGGACGCGGGGCTGAGCGGTAGCACCGGCCTGGTGCTCGGGCGATTCCTGCGTGAGCTGGGGGCGCGCCAACAGGTGCTGTGCATCAGCCACCTGCCCCAGGTGGCCGCCGCGGCCCACGCGCACGTGCACGTGTCGAAAGAGGTGCGTGGCGACGAGGACGACGCCAGGACCGTGTCCAACGCGGCGGTGCTCAGCGCGCCGGGTCGCGCTGACGAGCTGGCGCGCATGCTCGGGGGTGTCGACGACCCCACGGCGCTCGCGCACGCGCAGCGTCTGCTCTCGCAGCAGCAGGCGTGACGTTAGGTTTTTGTTTAGGGCGGCGCACAACGCAGCGCCAGGGTCGGGGCACGACGCAGCGCCAGGGTCGGGGCACGACGCAGCGCCAGGGTCGGGGCAACGTGCTGGATCGTAATTCGGTGAAGCGCGGCGTCGCAGGTCGGCGTCGGCGCGGGCGCTCGGATCAGGGCAGGAGCGCGGCGGCGCGCAGCGAGCCCTCGATCGCGCGCCACTTGAGCGGCGGGCCAGCCTCGAGGTGGATCCACAGCGCGTCGTCGACGACGTCGGAGTCGGGCTGCAGCACCTCGGCGTGCACCACGGCGTGCCCCAACGCAGGGAGCCAGCGGCCCTCGAGCACCCGCACGCGGTGTCCCGCGGCGACGAGATGCTGGAGCCGGCCGACCACCTGAGCTGCGCCCTCGTCGGCCTGTAGGAGCTCCGTGATCATCGCGCTCGCGTCTCCGACCCCGGCCTTGGCGCGCTGGGCCAGGGCACACACCGCCACCACGGCGTTAGCGCTGTCGTCATGGGGTGGCAGCGCGTCGACCTGCAAGAGCGCGGGCACCTGGCCGGCCACGAAGGCCGCCGCCCACGCCGGCTGATCGCTCACCGCCATGACCCGGCTCTCGCCCTGGTCCTCGGCGCAGAGCAGCGCCAGCTGCGCCAGCTGCCGCTCGCCGCGCTGCAGCGACACCTGCACCGCCGCGAGGCCGTCGTCGACCTGGACCTCGCCGGTCAACGCCACCGTGAAGCCACGACGCGGATCTGTCGCCTTGTGGAAGAGCCGGCGGGGGCTGTCGCCGTGATCCGCCGCCCACGACGCGGGGTCGCACGCCGCCGCCGCCGCTCCAACGTCCCCCGCCTCGATCGCCGAAACCAAGGCGGCCGCGCAGGCCGGGGCGCTAGGCATGACCGATGATCTTCCGGAAGCGGGTGTCCTGGGCGCCGTCGAGGGCCCACTTGATCTCGCTGCTGCCGCCGGCCGCGATGATCACCGCCCACATGTCGCCGCGCTTCTTCGACACCTCGACGATGTCGCAGATGGCGTCTTCGTCTTCGTCTGCGCACCAGCCGCTCATCAGCGTCTTGATCATCTCGCCGCGCTGCTTGACGTCGGCGACCTTGTGCACGCCCTTGCCCACCGCCTCGCGCACCTTGTCGTCGGCGGACAGCCACGACCAGATGTCGCCGACGAAGCCAATGCCGGCCTGCACGGCCTTGTCGAGCTGCTCACGGGTGTACTGCTTGACCATGGGCATCAGCTCGCCGAGGCAGATCACGGCGTACTTGGGCCCCTCGACCACGTCGAGCATGACCTTCACCTGGCCGCCGAGCCCGAGGCCCCACGTGGCGTTGGCCTTGGCCATGAAGTCGAGCTTGCCGCCCTTGATGCCGGCCTTGGCCATGGCCTGCACACCGACTCCGGCGCTGCCTTCGCCCATGGCCTCGATGCCGAGCAGCGGCACCTTGCCCTGGGCGCCCCACTCGAAGAGCCAGTCCAGCAGCTGGACCGCGGCCTCCTCTGCGCTGAGCTGGTCCAGGATCCAGCCGAGCGCCGGGTTGGCGATGTAGACCAGGTCCATGATCGCGCGCGCGCTCTTCTTGAGCTTGGGGGCGTAGGCCTTGTGAGCCTTCTTCTTCCACTCGTAGGCCGCGCCGACGCCCAGGGAGAGCTTGGCCCCCGCGAAGGCGTTGACCCCGGCCATGACCTCGTTCTCGTCGATCTTCGGCGACTTCGGGCTGAGCGCCTTCACGTTGGCCGAGATCTGGGCCTTGGCCTCGGCGCCGACCATGCCCTTGGCGAACATGTAGAGGGTGGCCTCAGTCTCCTCGCCCAGGAGCTCGAAGGGGAAACGCCACTCCCACCGCTCCTGGAAGTCCACCAGGGTGGCCTTGGCCTCAGCCGACGCCTCGGCCTGCAACCCGTCCTTGCCGATGGCGACGTCGACCCCGGCCTTCGCCTCGCCGCTGAGCGCGGAGTACTTCGACACGCGGGTCGAGCCCAGGGGCCCCTCGCTCTCCGTGGCGGCCTGGTCGCCGAAGACGGAGCCGCCGGCACTGACCTCCTTCTTGATCAGCGAGCCCTTGGCCTCGGTGTGGTCGCCGAGCCACTTCTTGGCCTTGTCGGTGCGGCTGGGCTGATCGCCGCCCTCGGCGTCCTCGGTCTCGCTCTCCTTCTTCTTCGCCTCGAGCTGCTTGATCGCCTCGTGGTGCTCTTGCTCCAGGCTGTCGATGTTCTTCTCGAGGTCGGCCAGGTCGGCGCGGGCCTGCCGCACCTCCGGGTGGTTGAGCCCGGCGGCGTCGCACTCCTCGAGCCAACCCCGAATCTGCCCGGCGCGCCGGCGGTCGGTCTTGATGCTCTCTGGCGTCTTCAGGTCGGTGCTGCGGGTCCGCTGGTGGCGCAGGTCGATCTGCAGCTGCTGCACGGACTTCACGATCTCCGTCACCTGAGGGGGCTGCTCTTCGCCCGGCTTCTTGGCGACGGCCTCGCCCGCGTCGGCGGCGGTCTTGGGGTCCACCACCGCCGGCTCCGACGTGGACACCACGGTCTGGTCGTCGAGGAGGTGATAGGTGTGGCCCGGATCGTCCGGCGCGACGTCCTCGGACTTGACCGTGCCGACCACGCGATCGCGCCAGCTGGGCGGCGCGGCCGCGATGGCGCGCTTGCTCACGTCCTTGTCGTCGCCGATCTCGCTGCCGCGCAGCGGTCGAAGACCGGCCTTGTCGAAGTTGGCGCCGTAGGCCCCGGGAGCGACCCGCCGCTTCTGCTGGTCGAAGCGGACGCGCGCGACCTTGTCGAGCAGCGCGTTCTTGCGGGCCTGGTCGCCGCTGTCGCGCGCCTCGTCGGCGGCGCCCTGCTTCTTCTTGCCGCCGGCGCCTTGGCCGCCGACGTCGGGCGCGCCGCCACGTTGCTGCTGCTGCTCCTGCTCTTGCGGTGGCGGCTGCTGCTCTTCGCGCTGCTCTTGCTCGGTGGCGTTCATGGCTTGCCCTCGCGTGTGCCGTGGCCCGCTGGCGCTCGGTGCGCTTCCACGCGCTGGCTGGCCGCTGGCGGCGGCCGCGCGCGCGCGGAACGGGAGTGCGTCGACGCTAGGCAAGGCCTCGCCAGCACGCAAGCGGCGAGCGGCAGGTGCCGGCCGGAGGTGGGGCGGGGATGCTTCGCTCAGCCCGGGCGTACCGAGGCATCAGCGCGGATGGGCCGGCGGCGTGGCGCCTGACGGGTCTCCCGCTCCAGCGGCCGGCGTGGCCGGGGGCGGGCGGGCGCCGGCCGTCGGCACGCGGTAGAGCCCCACCTTCAGCTCGGGCGCCCTCGGCCACCACGGGAAGTGCACGTCGCCATGGTTGACCACGCGGCGCTCGAAGACCGGGACCAACCGCGGCCGAACCCGCGCGCAGGCGGGCTGCTCGAAGCGCGCCGGGGCTGGCTCGCCGCGGCCCCGGTGCCGCGCGTAGCAGCGCACGCCCAACCAGACCCAGCGGGGCGACGCGGCCGAGGTGTGCTCGGGCACGGCGCGCAGGGGGGCCACGCGCAAGCGAGCGTTGGGGGCGCGCACGCGCCAGGCGGGGAAGTGTCGGCTGACCTTGTCGCTGCCGGCGTCGCCCGGCGTCAGCCGGTGCAGCGTGCCGCGGCGCCCCCGGAGGTGCGCGACCGCCTCGCGGAGCGCGGCGTCTTCGTGGTCGGCGTTCTCCGGGCGGAAGAGCCAGGGCACGGTGAGCGCAGCGGTCGTCACCAGCGCCACGACGAGCAGCGTCGCGTGTCGACGCGAGGGCCCGGCGTCTTGGCCGACCGCGCGTTGGTGGGGCAGGAGGAGGGCGACGCAGACGACGGCCCAGAGCCCGAGCCACGGGGCCTGGAGACGCGGCAGCGACACGACGACCGGGTCCGCCATGCCCGCGGCCAGCAGGGCCGCGCCGACGACGCCGGTGGCCGCCACGAGGGGCCAGTCCGCGTCGCTGGCCCGGCCGCGCCAGGCGCGCCACACGCCCCGCAGCCCAGCGACGCTCAGCGCCAACGGAAAGGCGTGCGGCCAGAGGGCCAGGTTCATGCCGACGAGCATCACCGGCAGCTGGGCCACGAACCACAGTGAGCGCGTCGCCGGCAGATCGCCGCGCGCGGCGCGGGTCTGCCCCCCGAGGGCGAGCCAGAGGAGCTGCGGCACCAGCAGCCAGAGCAGCGTGACCCACGCGGCGCGAGACCGCCGCGCCCGCACCGCCCCCGGAAGCCAGCGATGCAGGGCGGCGATCGCCACGGGACCGGTCAGCGCGAAGGTCGGCCGCGTGTACGCCGCAGCCAGCAGCGGCGCCACCGCCAGCCAAGCAAACGAGCGCCGCCCGCTCCGAAGCCAGCGGGCGTAGGCCGCGAGCCCCAGCAGCCAGACGGCGAAGCCCGCCACCAGGGCGCTCTCGCTGCGGTGATGCCGCACCCAGACCGGCAGCAGCGCCAGCGCCCAGGCCGAGGCGGGCAGCAGCGTCGCGCGCGGTCGCCACCGCCACACCGCCAGCGAGAGCCCCGCCACAGTGGCCACGCCCAGGCTCAGGTTCAGCCCCGCGACCCACCACTCGGGGTCCGGTCGCAGCGCGAGCCAGGGCCGCAACAAGGCCACGAACCCGGCCCCGTAGCGGGGGAGGGGCGCGCCGACGAAGGCGCTGCCGAGCAGGTCCCAGCCGGTAAAGACCCGGACCAGATCAAAGGGCACCAGCGCCCGGACCAGCGCCGCCACAGCCAGCGCCGCCCACCAGCCCCGCCGGTCCCGCCGCGACGCGGCGCGCAGGGCGTCGCGCGCCTCGGGGAGCATCACCAGCGCGGCGACGCAGCTGCCGGCCCAAGCCAGCGCCGCCAGGGTAAGCAGCACCCCAGGCGCGGCCTCGAACCAGCTGGCCCCTGGCCCAGGCGCCACCACAGGGCTACCCGCGGCGCTTGCGAATCAGCATCGCCGCGAGCAGGAGCAGGAAGGCCGCCAGGCCGGCGAGGATGCTCCAGCGCAGCCAGTCCGGCAGCAGGTCGAAGGCGTTGGGGACCCGCCCGCTGCGCATGACCTCGAGCTCGCGGTGCATCTTGAACACCTTCTCGGGGCTGTTCTGCCGGTGCTCCGACAGCCGCACAAAGGTCTCCAGGTCGCGCAGGCTCCCCTCGAAGTCCGTGTGTCGGCGCATGACCGAGCGGCAGTAGTAGTAGTCAGGATCGCTGTGGCCGAACTTCTCCAGCGACGCCAGCCGTCGCTCGGCGATGTCGGTGTGCCCGAGGTGAAAGTGCGACATGGCGGTGTACAGGTGCACGCGCGGCTCGCGCGGGACCACCTCACGCAGCGGGTCCAGGTAGCGAATCACCGCCTCGAAGTCGCCGCGGTAGTAGCTCGCCGTGCCGACGATGTAGCGGCTGATGACGTCGTCGGGGTCGGTCTTGAGCCGGGCGAGCATCGGGTCGAGGAAGTCGGCGTCGTGAAGCTCGGGCAGCTGGGTCCACGCGGTGGCGAGCATGCCCATGACGCCGGGGAACTTGAGGTCCTTTCGGGCGATCTTCTCCCAGGTGGCGGCCGCCTCGCGGTTCTGCCAGCCCGCGTGGTGCGCGCCCGCCTTCAGGTTCAGGAGCGGCAGGCTGTCGGGCAGCTGCGCGAGGGCCGCGTCGGTCACCGCCAGCACCCTCCGCCACGCGTCCTTGCCGTGGTCCGCGGCCAGCCCCTTGACCAGCCAAGCCCGCTCGCACTTCGGCTCGGCCTTCAACACGGCGTCGGCGATGCGCACGGCTGCGTCGCGCTCGCCCGCTTCATTGAGCGTGTAGGCGACCATGGCCCACACACAGCGGTCGCGGGTCTTGTCCGCGGTCACGGCCTGCGTCGCGACCTTCGCCGCCGCCGCCGCGTCGAGACGCGCCAGCGCGTCGGCCCACAGGGGCCGCACGTCCGGCTTCGACTTGGCCCGGGCGGCGAGCGACGCCGTCGCTTCACGCAGCAGCTTGAGCCCACCGCGCTCGTCGCCCGCGCGCCGCAGCAGCCCCCCCAATCGCACCTTGCGCATGGTGTCGAAGCGACCGTCGCGCACCACCTGCCGCAGCAGCTTCAGCGCCTTGTCCTTCTCGTCGATGCTCAGCGCCTCGCTGGCCTGGCTCATCAGGTCTTCGAGCCGCGCCGCGTGGGCGGCGTCTGGCTGCGCGATCTGCGGCTTGGGGGTGCGGCCGGCGGGCTTTCGCCACGTCGGCGGCTTGGCCGCCTTGACGTGGGCCGCCACCTTGGCTAGCGCGTCAGGCGTCCACAGCCCGGCGCCACGACGCACCAGCACATGGGCCGTCTTGACCACCGCGGCGCTGCCGTCGTGGGTGCTGGGGTGCTCTGCGTAGAGCACCCGGCCGTCGGCGTAGGTCGCCTTGACGCGGGCCAGGTCGATCTCGATGGCCAGGGCCTCGGGGAAGCCCGGGACCGCGAAGAGCGCGGACACCGCCTTTTCCTGACCCGCGGGGAGGATCCACGTGGGCGTCTTGCCCGCTGGCGCTGGGCGCTTCGCGGGCGCGGCGGCCGCCGGCGGGGCCACGGGACGAGCCCCAGTCGTGTCGCCAGTCGTGTCGGCGGGCGCTGGAGCCTGCGTCGCAAAGGCCGAAGGTGCGGCGAAGATCAGGAGCGCTGCGGCCCAGGGCCATCGACGTTTCATGGGGCTCCGATGCGGCTGAGATCGTGGCCCAGCAGCCTAGCACCGGCGCGCTGGGAGCGTCGACCCGCGACCCCACGCGCGGCCGGTCTCACACCACGCAGATGTCGCCGGAAGACAGCCACTCTGCTACCTTTACGCGCGCCACGGGTCGAATCCGCTGTGCGTCGCCGTGCACGCTGTCTGGCCCTGCCCCATCGCGGAGACCTCCATGCCCAGCCCTTCGCCTCACGTGCGCCCTGCCCTGCGCGTCTCCCTGCTGGTGTGGCTCGCGCTCGCCAGCGCCTGCTCGGGCGGCGACGGACTGTCGCCGGACATCGTGCAGGTGACCAAGCTCTCGGACACGTACAGCGCCAACACGCCCTACCAGGTGTGGGCCACGGTGCGCGGCAACCCCGACGTGGCGCACGTGCGGCTCTACTACGCCCGCGACAGCGAGTCCGAGTTCAAGACCGTGGAGATGAAGGCGATCGACACCGCCGTGTTCCGCGGCTCGATCCCGCCGCAGCCCCGTGGGACGCGGGTGTTCTGGTTCGTGTGGGCGAGCGCAGGCAGCGGCGCCGAGTCGACGCACCCGGTCACGGCGGAGGCCGACCCGCCGACCTACATGAGCTTTCGCGTGCTCTCGCTGCCGGGCGATCC
>JAUIAC010000121.1 GCA_030425545.1 bacterium | reverse complement strand
GGAAGGTGTCGCCCCAACAGCGGCCGAGCCCGTCGGTGCCGACCACGCAGCCATGCTGCCGCCCCGCGCCGACGTCGACCCCCCACCGCTTGCTGCACACGCCCGTGAGGCAGGCCTTGCCGGCCGCGCAGGGGGTCAGGTCGGCCACCGGCGCGTGCTGACAGCCGGCCTTGGGGTCGCAGGTGTCCTTGGTGCAGGGGTTGGCGTCGTCGCAGTCTGCGGCGAGCCCGGCCTTGCAGGCCTTGTTGACGCACTGGTCGCTGGTGGTGCAGCCGTCGCCGTCCTCGCACGGCTCGGTGTTGGCGGTGGCCACGCAGCCGCTCAGCGGGTCGCAGAGGTCGTCGGTGCAGCCGTTGCCGTCGGCGCAGGCGGTGACCTGCGTGGTCGCGCACTTGCCCGCCCCCGCACAGGAGTCGTGGCCCCAGGGGTTGGTCACCCACACCAGGCCCTGGGAGGGCGCCTTGCCGCGCACGCCCACGGCCGAGAGCTGGCCCGTGGCGCTGCTCACCAGGGCACGCACGGCCTCGTTGCCGCCCGCGTCGTGCGCGCGCTGCCAGAGCGTGTGGCCCTGGGCGTCGAGCCCCATGAGGATCGCGTCGTTGCCGATGACCCCCGGCGCGTTGCCCGCCACGATCCACCCGGCGCCGTGGCGCGCGAGGCTGTGGGCCTGCAGCTTGGTGCTCGACACGCGCTGCCACAGCACCTTGCCGGCCGTGTCGACGCGCACCAGCCAGAGCCGCCCGCCGCCCGACTGCGTCCGCCAGCCGGCGAAGAGCGCGCCCCCGCTGGTGACCTGGGCGGCGCTGAGCCGCTGCGCGTCGGTGTGGTCCAGGGTCCACTGGCCCACCTTCTTGCCGACGCTGTCGAGGCGCGCCACCAGCCCCCGCGCGGCCGACTCGACGCGGTTGGCGCCGACCACCCAGGCGCCGCCGTCCGAGGCGACGGCCGCGCCGTAGAGCGCCCCCTTGACCCCGGCGTCCCAGGACCAGCCCAGCAGGCCGCCCGCGCTCAGACGCCAGGCCCGCGCCGTGGCAGCCCCCGCGGCCCCGGCCTCGCCCACCACCAGCCAGCCGCCGCCGCCGTGGTGCAGGCCACCCAACGCGCGCTCGTGCAGCCCGGACGTCCCGGCGTGCTGGTCCAGCGTCACGCTCTTGCCGTCGGCGCTGTGCACCACCACCGCCAGGTCGAGGTCCCCCGCCTTGCCCACGACGCTGCCCACCGCGGCGACGCCGCCGGACTCCAACGCCACGGCGACCACGCCTGCGTCGGCCGACGCGCCGCCCTTGACCACCCGCGGCCAGCCGGACGACACCGCGCCGGACTCGTCGAGCCGCGCCAGCCACCAGCCGGTCTTGCCGCTGCCCGCGTCGCCGCCGGTCACCCGGCCGCCCACGACCAGCCCCGCCGTGGTCGGCACCGTCGCCTGGAGCGCCACCGCGCCGCCCTTGGCGCCCACGAGCCCCTTGGCGAAGAGCCGGTCCGCCGTGCCCGCCTGGCACTTGCCGCCCTTGCACACCGCGCCGATCTGACAGCTCTTGCCGTCCGCGCAGGCCGCGCCGTCGGGCGCCACCGTCTTCACACAGGCGAAGGCCGTGGCCGAGCTCGACGCGCACTTGGCCACCTGGCACTCGGCCGTGGCGCCGGTGCACAGCGCCGCGGTGCCGGGCTTGCACACGCCCTTGTCACAGGTGTCGTTGACCGTGCAGCCGTCGTCGTCCGCGTTGCACACCTTGCCCTGGGGCTTGCTGGTGTCGAACACACACTTGCCGGTCTTGCTGTCGCAGCTGTCGGCGGTGCAGCCGTTGCCGTCGTCGCACGCCACGGCCGCGTGGGTGCAGCCCAGCTTCGCGTCGCAGCCGTCCTTGGTGCAGGGGTCGCCGTCGTCACAGCTCGCCGCGCCGCCCGCGCACTTGCCCGCCTTGCACGCGTCTTTGCTGGTGCAGGCGTCGCCGTCGTCGCAGGTCTGACCGTCGGCCGTGGCCTTGAGCCCGCAGCTCCCGGTCTTGGGGTCGCAGCTGTTCTTCAGGCACGCGCTGTCGTCCTTGGGCGAGCAGAACACCAGCGACGCCGGGTTGGCCTTGCACACCGGCTTGGCCCCGGTCTTGTCGCAGTAGGGCACGCCGTTGCACTTGTCGCCGTCGTCCTTGGCCGCGCAGTCGGAGTCGAACTGGCACTCGCACACGTTGGCCAGGCCGCTGCAGGCGCCGTCTTTGCAGGTGCCCTCGGCTGTGCAGGGGTTGTCGTCGTCGCACTTGGCGCCGTTGGGGGTCGGCTTGAGCCCGCACTTGCCGGTGATCTTGTCGCAGCTGTTCTTCAGGCAGGCCGAGTCGTCGTTCTTCGAGCAGAACACCGCGCTCGCCGGGTTGGGCTTGCACACGTTCTTGCCGGGCACGCTGGTGTCGCAGTAGGGCACGCCGGTGCACTTGTCGCCGTCGGTGTCGGGGCAGTCGGCGTCCACGAGACAGGCGCACACGAAGGTGCCCGCGGTGCAGAGCCCCGCCGAGCAGAAGTCACCCTTGGTGCAGGGCTTGCCGTCGTCGCAGAGGGTCCCGGTGGACTCCGGCTTCATGGCGCACTTGCCGGTCGCCGGCGCGCAGGTCGCCTTCAAGCAGGCCGTGTCTGCGGCCTTGTCGCAGGTCACCACCGTCTTCGGGTTGTTCTTGCAGGTGGGCTTCTTGGGGTCGCTCTTGTCGCAGAAGGGCACGCCGGTGCAGAGGTCGCTGTCCTCGTCGACGCAGTCGCTGTCCTTGTCGCAGGTGCACGCGGCGGTGCCGGGCTTGCAGGTGGCGCCCTCGCACACGTCGCCCTTGGTGCACGCGTCGCCGTCTTCGCAGCCGAAGGGGCCGTCGTCGGGCTTGCTCTTGGGGTCGAGCAGCAGCCACTTGCAGGTCTTGGAGGCGCCGCTGCCGATGCACTGCTCGGTGACCTCGGCCCGCGGCTTGACCACGCAGGTGCCCGACTTGGGCGCGCACACGTGCTTGCCGCAGGCGGTGTCGTTGGTGGTGGCGCAGGTGACCACGCCGGAGGGGTCGGGCTGGCACTGCTTGGTGTTCTGGTTGCAGAAGAGCGTGCCGTTGCACAGGTCGCCGTCGTCGTGCTTGGCGCAGTCGGCGTTGCTCTGGCAGGGGCACACGCTCTTGGCGCCGGTGTTGCACGCGCCCTGGACGCACACGTCGCCCACGGTGCAGGCGTCGCCGTCGTCGCAGACCGTGCCGTTGGCCACGGGGGACAGAGCGCAGGCGCCGGTGCTCGGCACGCACACGTTCTTGGTGCAGGCGGTGTCGGCCGTGGCGGGGCAGGTGATCACGGTGGCGGGGTTGACCACGCACGTGCCGGCCTTGACGTCGCAGTAGAGGGTGCCGTTGCAGGCGTCGCCGTCCTCCTGCTGGGCGCAGTCCTTGTCCGACTTGCAGCTGCACAGGTTGGTGCCGCCGCCGCAGCTGCCCTTGGCGCAGGTGGTGTTGGTGGTGCAGCTGTCGCTGTCGTCGCAGAAGACCGGGCTCTTGGCGGGGGTGTCGGTGACCACGGGGCGACAGCCGAGGTCGTCGCACTGGGTGATCACCAGCTCGGCGTGGGTGTCGCCGCAGGTGCCCTTGGCCGGGTCGCAGGCGTTCTTGGTGCAGTCGGTGTCTTTGCCCGAGGGGCAGCTGACCACCGTGGCGGGGTTGCGCTTGCACTGGTGGCTGGCGGCGTCGCAGAAGAGGGTGCCGTTGCAGGCGTCGCCGTCCTCGAAGGCCGCGCAGTCGCCGTCGCTCTTGCACTGGCAGGCGAGGTTGGGCTCGCCCTTGCACGCGCCGCCGACGCAGCTGTCGCCGAGGGTGCACGGGTCGCCGTCGAGGCAGGTGCCGCCGTCGGGCGCGGCGGTCATGGCGCAGGTGCCGGTGCTCGGGTCGCAGGTGTTGGTGCTGCAGGCGGTGTTGGCCTTGGGATCGCAGGTCACCACCGTGTCGGGTTTGACCACGCAGCGGTAGGGCAGCTTGGCCGTGTCGCAGCGCAGGGTGCCGGTGCACAGGTCGCCGTCCTCTTCGGCGGCGCAGTCGGCGTCGGTGCGGCACGCGCAGAGGTTGGCACCGCCCACACACGCCCCGCCCTGGCAGCGGTCCCCGCTGGTGCAGGGGTCGCCGTCGTCGCATGGCGCGCCGGTCACCGGGCAGGGCCCCGCGTCCACGGGCGGCCCCGCGTCCACGGCGGCGCCCGCGTCGTTGGCCGAGATCGTGTCGCCCGCCGCGGGCTCGTCGCCGCCGCAGCCGGCGAGGGCCAGGAGCGCGAGGGAGAGCCCGACCGTCGCGAGCGCGCGGCGCGCGAGGGAGGTGGCGCGGAGGGGCGCGGCGGTCGTGAACATGGGGAGCTCCGGCGGAGATCACGCCGGCTTCCCCATGGGAGAGGGAGGTCGGCATGCGGGGGATGCGCGGCGGAGTCTACCGGGTGCCGCGGTGTGGGGGCCAGCCGCGCCAAGTCAGAGGGGCCTGTTCCAGAGCGGGCCAGTGGCGCAGCGCCGCACGCGCCGCATTGCGGGGCGGGCCAGAAGTGGCGATGCTGCGCCGAACCCAGTGAGGACGCCATGCGACATGAAGATGAGCCCAGCGCATGGGTCAGCGCCCCAAGAAGCGGCGCCGTGCTGCCCCCGTGGAGCCGTCGACGGCGCCTCAGCGCCGTGCTGTTCGGCGCGTGCCTGGTGATGTACGCGAGCGGCTGCGAGAGCGACGCAGCCGAGAGCCGCACGGCCGGTGGCGCACGGGTGATGCTGCTGCACGACCGCGTCGATCCGCCCGACCTGCTGCCAGTGGCCATCGATCGGTCGGTGCCGATCTCCGCGTTCGACATTGAGAACGTGACGGTGGGACCGGTGACGCACGTGTTCTGGTACTACGACTACGAGGACTCGGGGCTCCCGATGACCTACTACGCCCTCTGCGGCAGCACTTCCAAGTGCACGTTCTCGGTGTGCGCCAAGCCCCGGTCCACCGCCGAAGACCACCGCTTGACGGTGGTGGTCAGCGACGGGCCGCTCGCGGCCGACGCAAAGTCGCCCTTTAGCTTCCCAGAGGGCACGCACTTTGACGCCCTCACGTGGCAGCTGAAGCTGATGGGCCAATGTCCGTAACCCCACGCAGGAGCGCGACATGAACTGGACCCCACGCACGGCGGACCCGCGTTCAGCGAACCCGTGTTCATGGACTCTGGCGACGACGCCAAGCCGCCACACGCGGAGGGGCTCGTCCCCGGCGGCGCGCGCGGCGGGCTTCGGCGGCCTCCTACTCGTGGCCGCGCTGCTCTGCGGGCTGCCCGCGCCCTCCTCCGCCAAGCCCAAGGCCCCGGCGATCCGCTACGCCGACGGCGGCAGCTACACCGGCGCGGTCCAGGACGGCAAGCGCCACGGGCACGGCGAGATGCGCTGGGCCAACGGCGACCGCTACGTCGGCCAGTGGCGGGCCGACAAGATGCACGGCCAGGGCACCTTCACCATCAAGGCCGGCGGCAGCTACACCGGCGCGTGGCAGGACGACCGCATGCACGGCCAGGGCAAGCGCGTGTTCAAGAGCGGCGCGGTGTACGAGGGCGCCATGGTCGCCGACCAGCCCGAGGGCCTCGGCACCAAGCGCTGGCCCGACGGGCGCACCTGGCGTGGCCAGTTCCGCCGCGGCAAGCGCAGCACCCAGGCCGGCCACACCTGCGTCGCCACCTGGAAGACGGGCAGCCGCTACGAGGGCGGCTGGTCGCGCCCCGGCCCCCACGGCGAGGGCACCTGGACCTGGCCGGACGGCAGCCGCTACGCCGGCACGTGGGTGCAGGGCAAGCGCCACGGCAAGGGCACGTTCCGCTGGCCACCCAACCGCAAGGGCGGCCGCACGGTCTACGCCGGCACCTTCACCCGCGACGCCCCCACGGGCCGCGGCACGCTGACCTGGACCCAGCGCAAGGGCGACAAGCCGGTCACCTACGAGGGCGCGGTCCGCGCGGGCAAGCCCCACGGCAAGGGCACCAAGACCTGGCCCAACGGCCGCACCTACGTTGGCGACTTCGTCGCGGGTGAGCGCCACGGCCGCGGCCGCTTCACCCTCAGCGACGGCGGCGTCTACGAGGGCGACTTCGTCCACGGGGCCATGACCGGCCAGGGCACCAAGACGTGGCCCAAGGGCGCCAAGGGCCCGGCGCCGCGCTACGTCGGCGGCTTTCGCAAGGGCGTCATGCAGGGCCAGGGCAGCTACTTCTGGCCGAGCGGCGACGTGTACAAGGGCCGCTTTCAGGCCGGAAAACCAGCCGGCAAGGGCACCAAGACCTGGCGCGACGGCGGCAGCTACACGGGCCAGTGGCAGGCGGGGGTGCAGCACGGCACCGGCACCCGGGTGTGGCCCAACAAGCACCGTTACGTCGGCCAGTGGCGCCGTGGGGTCATGCACGGCACCGGGAAATACACGTGGCCCACGGGCAGTTGGTACCAGGGCGGCTTCGTGCAGGGCCGCAAGCAGGGTCGGGGCACCCACGCCTTCTCGGAGGGCGGCCGCTACGTCGGCCAGTGGCAGGCCGACCAGATGCACGGCAAGGGCACCCGCACCTACGCCGACGGCAGCAAGTACGTCGGCCAGTTCGTGCGCGGCGAGTCGCACGGCAAGGGCATGCTGGTGCACAAGGACGGCCGCAAGGAGCGCGGCACGTGGAAGAAGGGCCAGCGCGTGAAATAACGGTGTCCGTGCAGCGACCCGGCGAGCGGGCGGGCGACGCGCCCGTCGCGCGGCTCCGGCGAGCTGCAGGACCATGGGCCCGTGGAGCACAGCGACCACGGCAGGGGAGCCCCAGCCATGCTGATCGACAGCTACGTCCGCGAGGCCCGCAGCCGGCAGGCCAGCGACCTGCACCTGGAGCCCGGCCTCCCGCCCGCGTACCGCGTCCGCGGGCGGCTGCAGCTGGGCGACGCGCCGGTGGCGGGCCGCACCCTCATCGACCTCGCCCGTGAGGTGGTCGGCGAGGGCGGCTGGGGCGACTTCCTGGCGCGGCGCTCGTTCGACGGGTCGCGGGTGGTCGCGGGGGTGCGCGTGCGTGTGAACGTGCTCCAGAGCGCGCGCGGCGTCGGCCTGGCGGTGCGCTTGCTGGGCGCGACGCAGCCCTCGCTGGAGCGGCTCAACCTGCACCCCGACCTGGCCAAGCTGGCGGCGCCTCGGCACGGGCTGGTGCTCGTCTGCGGCGCCACGGGCTCGGGCAAGAGCGCGACCCTGGCGGCGCTGATCGAGCACGTCAACGACACCGAGGCGCGGCACGTGCTGACCCTGGAGCAGCCGATCGAGTACGTGTTCCGGCCGCGGCGGGCGTTCATTCGCCAGCGCGAGGTGGGGCGCGACACGCCGAGCTTCAACCAGGGGCTGCTCGACGCCCTGCGCGAAGACCCCGACGTGCTGGTGGTGGGCGAGATGCGCGAGCCCGAGACCATGCGCCTGACCCTGGCGGCGGCGGAGACCGGCCACCTGGTGCTGGCCACGATGCACGCGTCGACGGCGGCGGAGGCGGTCACCCGGCTGGTGTCGAGCTTCGACGCCGAGGCGCAGGCGGGGGTGCGGGCGCAGCTGGCGGCCTGCCTCAACGCGGTGGTGTGTCAGCGGCTGACCTGGTGGCCGGCGGCGGGGCGGCGGGTGCCGGAGCTGGAGCTGCTGACGGCGACGGACGCGGTGCGCAACCACATCCGCGAGGGGCACGCCTTCAAGCTCAAGAGCGCCATGGACACGGGCGCGCGCGAGGGCATGTGGACGCTGGGGCGCTATCGGCGCTGGCTCGAGGAGCGGCCCCGGTTCTTCACCGCCAGCGACGGCGGGCCGCCGACCGAGCAGGCGGTGCCCCAGGTGGCGCCCAGCGGCCGAGCGCGCGCCCCGCTGCCCAGGGCCACGGGCGCCAGCAGCGCCGCGGCGAGGTCCGCCGCTGGGCCTCACGACGGCGGCGTGGACGACGGCGCCGTGGTCATCGGCGACGAGGACGTCGACATAGGCGACCTCATCGCCCAGATCCAGGGCTCGTAGGCCGTGGACACGACCACCGCGGGGCTGGCCGGGCTGGCGCTGGGCGGCCTGCTCGGGGCCGGCTGGGGCCTGTGGCGCGGCGCGCGGGTGGCCCGCCGTGAGGCCCAGCGCGAGGCCGAGGTGGTGACGCGGGAGCGGGACGCCGCCGCCCAGGTCGCCGCCGCGGAGGCCACGAGCCGCGAGCGCGCGCTGCAGGCCGAGCTCGCGGCCGCGCAGGCCCAGGTGCAGGCGGAGCGCGACGCGGCCGCCCGCGCCGCCAGCGCCGCCAAGGCCACCTTCGCCGACGTCGCCACCGACGCCCTCGCCGCCAACGCCGCCACCTTCGGCCGGCAGCTCGAGCAGCTGGCCAAGGCCGCCGCGGCGACGCAGCAAGCCACCGCCGACAAGGCGCTGCAGGCCCGTCAACACGCGGTCAGCGAGCTGGTCTCGCCCCTGCGCGAGGCCCTGGGCCAGCTGCAGAAGAGCCACGCCGAGCTGGAGCGCAACCGCGCCGACGCCTACGGCGCGCTCCGGCGCGATCTGGAGGCGCTGCACAAGCGCACCGAGCGCCTCGACCAGAGCACCACGGCCCTGGGCACGGCCCTGCGCGGCTCCTCGGCGACCCGAGGCGACTGGGGCCAGGTCAGCCTGCGCAACGTGGTCGAGCTGGCGGGCATGACCCGGCACTGCGACTTCACCGAGGAGGTCACGCTGAGCAGCGGCGCCGGCGGCAGGCGGGTCGACCTGCTGGTGCGGCTCCCCGGCGGCGGCGGCGTGCCGGTGGACGCCAAGGTGCCCATGGCGGCCTGGTGGCGGGCCCACGAGGCGGAGAGCGAGGCCGACCGGGACCTCGCCATGGCAGCCCACGCCAAGGCGACCCGCGTGCACGTGGACGCGCTGGCGGGGCGCGACTACGCCGACCTGGTCGACGGGCCGGTGGACTTCACGGTCATGTACCTGCCGAGTGACGCCCTGCTCGGCGCGGCCCTGGGCGCAGATCCCACCCTGCAAGACGACGCCATGCGCCGCGGCGTGCTGCTCGCCTCGCCCATGACCCTGCTCGCCTTGCTGCGCACGGTGGCCGTGTACTGGCGCCAGCAGCGCCTGGCCGACGACGCACGGCGCATCGTCGAGCAGGCGCGCGAGGTGCACGGGCGCGTGGCCGTGTTCACCGGCCACCTGGCCAAGGTCGGGCAGAGCCTGGAGCGCGTGAACAGCGCCTGGGACAAGGCCGTCGGCTCGTACGAACGCCGGGTTGAGCCCGCCGGCCGCAAGCTCACCGAGCTCCTGGGCGCCGACAAGGCGCTGGCCCCGCTGGCCGAGGTCGGTCGCGCCCCGCGCCGCATCGCCGCTGCGCCCGGCTCACCGCCCCCCGGGCTCGACCCCAGCCCCGGAGGCGCCAGCCCCGCGGACCAGTGAGAGCACCGCCTTGGCCTTGGCGTTGGGGATCGGGAAGCTCATGACGTAGTGCGCGATGCGCCAGCGACCGGCGACGCGGCGCAACACGCCAGAGCCCCGCACGGCGCCGTATTTCTCGCTCGCCAGCGCCTCGTCGAACCAGGCCGTGTCGCCGCTGGCGCTGACCGTCACGTGGCGCGAGGTCGCGCGGTAGGTCCAGCCCCGGCCTCGCTTGAAGTGGGGGGCCGCGTAGGCCCGGAACGCGGGCACGTCCCAGCGCTCGGTCGCGTCGGTGCCGACGAACACGGCGGCCGCGGTGAAGTGGCCGAAGTAGCGCGCCCCGTCGGCCTTGGACGCGGCGTCATGCCAGTCGTCGAGCACCGCGGCCACGGCTGACGCCGCCTCGGCTCGCTGCGAGGGCGTCGGCCCCTGGCGCTGCCCGCTCCGCTTCGCCGCGCCTGCGCACCCCGACGTCGTCGCCAGCGCACCGAGCACGCCGACGACCACCGCGGCACGCCACCCGCGCGTCGGCCAGCGCGCACCCTCAGCCCGCATCGACGGCCTCCATGCGCGCCCGCAGCGCAGGCGAGATGGCGACCGACCGGCCCGTGCCGTAGTCGACCATGACCACCACGCCCTCGCCCTCGGCCACCACGCAGCCCAGACGCTCCGAGTGGATCCGATAGGCCATGGTGAACGAGCTCCGACCGACGCGCGTGGTGCGCGCCTCGGCGGTGACCGTGTCGGGGTACCCCACGGGGCGCAGGAACTGACACGAGGTGGACGCCAAGATGGGCGCCGGCTGCCCGGCCTCGGGAGACCGGCTGGACGCCGCTGGCCGATCCATCACGCCGGCGGCGCGAAACCAGGCGATGCGCGCGTCTTCGAACCAGCGCAGGTACATGGTGTTGTTCACGTGGCCGAAGGCGTCCATGTCCCCCCACGCCACCGGCAGCTCGACCCGGACCTGCCAGGGCCCGTCCGCCGCAGCGCCCGCGTCTCTCTCGCCTGTCATCGCGCGTCCTCCCCGTCCGGTTCGCCTCGCGCCGCTACCCGCGCCGGCGCCCCGGTGCCTATACTGCGGACATCCAACCCGACGTGCACCCCAACCCGCGCCCGCGGAGCGCGGTGCGCGAGGAGCGACCATGAACTACCTCGACCTCGACCCGACCCTGCTGCACCTCGGCCTGCGCGCGATCAAAGCGGTGACCCTGGCCGACGGCCACTTCGACGACCACGAGCGCCGCCTGCTCGCCGCCATCGCGCGGGCGCTGCACATCGAGGCGGACCCGGACACGCTCGTGCCCATCTACCCCGAGGAGCTGCCCGCGCAGCTGCCAGACCCGGTGTGGCGCGAGCGCGTCGTGCAGGCCCAGATCATCGCCGCGCTCATCGACGGTCAGCTCGACGAGACCGAAGCCAAGATGATCAGCGAGTTCGCCCGCGCCTTGGACGTCGACGAACCCCGCATCCACAACCTCAAGCAGCTGCTCTCCGGCCACGCGCTGCTGCTGCAGCTCGACCTCAGCCGCAAGTCGCGCATGTTCAGCGACGTCGCGCAGGCGGCCTGGCAGACCGAGGGCGTCAAGGGGCTGTGGAAGACCTGGGGCGGCATCGCCGGCATCGCGACGGACGCGGCCCTGGCCAAGCGCTACGCGGCGCTGGGGCAGCTGCCGGAGAACACGCTCGGCCGCCAGTACCACGATCACATGCGCGAGCGCGGCTTCCCCCTGCCGGGCGAGCGGGAGGGCTTCCCGGAGCTGCTGGTCAAGCACGACGCCTGTCACATCCTGGGCGACTACGACACCGACACCCAGGGCGAGTGCGAGGTGGTCGCCTTCATCGCCGGGTTCATGAAGACCGATCCCTTCTGGTACCTCTTCATGATCGCCGTGCAGATGCACCTCGGGGTCAAGACCTTCCGCGACGCGTCGGCCGCCGACACGATGAAGTTCGACCCGGACCTGGTGGTCTCGGCGCTGGCCCGCGGGGCGGAGGTGAACCGGGACCTCTACGCCACCGACTTCGACTGGTGGCCCTGGCTGCAGCTGCCGGTGGACGAGGTGCGCGCCGCGTTCAACGTGCGCCCGAAGGCCGACTTTCGCTGACCCGAACCCGCGCGGCTGCGTGGCCGAGCGCTCCTGTGCCATGCTCCGGCCATGCACGCTCTCGAACCCATCTTGCTCGCCCTGCCCCGCTTCGCCGCGGCGCTGCTCTTCCTCGCGCTCGCGCGCTGGCTCTTCGCCCGCGTGACGCCCTACGACGTCCGTCACGAGGTCGCCGAGGCCGACAACCCGGCCTTTGCCGCGGTGTTCGGCGGCTTCATGGCGGCGGTGGCGCTGGCCCTGTGCGGCGCGCTCTACGGCGCCGACGGCGACCCGGTCCACGATCTGCTGGCGGTGCTGGTGGGTGGCGTGGCGACCCTGGTGCTGCTGCCGGTGAGCCTGTGGCTGTGTGACCGCGTGCTGCTGGGCAGCTTCAGCGTGCGCGACGAGATCAGCCGCGACCAGAACCTCGGCGCGGGCTTTGTGGTCGGGGGCGCCAGCGTGGCCACCGGGCTGGTGATCGAGGGGGTGCTCACGGGTGAGAGCGCGGGGCTGGGCGCCCTGGTTCGGGACGTGGTGGTCTACTGGGCCGCGGGCCAGGCGCTGCTGGTGCTGGGCGGCTGGGTCTTCCAGCGGCTGATGCCCTTCGACGTGCACGCCCGCATCGAGCACGACGACAACGCCGCCGTGGGGCTGGCCTTCGGCGGCTTCCTGGTGGGCCTGGGGGTCGTGGTGCGGGCTGCGCTCGAGGGGGCGTCGAGCGACGTGCTGGTGGAGCTCGGCGTCATCGCCACGTGGGGGCTCATGGGGCTGGTGGTGCTCTCGGTGAGCGCGCTGCTGCTCGACCGCGTGCTCTTGCCAAAGGTGCCGGTGGCGCGGGAGCTGGTGGAAGATCGCAACCCGGCGGTCGGTGGGGTGGTCGCGGTGTCTTTCGTGGCCGTGGCCTGGCTGCTGGCGGCGGCGCTGCACCCGCACCCGCCGGCGACGGCCGCCGCGCTGACGCCGCCCGCGGCCCTCGACGACGCGGCGGACGACGCGGCGGACGACGCGGTGGACGACGCGGTGGATGACGCAGCAGGCGTCGACGCCCCCCACGCTGCCACGCAAGGAGGTCAGCCATGAGCCGCGCCTCTTCCCCGTGGACCCGAGCCCTGCCCCGGTCGCGCCTGACCTGGCTGCTGGTGCTGGCCACCGCGGTCACCAGCGTGTGGGCCGCGCTGCCGGACGACGCCGACGCCCGGGGCTTTCGCCGCTCGCGCTTCCGCTCGTCGCGACGTTCGTGGAGCCACTCGAGCCGCCGCAGCACCTACAAGCCGCGCACGCGGGCCCGGCCGACGCGACGCTACAAGCCACGCACCCAGCCCACCCGGCGCTACAAGCCGCGCAGCACGCGCACCAACCGCCGCCGACGCGCGACGACCACCCGCCGCGGCAGCCGCAGCCCCTTCCGGGTCGGCCGGCGCGGTCGCCGGCTCGGCTCGCGCTCCCGCGGCGTGCGCACGTCGCGCTGGTTGGGCACGCCCTACTCGCCCTCGCAGGCCTATCGCCGCGCCGCCCGCGTCGGCCTCGCCTTCGCCACCGTGGAGCTCGCGCGGGCCCACTTTCGCAGCCACCACCAGGGCGAGTACCCCGTCAGCTTCCCGACCGAGCCCCGCGCCCGCCCGGCCTACGTGCCCGAGACGACTCGGGTCAACAAGGAGTCCCGCCCGGTGGTCTGGGACGCGCGGCACACGCGCTATGCGGTCCAGCGCAAGGGCGAGCTGGTGCCCTACGACCCGCTGGCCGACAAGGCGGTGGGCCCCGGGGTCATGGCCCGCGCCGGCTACTACTGGGGCCCCAAGCCGGTGGCGAGCCGGGTGCGCAGCAGCCGCGCCCGGCGCGGAGGGGTCTCGTGGATCGTCGTGCTGGTGGTGGGGGCCCTGCTCTTCGTCTTCTTCCTGATCATCGGCCTCATCCTGCGGATGTTGATCCGCAAGGCCCTCAAACCCCGCGCCGGGCCCGGTGGCACGGCCCTGGCGCGGCGCGGCAAGCAGGCGCTGCTGCCGCCGCCGCCGCCGCGGCAGCACGAGCCCGACCACCCGGACTATTGGCTCTACCTGCAGCCCGGTGACCTGCTCGCGGTCAACGACATGCAGGCCTTCGAAGACGTGCTCGAGGGCGCCCACGGCTCCAGCTACGGCATCGACTTCCAGGTGCAGTCGACCCAGCGCATGCGCAGCGCCACCAACCACTGGGAGGCGGTCCTCTGTGAGCTCAAGCACCTGGAGCAGCAGCCGGGTGAGCAGCCCCTGTGGCTGCTGGCGTGGCGCGAGCGCGGCGCGACGACCCTGAGCGTGTACTACGCCCCCGAGGGCTTCACCCCGGGCACCCGCGCCGACCTGCTCGACCGAGAGGAGACCTGGCTCTTCGAGGAGCCGACCCGCGACGACTGGCGGCCGAACGAGCTGCGCATCAACGCTGAGGTGGAGCACGTGGGCACGCGGCGCGACGGCAGCGAGGAGGCGCAGCGCTTCGGGCAGCTGCCGGGCGGGCCGGCCGTGGGTGGGCTCACCGCCGAGCCCGGACCGCGGATCTTGGAGGCCGTGCAGGTGGTGCGCTGGCGCTGCGACACGGCCGAGAAGAACCCGCTGATGCTGCTGATCGAGCGGGGCGGTACGGGGCGCATGGAGGGCGGCACCCTGCGCCTGCTGCTGGGCACCGAGGTGCGCGGCAACGAGCTCGACGTCACCCCGGGGGGCGCGGCCTCGAGCAGCGCCGACTGAGGCCGGCGCGCGGGGCGTTCACGGGGCGGGCTTGCCGTTCACCACGGCGATGGCGTCCAGATCGAAGCCCGCGGACGGGGGGTCGCAGGCCTGGGTCGCCAGGTCGGTGACGCGCACGTAGCGCGCCTCCGCGACCCCGAGCGCGTTGAGGTCGAAGGCGTCTCCGCCGGCGGCGTCGGGATCTGTCGGATCGACCCCGTTGGCGCTGTTCGCGAGCACCGGCTTGACCCCCGCGCAGCCCGGATATCCGCCGTCTTTGTCGTCTTTGGCGCAGGGCCAGGTGTGCCAGTCGACCCCGTCTTGGCTCACCGCCACCTCGGCCAGCTCGAGCCAGCCGGGGAAGGGGTTCTCGAACACGATCAGGTCGACCCCGGGCCCGTCGACCAGCACGGTGTCGGTCAGCTCGAGGACCAGGGAGCCGCCGCAGCCCAGCGACACCACGTGGAGCGAGCCGCTGGTGGACCCCTTGCCCTCTGGCCCCCCGAGCACCACGGCCGGCATCTTGTCCTGCCCCCAGCCGGCGCCCTTGCCCGGCGTGAAGCTGCCGACCTTGTCGGCGAAGGGCCCCGCCTGACCGGCGCCCGCGTCAGGCGCCCGCGCGTCGCCCGGGCCTCCGTCCGGCGTCGTCGCGTCGAGCGCGCCGCCGTCCGCCGCCGCGCCAGGCGTGGCGTCTGCGCTGCTGACGCTGCCGAGCGCTCCGTCGGTGCCCGCGCAGCCGCTGGCGCAGCCAACCCACAGCGCTGCTCCCAGCAGGGCCCGGAGCAAGCGCAGGCGCCCGCGCCAAGACACGCACCCTCGACGCCTACCAGCGGGAGACATGGTCCTCCACGACGCCGAAGACCCCGTCGAGCGCGACCTGAGGCCCACCCGCGGGGTGGACGTGGCCCGAGAAGGTGCCGTAGGGCTGCGTAAAGACGCTGGCGATGACCCCCACGTCGAGCCGCTCGCTGCGCGCACCGAGGGGCTCGAAGCGCAGGG
>JAUIAC010000120.1 GCA_030425545.1 bacterium | reverse complement strand
TCGGCTGCGGCAGCTCCGGCGGCACCGGCACCGGCGCGCCCCCAGCGTCCTACGCGGACGGCGCGGCCACAGAAGACGGCGTCGCGGACGCGGGCGCTGCCGACGGCGCGGCCGCAGACACGGCGGTCGCAGACACCGGCGCCGCGACGGACAGCGGCGCCGAGAGCGACACCACCGCCTTCCCCGACGGCTTCCTCGAGCCCCTCGACGCCGGCGCCGACACCGCCGCCCCCGAGGACACCGGCCCCGTCGTGACCGGCCCGGTGGGCAAGCTCTACGCCCACACGTCCAAGGACCTCTACGAGCTGGACCTCGACGCCGGCGCCTTCTTGAAGAAGGGCACGTTCAGCTTCGACAAGAACGAGGACAAGATCACCGACATCGCGGTCGACAAGTTCGGCACGCTCTACGCCATCGGCTTCGACCACGTCTACACCTGCGCCACCGACACGGCCAAGTGCATCTGGCTCGCCAAGCTGCCGACCTCGTTCAACGGCATGACCTTCGTCCCCGAGGGCGTGGTCACCCCTGGCAAAGACGCGCTCATCGGCATCTCCGACAAGGGCGAGTGGACCCACATCGACCTCAGCAGCGGCAAGGTCGTGCTGAAGAAGCTCGGCGTCTACGGCGGCGGCTGGCTCTCCAGTGGCGACGCCTTCTCCGTGGTCGGCGTCGGCACCTTCGCCACGCTCAAGGGCAAGGGCGACACCGACACCCTGGCCAAGATCGACCCCAAGACCGGCAAGATCCAGCAGCTCCTGGGCGAGACCGGCGCCGTCGGGCTCTTCGGCCTGGCGTGGTGGAAGGGCGTGTTCTACGGCTTCGCCAAGGGCGGCTCGGTCTACGAGCTCGACATCAAGACCGGCAAGGCCACCGAGGTGAAGTCGCTGAAGGCGCCGAAGGGCGTCAGCTGGTGGGGCGCGGGCGTGTCGACCCGCGCCAACGGCGGCTGAGCGCATCGCCACGTCGCGCCGCTGGGCAGCGCACATGCGCACCCGCAGCAAGCCGGCAGCGCCGCGAGGCGAGCCACACACGGACGTTCAGCGAGCCCGCTCCGCCGCCGGTGATCCGCGACGGAGCGCCGTGACGGCGCGCCGCGATGGGGCGTCGTGACAGCGCGCCGCGGCGGTCAGGGCTTGGAGGTGTGGATGGCGATGGCCTTCTTACCGGTCCCGTCTGCGATCTCCGCGACGACCGAGAGCGTGCCGTTGGCGCCAGGCAGCAGGTCGGCGAGCCCACGCCAGCTACGGGCCGGGGCGGCGCTCAGGGCTTGAAGGTGTGGATGGCGATGGACTTCTTGCCGGTCCCGTCTGCGATCTCCGCGACGACCGAGAGCGTGCCGTTGGCGCCAGGCAGCAGGTCGGCGAGCCCACGCCAGGCCAGGCCCGACACCGGTCCGGAGCCGGCAGCTGAGTCCGTCGTGCCGAGATCCGCCGCGGCGAGCGTCGACACCGACTTTGCCGCATTGCTGACAGTCCACACCGAGACGGAACCAATGGTCGGGATGACAGCGTTGGCGTCATACACCGCCACCGCCCAGTCCGCTCCGAAGGCCGCGATGCGCGCGGCTGAGTAACCCTTGCGGCAGTCGCCCTTGGCGCCCTTCGACACCACCTTGGTCGCCGTCACCAGCCCCTTCGCGTCGCGCTTGACCAGCCAGACGCGGTCCTCGCCGCCCTGACGGACCACCACGCTGACCCCGATGGCCCCGGTGCCGACGTTCAGCGCCGCGTCCAGCCCGCACACGGCGGTGGCGCCGCCGAGCACCGTGGCGCCGACGCCCGAGGTCGACTCCAGCCAGCTCGTCAGCTTGCCCTTGGTCCCCGCCGAGTCCAGCCCCTGGGCCCAGAGCTCACGCTTGTAGCCGCCGGAGACCTGCTCCTGCCCCAGCGCTAGCACAAAGGCGCGCTGGCCGCTCGGGTCCTTCAGCGGCGCCGCCACCACCACCGGGTGGACCGCGGAGAACTCGCCGAGCTGCGTCGTGCCCTTGCCCCACGTGGCCGTCCCGACCGGGCCGGACATGAGCGCCTGGTTGTCTCCCACAGAGGTCAGCGTGTCGGCCTTGGGCCGCACGAGGGCCACCACCCGCTTCGCCGGGTCCTGCTCCGCCGCGCCCTGCACCCAGAAGCCGGGCGTCATCACCGCCGGCTTCTGCCCCGCGTCCAGGGGGCACGCGCCGCCCACGGCGCTCCAGGTGGCGCCGGCCTTCACCGCGCCGGTGTCCAGCTTCGCCAGCCGCGGCACGCCGCCGCGCCCGCCGCTGTCGAGGCAGCCGCCCGCCGCCCCCTTCTTCACGTCCACCTCGAGCCACGTCAGCCAGCCCTGCGACGACGACGTCGCGTCGGCCGCCACCGCCGGGAAGCCCTGGCACACGTTGTTGCCCACGAGCCCCGCGGCGAAGGTCACCGTCGCCGGCTTCGGCTTCTCAGCCCCCGGTTTTGCGGCCTCCACAGCGTCCAGCACCACCGCCCGCAGCGCGGCCGGCTGCGTCACCTTCCACGCGCCGCCGCTCGCCACCGCGCACGCCTGGCTCTGGTAGACGACCCACGTGCGCATCGCGCCGGTCTTGGCGTCGACCACGTGCCGCAGCGCCGCCGGGTTGGTCGGCGCAGGGTCCTTGCCGCCCGCGCTCACCAGCACCACCGGCTTGGCGGTCACGCAAGCCTTGGCGCTCTTGTCGCAGCCGTGTCCCCAGGGGCATCGGTCGACGTTCTCGCAGCCCGACGAGGTCTGCGCGAAGGCGCTGCTGGGCTTGCAGGCGTCGCGGGTGCAGCCGAGGCCGTCGTCGCACTTGCTGTCCACCGGGGTGTGCGCGCACGCGCCCTTGCCGTCGCACGCGTCGGCCGTGCACGTGAACTTGTCCACGTCGCAGGGCTGGCCCTGGACGACCGACGTCCACGCCGTGGTGGTGGTCGCCGGATCGCACACCTGGCAGCCGCCCGAGGTCTTCTCGCCCTTGACCAGGCACTTGCCCTTCACCAGGCAGGTCTCGGGCACCAGCTTGCTGTGGCCGCAGGCGCCCTTGCCGTCGCACTGGTCCACCGTGCACGGCAGCTTGTCGTCGGCACACACGGTCCCCACCGCCACCGGGGTCCAGTCGCCCTGGCTGACCTTGGGCTGACAGCTGGTGCAGCCGCCAGGCCCCTTGTCGTCGGCCTTCTGGCACGCGCCGCCAATGCTGCACGCGCCCGCCGCAACGCTCGCGACACACTTGCCCGCCGAACACACCTTCACCGTGCAGGGCAGCGCGTCGTCGTCGCAGCCCTTGTTGTTCGGCGCGTGCGCACAGCCCTTGGCCACGTCGCACGTGTCGTCGGTGCACACGTTGCCGTCGTCGCACTTGCTGTCCGTGGCCTTGTGGACACAGCCCTTGGTCGGGTCGCAGCTGTCCAGCGTGCACTCGAAGGCGTCCGAGCAGGCGTCGTCGTCGGGCGTCGGCTTGTTGTCACAGGCGCCGTTGCCGTCGCAGTGCTCCACGGTGCAGGCCACGCCGTCGCTGCCCGTGCAGGTCACCGTGGTCGGCAGGTTGGGCGTCAGGCAGCCCTTGGTCGGGTCGCAGGTGGCGCCCGTGCACGGCCCCGCGTCGCTGCAGGCCGAGTCGGTGGGGATGCCGACACAGGCGCCCTTGTCGGTGCAGCGCCCCAGGGTGCAGGCCACCGCGTCCAGATCGGTGCAGCTGGCCATGGCGGGCAGCGACGACCAGCCGGTGGGATCGCCGCCGGCGTCGCACACGTGGCAGTCGTTGCCCTGCTCGACGCCGCCGTCCTTCACGCACGCGCCCTGCTTCGCCTCGGGGATGTAGCAGAAGCCCTGGCTCACCGCCTTGAACTCGCACGCCCCCTTGGCGCACGCGCCGGGCCGACACGCCTCGCCGTCCTTCTCGCAGGGGGTGTCGTCCTTCGCCGCGCTCCAGCCACGCGCGTCCACGGCCGGCTGGCAGGTCTGGCAGCCGTGGCTGGCGCCCTCTTTCGCGCCCTCGAGCAGACACTCGCCCCCGATGAGGCACGTGCCGCTGGCGATGCGCGCGTTCTTGGCGCAGCTGTCGCCGCTGCACTTCTCGCACACGCCGGCGCCGTCACACCCGCCCAAGGTGCAGGCGAGGCCGTCGCCGTCTTCACACGGGGCCTGCGCCGGCTTGGGGGTCCAGGCGCGCTCGGCCTGCGCGGGCACGCACATCTCGCAGTCGTTGTCCTTGTTGACCGTGTCCTTGGCGACGCACGTGTCCTTGCCGCCCACCTTCACCAGGCAGCGGTCGGCCACCAGCGCGTCGGCGGCGTTGCACGCGCCCGCGCCGTCACACACACCCTGGGTGCAGGGCAGCCCGTCGCCGTCGTCGCAGGTGGTGTCTTTGGGGCGCGCGTTGAGCTTGCAGAACTCCGCCACGCACTGGGCCTCGTAGCAGGCCGGCACCGCGTTGACGTCGTCCGAGAGCGCCGCCGGGTTCCACTTGTCCTGCTCGAGCGCAGTCACGCAGTCGGTGCTCTGGGTGCACAGGTACTCGCGGTCGCCCACGCACACGCCCTTTTTGCAGGTCTCCCCCGTGTTGCAGTCGCTGTCGCCGGCGCAGGAGAGCGTCGGCGTAGGCGGCTGGCTGCACGCGCACGCGAACAGGACGAGGGAGAGGGAGAGCAGGGTCTGAGCGCGCAAGGGGACCTCCGACAGCCGGGCTGACTCGGGACGGACGGGCTCAGGCTAGCACTTGCGGTGGCGCGCTCAAGAAAGGACAGGGCTGGCTTTCGTGGCGTGAGCGCGGCGTGAGCGCGGCGTTGGCGCGGCGTGAGCGCGGCGTCGGGCGGCCGCCCTGCCCTGCCCCCCCGCAGCCGAGCCAACGACAGAGGGCGCGGTCGCCGGCTGCCGGCTCCCGCGCCCTCCGGCACGACGCGCGTCTGGCGCTAGCGCCGGCGACGGCGGCGGCGGCGACGGCGCTTGTTGTCCTTGCCCACGCCCTGGATCTGCACGGAGACCTTGAGGTCACCGTCCGGCGCACGCGAACGCAGCTCCTTGAGGGCCTCGCTGGCGGCCGCGAGCAGCTGCTCGGCCACGGTCGCGACGTCGGCCGTGCGCGACACGCTCAGCTCGAAGGCGCTGCCCTCGTCGTCGTCGTCATCGTCCTCGTCGTCGTCGTCATCGTCCTGGCTCGACGAGGATTGCTGAGCGGCCGGCGCGGCCTCGGCCGGGGCCACCGAGCCCTCGACCTCCTCGCCCTCGCTGTCGATGGCCGCGCTCGGCTCGAGCAGCGAGGTGTCCTCGGGATCGAGCAAGAGCGCCGCCATCTCGGCCTGCTCCGCCTCGGCGATCTCCTCCGCGCTCATCTCGCCCTGCTGGCCGAAGATCTTGCTGAAGCTCGGCGGCGGCAGCTGCGAGGTCTCGCACACCCGCGACCAGATGCGCTGCATGGTCCGACCCCGCAGCTCGCCAAGGAAGATCGACACGGACCCCGAGGGCGCCATGGCCTGCTCGAGCTGCGCCGACGCGTCCTCGAGCGCCTTCACCGTCACCTTGTCGATGTTGCTCAGCTGCGCGTCGCTGTGGGCCTGCTTGAAGCGCGTGTGGCACTCCACCACCTGCCCGCGGCTCAGCGCGTAGCCGCTCCACAGCACCTTGGTGAAGGTCCGCATGTAAGGGTTGGCGTGGTAGTTGAACCGCTGCAGGTCCTCCGCGAAGCCGTTGCCGTCCTTCGACGGCCCCTCGGGCAGCGACGAGAGCGCCCGCTCGAGGTAGCGCTGGTCTTCCACCGAGATCTGGCGCTTGCTGTCCTGGCTCTTGTTGTGGCGCTTGTGGCCGCCCTTGCTGCGGTTGCCGCGTCCGCCTGATCGTCCGTTGCCCATCGGTCCTCCATGGGGGTGTGCGCGCCCGCCCTGGGGTCAGACGCGTCGTTCTTTGGGGCGCGCTTCACCACCTGCCGCGAACGTAGGCGGCGGGCAAAGCGGCGCTCGGGGGCGGGAGCCTAGCAGCCCCGCGCGCATCAGTCCCGATTCAGCCACGCCTCAAACGCTTTGAAGTCGTAGGGACGCCCCAGAAAGGTCTCCACGAGCTTGGCTGCGTCCTGCGATCCGCCGGGCTTCAACACCGCGTTGCGGTAGGCCATGGCCGTCGCCTTGTCGAGGATGCCGGCCTTCTCGAAGCGCGAGAACAGGTCCTTCGCGATGACCAGCGACCACATGTAGGTGTAGTAGATCGCCGAGTAGCCGTTGAGGTGGCCGAAGCTGTTCTGCATGTGGGTGCCCTCGACGAAGGGATAGGGCGAGAACTTGCCCATCATCTCCGCGACGAGCTTGTCGTGGTCGAGGCCCTTGGGGTCGCGGCTGTGGAAGCCCAAGGACACCGAGGCGTAGAACATCTGGTGGCGGACCCACAGCGCTTTGCCGAACTCCTTGGCCTTGCGCATCTTCTCCACCAGCGGCTTGGGGATGGTCTCGCCCTTGGCGTTGGTGGCGAAGCGCGCCAGGGTCGCGTAGTCGGTGGCCCACTCCTCGAAGATCTGCGAGGGCGCTTCGACGAAGTCCCACTCGGTCGCCACGCCGCTGAAGCGCATCCACTTTTGCTGACCGCCGAGCACGTGGTGCATCAGGTGGCCGAACTCGTGGAAGAAGGTCTGCACCTGCTTGTGCTCCATGAGGCCGTTGCCCGTGCGCGGGTTGGGGAAGTTGCACACCAACACGCCCGCCGGCTTCTGCACCCCGGCGAGGCCGTTGAGCAGCGTGAACTGCGCGGCATGCTTGTACTTGTTGTCGCGCGGGTGCATGTCCAGGTAGATGGTGCCCAGCAGGGTCTCGCCCTCGAACACGTCGTACACCGCCACGTCCTGGTGCCAGGTCTTGGCCGTGGTGTTGGGCTTGTAGGTCAGGCCGAAGAGGTCCGCCGTCAGGTCGAGCAGGCCCTGCTTGACCTTGTTGTAGTGCAGGTAGGGCCGCAGCTTCTGGGCGTCGAAGTCGAACTGCCGCTTCTTCAGCCGGCCGAGCAGCCAGGCCTGCTGCCAGTCGCTGATGGTCTTGGCCTTGGGGCTGGTGCGCTGCAGCTCGGCCAGCAGCAGCTTGCGCTCGCGCTGCATGCGCGGCTCGGCGATCTTGCGGATGCGCTCGATGAACTTGTGGGCGTTGTCGGCGCTGCCGATCATCTTGTCTTCGGTGACAAAGGCGGCCCACGAGGGGTAGCCCAGCAGGCCGGCGAGCTCGTGGCGCAGCTCGAGCAGCTTCTGCAGGTTGGTGGTGTTGGCCGGCGTGCCGCGCTGACGGTAGACCCGGTAGAGCTGCTCGCGGGCGGCGTCGTCGTTGCTGTAGGTCATGAAGGGGATGTAGTCGGGGTAGTCGGTGGTCACGCGGACCTTGCCGTCCTTGCCTGGCTTGTGCGCCGCGACCCAGTCCGCCGGCAGGCCAGCGAGGGCCGAGGGCGCCACGGTGACGAATCGCTTGTCCTGGATGATGGTCTTGGAGAAGGCCTGCCCGACCTTCACGATCTGCTCGTTGAGCGCCTTGATGCGGGCGCGTGTCTTCTCGTCCTTGTCCACACCGGCGCGCTTGAAGTCGCGCTGCGTCTTGGTGATGAGGCGCGCGGTGAGCGGGTCGGTGCCCTCGGTCTTGACGCTGGCGAAGACGTCGTAGAGCTGCCGGTCGAGCGCGAGCTGCGTGTTGAGCGCGGCCACCTGCTGCTCGCACTGCTCCGCGGCCTTGCGCATGGCGCCGTCGGGGTGCACCGAGCGCCACAGGCTCGACTCGGCCTCGGCGTTGGAGAGCGCGGTCTGCATGCGGTTGAAGAGGGCGAGCACCTGGTCTCGGTGCGCCGGCGTGCCGCGGGCGGGGAGCGCGACCATGGCCTCGCGGTGGCCCTTGGCGGCGGTCAGCGCGTCGGCGCAGCGCTTGGCGAGGGCGCCGGCGAGAGACGACGCGGTCTTGGCGGTCTTGGCCCCGGTCATCGCAGCCTCCTTCACCTTCTTGGGCGGCTTGGTCGACGCGCCGCCACAGGCCGCGGCGGTCGTGGCGGTCAGCGCGAGAGAGAGCAGGATTTGGGTACGCATCGTGGGTCTCCTTGGGCCGTCCAACCCATGGCGCGGATGAATGCCACAGCCCCGCACCCTTGGAAAGGCGCGCCCACATGGATTCCACCGCCCCGTGCCGCTATGGTTCCCCTCGCATCAGGAGCGTCATGCCGACCCCGGACCCCGCAGCCTCGCCGGAACCTGTCGTGCCGGTCTCCGAGCGTGGCGCCGGTGGCGCGACCGACCCCGAACACGCGCCTGCGTGGATCGGCACGCCCCAGCACTTCGACTGGCTCGAGGGCTTCGTCAAAGCGATCCTGGTGATGAACGTGCTCGACGCGATCTTCACGATCTACTGGATCAGCGATCACCAGGCCGTCGAGGCCAACCCGCTGCTCGCGGATCTCGCCCACGAACACCCCCTGGCGTTCGTGGCGGTCAAGCTCGCCCTGGTGAGCCTGGGCAGCGGCCTGCTGTGGCGGCTGAGGCGGCGCCCGCTCGCGGTCATCGCCATCTTCGCGGCCTTCCTCGGCTACTACTTTCTGCTGGTCTACCACCTCAACGCGCTCCACCCGCGGCTGCTGACGCGCCTCTTCGGCGCCTGAGCCCAGCCCACGCCATGTCGTGGTGCCAGCGCGCCCGGGCCTCCCACACGTCGACGTCACGGGAGCTGCCGGGGGTTGTGCTTCGCCGCGTTTTCTTGCAAGTGCGGCAGAGGTTCCCATGCTCGCCGGGAGCTGCGCGCTTCTCCGCGCCGCGCTCACCGACCGCCCGACCCGTCCCTGCTTCAGAGGCCCAACATGACCCGACTCACCCTTCGACTCCTCGTCTCGCTCGCCCTCAGCGTCGCTGTCGCCGGCTGTGGCATCCCCAAGGAGAAGCACTACGCCGCCCTGGAGGCGGAGCGGAACCGGAGCGCCACCGAGCTCAAGGCGGCGCAGGACTCCGCTCAGGAGAAGTGGGCCCTCGAGCACAAGAAGCTCCAGGACACGTCTGACTACGCCAAGGGCCAGAAGAAGCGCGCCGACGACCTCGAGCAGCAGCTCGGCCGCACCAAGAAGGCCCTCGACGAGGCCACCGCCAAGGGTGGCAACAAGGCCAAGATCCTGGCGCAGTGCACGCTCGACCGGCAGGCGCTGCTCGACAAGCTCGGCAAGGTGCAAGGCATCATCAAGAAGGTGCGCGACTCGCTGAAGAGCATGAGCGACGCGGGCAAGCTGCAGGTCAAGCTCGACCGCGGCTTCCTCATCATCGCGCTGCAGGGCGACATCCTCTTCGACAGCGGCAAGTCCAAGCTCAAGGACGGCGCCAAGCCCGTGCTGCTCGAGCTCGCCGGGGTGCTCAAGCTGATGCCCGACCGCCTCTTCCAGGTCGCCGGCCACACCGACTCCACCGGCAAGGACGACCAGAACTGGAAGCTGAGCACGGCCCGGGCGTCGTCGGTGGTGAACTTCTTGCTGACCGAGGGCGGCGTGCCACCCAAGGTCCTCAGCGTGGGCGGCTACGGCTCCTGGCAGCCGGCGGCAGACAACAAGACCGAGGAGGGCCGCGCGACCAACCGCCGCGTCGAGTTCCTGCTGGTGCCGAACCTGACCGAGCTCTTCAAGTAGCCTGCGCGCGTCGTCGGCCCCACACACACAGCGGAACCTCCCATGCGCAGCTCGCTCCTCCCATCGCAGATCCGCCGGGTGGCCTGCGCGTGTGTGACCGCTACCCTGCTGCTCAGCGCCGCGCCCGGCCACGCCGAGCCAGGGTCCAGCCAGGACTCGAGCCAGACCGGCGACACGGTGAGCCGCGGCAGTGAGTCGGACACCGACCTGACGCTCACGGTCATGGGCCTCGTGACCACCGTGTCGGTGGTTGCGGCGGCCTGGGGCATCTACCGGACGACGGCCCATCAGCAGCGCGCGGCGGGCGTCGCGGAGGCCTACCTGCGCCACCACGCGTTGCAGCTGCGCCAGGAGCTGGCCCTCGGCCGAGGCCCCTTGCTGCGGCGGCTGGCCCGGGGCATGGGCCTCACCGGCGCCACACGGGCCCACTTTGAGCGCGGCGTCATGGCTCAGCGCCTGCGCCTGCTCGACCTGGCCCACCCGCAGCGCCTCACGCCCACGCGCGCGCTCTCGTTCTTCGCGACGCTGCGCGCGTTCGTGCCCGCGCTGCGCCGCACGCGTTGCTGACACGCCCCGACGGCACGGGGCGCCGCCGAACCGCGGCGCCGCGCCCGCTTCACCGCGCGTTCCTGCCCCTTGCCCTCGCGACCTGCGCGCTGGCTGCGGCCACGTCTGGCGCGGCGACCCCGGCGCCTGCCGCCACGCCTCCAGCGACCGCCCCCGCTGCGCCACCGGCCCTGAGCACGGCGCAGACCCTGGCCCGCATCCGGACCCACGCCCGCGCGTGGAGCGCCCACCCGCGCTGGCGTGCGCTGCACGCGGGCAACCTCGGCGAGCGTCACTTCGTCGTGCCCGGCGACCGCGAGCGAGGCGCCCCAGCGCTGGAGCTGCTGCGCTTCGCCCGCCGCGCCCTCTCTCCAGCGCCAGGCCTCGCCGACGACGACCTGCCGGCTTGCCGCGAGCCGGTGCGGTGGCAGGTGCTCCAGGAGCTCGCCGACGCGTCCGGGGTGCCGCTGCCGAGCGCGCCCACCTGTACGGCCCTGCGCGCGTTCACGGATCCGGCGCGCACCTTCGCGCTCGAGCTGCTCTTCGTCGCGCCGACCACCGCCAAGGCGGCGGCGAGCTTCGGCCACGTCTTGCTGCGCCTCCGCCGTCGCGCGCCGGGCGAGCCAGAGGGGGCGCGGGACGTGGCCTACGAGGTCAGCGCCCACACCGGCTTTCGTCACACCACGCTGAGCTACCTGGCCGGGGGGCTCTCGGGCCGCTTCCCTCTCGTGTTCGACCCGCGCCCGCTCCACACGGTGGTCGCCCAGATCCGGCACGGCGAGCAGCGCCACATCCAGCGCATCAGCCTGAACCTCACCGCCCCCCAGCGTCGCGCGGTGCTGCGGCTGCTGTGGCAGGTGGAGCGCACGCTGGTGCTGCCCTATCGCTTCTTGAACCGAAACTGCGGCACCTACGTGCTCTGGCTGCTGGCCACGGCGCTGGACGGCCAGGTGGCGCTGCCTGTGGACTTCACCCTCTGGGCCGCCCCGGCCGCCGTCCTCGACGCCCTCTCGGCGGTGACCATGTCCCACGACGGCCGGCCGCTCGCCGGGCATGAGCCGGGCGGTTGGGAGAGCAGCGGCGCGACCCGACTCCGGGCCTTGCGGGCCCGCCTGGACGCGGAGGACGGGCTGCGACGGGTCCTGCCTCGCGCGCTCTTCCGCCAGCTGCGCCGCTTCGAGCAGCGCTCGCCACCCGAGCTGCGCACCCTCACCCAGCAGGCCATCGCCCACGCGCCAGCCCAAGCCCCACGCTTGTTGGCTCAGCTGTTGACCGCCGCCACCCTGGCCGCGCGGGCCCGTGCAGACGAAGGCCGCGCGGCCGCGCAAGAGGTCGACGCCCAGCGCGTTCAGCCGCTGCCGGGCCAGCCGCTGCCGGGCGTCGCCGAGGTCATGGCCTGGCGCCGGCGCCTCTACCGCCACGAGGCCCCCAGCTGGCGACGCCAGCGCCGCATCGACCGCGTGCTGTGGACCCAGGCCTACGCCCGCAAGGCCCCGCGCCGGCCGGCGACTCGGAGCGAGCGCGCGACGCTGACCCAAGCGACGGCGGCTTGGGAGACCTTCGAGCGGGTGACCGCGCGCGTGGCGGCCGTGGCCGACCTGCTGCCCGCGGCGCCCGCGCTCGAAGACACGTGGCGCCGACAGGCTCAGCGCGCAGCGCGGGCGCGCTGGCGCGGGCGGCTGGTGCGCGGCCCGGCGGGGCCTGTCACGGTGGGCGCCGGCGGCGACCGCACGGCCACCTGGCTCACGGTCGGCGCCGCGTTCTGGCGCGAGGAGCTCGGCCAGCTCCGACCGCACGGCCTGGGCGGCGTCGCACGCTTTGTGGTGGCGGACGTCGACACCCACATCGGGGTGTCCGGCGACGGCGTCACCTGGCTCGGCAACACCGCGCGCCTCTTCGAGTTCGCGCGGATGCTGGCCGCGCCCGCCGTCGGCCCCCTGCGCGGGCTCCCGGGCGTGGGGTGGGGGCTGGCGCTCAACGCCAGCGTCACCCGCGAGCGCGTGGCGCTCCAGGGGCGCCTCGACGGGTACCTGCTCCTGCGCGACGGACTCCACAGTCGCTGGCTGGCAGGCGCCCGCCTCGGTGCCCGTCCGTGCGCCACGCGTCACGCGGGCCTTTCCGTGAGCGGCGACCTGGTCGCCGAGGCCTTCGCCCAGCTCCGCGTCGGAGCGACCGGCCGGGTTGCCCTCCGCGCTGACTACGCTCGCTCGTGGCGCTCGGGTGTGGTCACGTCGGCCCTCGACCTCGACCTGCCGTGGGGCGCACGGGAGTCGTGGCGCACGCTCGCCAGCGCCGCGCTCTCGTGCCCCGGCCGCAGCGCGTGTACCCCGTCGTGGCGGCTCGCGCTCTCGTGGTGACGGCCCGCGTCGCTCAGGGCCGCGTCATGTACACGTGCGGGATGTCCGCCTCGTCGTACTCCTCGCCCTGGGCGACCCAGCCGAGGCGCGTGTACCAGCCCCGCAGGTAGGCCTGCGCGCTGAGCGCCGCCGGACGCTCGCCGATGACCGTGTGCACGTGCTCCATGAGCGCCGTGCCCAGCCCGGTGCGGTGCAGGTCCTGGTGCACGGCCACCCGCCCGACCTTGGCCACCTCGCCCGCCAGAAAGACCCGCGCCGTCGCCACCATGCGGCCGTCTTCGGTGACGCCCATGACATGCACCGCCTCCGGATCCTTGCCGTCCACCTCCGGCTCCGCGGTGATCTTCTGGTGGAAGACGAAGACCTCGTTGCGCAGCCACATCAGGTCGTGCAGCTCCATCAGCGTCAGCTCGGCGAAGGGCTTGTGGGTGAACGTGACCATGGCGTCGCTCCGGCGAGTGGGGCCAGCGCTCCTGCGGCGGGCGTGGCGGCTGGCGTGAAGTCGGGCAGGCGTGCAGCCTAGGGACCCAGAGGGTGCCGCAAGCGACCGCAGGCATGAAGCCCACGGCTGCGCCCGCCCCGCCCCGGAGTCCCCATGCCCAGTTGGGGCCCGCTCGTCCTCATCGCAGCAAGCGTCTCACTCGTGGTCGCGCTGGTCCGCATCTGGCGGCGAAAGCTCGCCAACGCGCCGCCAGAGCCCGAGCCCGCGAAGCCCACGCGCCCGGGGCCGCCCTTCGGATCCCAGCGCCCTGCCCCGACTCGGACGCCGCCCTCAGGCTTCGTCGTCCCGCCCGGGGTCGAGCCGGCCTTTGTGGTCTGGTGGCAGCGAGTCGAGGGCGCGGCGGTGTTCTGGCTGTGTCGCGAGGCGGGCGAAGACGGCGCCTGGTGGGTGGCCTGGTACGCCCCCTGGCGGCGCGGTCTGCCCGACCGGCTCTGGGTCGGCGACAGCGCGGCGCCGGACGCCGAGCACCGCCACGGCGAGGGTCCGGTGGTGTCGTGGAGCGGCACCGAACACCGACCGCTCCTCGCGTCGGACCAGGCGCTCTGGCGAGAGCTGCTGCAGTGCGGGCTGCCCGTGGAGCTGCATCGCGGCGACGAGGGTGTGGCGTTGCGGGTGCCAGGAGGGCGCGTGCGCGACGCCTTCGACCTCGGCAGCCTCGCCGCCATGGCCGCCCTGCTCGAGGCCCGCGTCAGCGACGACGTGCTGCCGCAGCCGAGCGACATCCCGTCGGTGTCGCTGCGCGTGGCCCACGGGGACCAGCGCACGCGCGTCTACGGCGATCTGCCCCCCTTCGGCGGGCTGGTGCGTGACGGCGACGCATGGCGGCTCGTATGCGTCGGCGCCCGCGACGACGAGGGCGCCGTCGTGGACCTGTGGCCCCACGCGCTGCGGCTGACGCCCGCGGCGGCCGAGGGGACGAGCCCCGCGCGCGACGAGAGCGCGCCGACGCTGGCGGTCGACGTCGACGGCCACGGCCCCGGCTCGCTGCGGGCGCTCGACGGCGACGGGCGACGGCTGCAGCTCTGACCCCACACGTGTGCACACTCTCCACACACCCGCACAACATGGTGTGTATTTTCACCACACACCCGCCAGACAGCGCCCAGTCCGCTCGACAATTAAACGCTGGCAGATCAAAGCATTGCGAACAGGCGACCCGATCCGGCATGCTTCTCGCTCTAGCAGAGGGGGCAGACAAGGACGCGACCGCCACGCTGGCTCCCGCGTCTCGCCGTCGACCTGACGACGACGCCCCGACTCTGACGCGCTGCCCGCCAGCGCCCGCCCCGTCCACGGAGGACCTACCATGGCACGCTCTCGCCTCACCCCCCTTCACGCCGCCCTCGCCGCGCTGCTCCTCGCGGCCAGCGTCGCGGCCCCGCAGACCGCCGAAGCCTGCGGCGGCTGCTTCTCGCCCCCGGGCCAGCAGAACAACCAGCTCGTGCTGCAGAACGCCGAGCGGGTGCTCTTCCACCAGGACCCCAAGACCGGCAAGAGCCTGGTGTGGGTCGAGGTGCGCTACACCGGCCTCGCCGAGAACTTCGGCTGGGTGCTGCCCTTGCCCAAGGTGCCGGAGGTGTCCGTCGGCTCGTCGTGGGTCTTCGACCAGCTCGACGCCCGCCACGCCCCGCGCTTCTCCACCACCATCGAGCAGGGAGACGAGAACTGCCGCTCGTGGACCAGCTACTGCTTCGGCAACGGCACGCAGAACTCCGGTACGTCGGCGGGCGGCGGCGGCTTCTCGGCGGCTCCCGGCAGCAACGACAGCGCGTCCGAAGGGCGCGACAAGGACGGCGGCGTCACGGTGCTCAAGCAGGACCAGGCCGGCCCCTACAACTACGAGATCCTGGCGTCCAAGGACCCGCAGGCGCTGCTGACCTGGCTGAACAAGAACGGCTACGCGACGCCGGACGCCGCGCTGCCGGTCATCAAGAGCCACCTGGACAAGGGCGACGTCTTCGTCGCGGTCAAGCTGCAGAGCGGCTCGGGCGTCAACGAGATCAAGCCCATCGTGCTGGAGATGGACGGCGCCGAGTCCTGCGTTCCGCTGCGCCTCACCAGCATCGCCGCCACGGAGAACATGAGCGTGGTCACCACCCTCGCTGGCCCCGGCCGCGCGGTGCCGAAGAACCACATGCACGTGCAGATCAACCCGCTGAAGCTCAACTGGTTCGGCGGTGGCAGCAACTACGGCCA
>JAUIAC010000119.1 GCA_030425545.1 bacterium | reverse complement strand
CGCTCCGGGTGGGCCATGCGCTCGAAGTCGAGGTTGTCCCCCAACAGGCGCGTCACCGCGGCGGCGAAGTCCTCGCTCACGTCGTAGCCCAGCAGCACGGAGCGCACAGCGGCGCACAGGTCAGCCATGGTCTCGCGGGCCGCGTCTTCCGGCAGCTCGTCAAAGCGCCGCAGCGCCCCCTCGCCTGCGCCGAACATCCGCTGCAGCGGGGTCGTCTGCGCGGCCTGCCACAGCGACTCGTGTTCGGCCGTGTCCGCGGCGTCGGGCGCGTCGGACACGGCCTCGACCACCACCAGCACCTGCCCGGCGTTGACCTGCTGGTTGGCGTTGCAGAGCACCGCCTTCACCGTGCCCGCCTCGGGGGCGAGCAGCGGCATCTCCAGCTTCATGGCCTCGAGCGTGAGCAGCCGCTGACCCGCCTGCACCGTCTGGCCTTCTTTCACCGCGACCTGCACCACCATGGCCGGGGCCGGCGCCTTGACCGCCCCGCCCGCCGCGGGCTCGACCGTGTGCATCGCGCCGTCGACCTCGACCGTGACGCCCTTGTCGCCGTAGGCGTAGCGCACGTCGTGCCGCTCGCCGGCCAGGGTCAGCGTCGCAGCCGCGCCCCCGTCAAAGCTCACCTGCGCGACGTGCCGCTCGCCCTCGGGGCCCACCAGGTAGCTGCCGTGGCCCAGGGCGTGCACCTGCAGCGTGACGCGCTGCCCGGCCAGCGCCAGCTCGATGTCGATGTGCTTCGGCTCCGGCGGGTTCTGCGGGATGCCGCCCTGCGCCGCCAGGAAGAAGGCGTTCATCTCCGACTGCCGCTGCCGCCGGTAGGCGACGATGGCGGCGAAACAGAGCGCCTCGAAGGCGCGGCGCTGCTGCCCAACGTCCCGCGCCGCGAGGGCGCCGTCGAGCCAGCCGGTGTGCGCGCTGCCGGAGACCACCTCGTCGCGCTCGAGCAGCTCGAGCAAGAGCGCCTTGTTGGTGGCGCCGTCTTCGACCACCACCTGCAGCTCGGCCAGCGCGCGCCGCAGCCGGGCCAGGGCCTGCATGCGGTTGGCGCCGGTGGCGATGACCTTGGCGATCATCGAGTCGAACTCGGCGGCGATGTTGCTGCCCTCGGTGATCCCGCTGTCGACCCGGATTCCCGGGCCGGAGGGCGGCCGAAACACCGTCACGCGTCCGGGCGAGGGGGCGAAGTTGCGCGCGGCGTCTTCGGCGCACAGACGCGCCTCGATGGCCCAGCCACGGGTGGCGGGCGGGGTGCCAGCCGCGGTCAGCGTGCCGCTCGCGCTCAGGGGCAACCCGCGGGCGACGTCGATCTGCGCGTGCACCAGGTCGACCCCGGTGACGCACTCGGTCACGGTGTGCTCCACCTGCAGGCGCGAGTTGACCTCCAGGAAGCACGCGGTCCCGCTCGCCGGCTGGTAGAGGAACTCCGCCGTGCCGGCGCTGCGGTACCCGGCCAGCTCGGCGAGCCGCTCCGAGCTCTCGCAGAGCACCCGCGCCATGGCCTCGGGCAGCACCGACGACGGCGCCTCCTCGAGGATCTTCTGGTTCCGCCGCTGGACGCTGCAGTCCCGAACCCCAAGGGCGACCGCCTTGCCGTCTGCGCCGCACACCAGCTGCACCTCCACGTGGCGGGCGTCGGTGATGCACGCCTCGAGCAACAGGCCGCCGGCGCCGAAGACCTTGCGCACCTCGTCGCGGACCGCCGCGATGCCGGGCAGCAGCGCGTCGCCGTCGTGGACCTTGCGGATGCCACGCCCCCCGCCGCCGGCAGAGGCCTTGATCATCAGCGGAAAGCCGATGCGCTCGGCCTCCGCGCGGATCGTCGCCTCGCTGGCGTCGTCGGGCACCTGCCACCACGGCGCCATGGGCACGCCGCACTCCTCGGCGAGCACCTTGGCCGCGATCTTGTCGCCGAGCCGCTCCATGGCCTGCGACGAGGGGCCGAGAAAGGTGACGCCGGCGGCCTCGAGCTGCGCGACGAAGGCGGCGTCTTCCGCGGCGAAGCCCCAACCGGGCCACACCGCGTCACAGCCGGTCGCCTCGAGCGCCGCGAGCACCCGGTCGATGTCCAGGTAGGCGCTCCGCAGCGCGCCCTCCGGCCCGGGCACCAGCGCCGGGCCCAGGCAGTAGGCCGTCGTGGCCAGCCGGGTGAAGGGCGTGTCGACGTCGGGCTCGGTGTAGAGCGCCACCGAGTCGATGTGCGTGCCGCGCTCAGCGTTGTAGTCCGAGAGCGCCCGGCAGAAGCGCACCGCCGGCTCGCCGCGGTTGAGCACCGCGACCCGGCGCAGGTCGCCCGACGCCCCGGTCGCCGCGCCAGGCTGAGCCGCCGCGTTCAGGGGGGCCGTGGTCGTGTCTTGCGTCGCCTTGTTCATCTCTCGCTCCTCGTTCTGTCGCTGCGTCGCCGTGCGCGCCCGCGCGCTCGCCCCTCAGGCCTGCTCCAGCAGCACCTGCGCCATGGCCACCGGGCCGTCATGGCTCAGCGACACCAGCACGCGCACCGGCCCCAGCCGCTCCATCGCCCGCGCCACCGCGCCGTGCAGCCGCAGCGACGGCCGCCCGTAGGCGTCGTTGACCACCTCGACCTCGCGGAGATCGAGCAGCCCCAGAGACGGCGGGTGGCCAAAGTGCGCGCTCGACCAGGCTTTGACAAAGGCCTCTTTGGCCGCGAAACGCCCCGCCAGGTGCGGCGCCGGGTCCGCGCCCGGTTTTTCCGCCGCCGTCGCGCGCTCCTGCTGTGTAAAAACTCCAAAGACAAAGCGCGAGGCGGGGTCCGCGAGTTGATCGCGAAAGCCCGCCAGGCACACCACGTCGACCCCCAGGCCGAGCGTCACGCCTGCACCTCGGTGCCAGTCGCTGCGCCGATGCGGCCGTCTGGGTCCAGCAGCATGGCCAGCTCGGCCTCCTGCTCGGTGATGGGCCGCTCGCTGCGCCGCTCGAAGAGCTTCGCGCGCCCCAGCAGCACGTCGACCCGCCGCCGCATGGCCTGGGTCTCGCGCGCCGCCGACCGCTCCTGCCAGGGCGCCAGGGTGCCCTCGGCGGCGAGCTGCGCCGCGAAGGCGTCGGGGTGGAGCACCAGCGCCACCGCGCCCACGTGGCCGAAGCCCAGGCTGGTGACCAGACCCGCCCGCAGCGGCGTCGCGCTGTGCACGGCGCGGTCCGTGAACGCCAGGTGCTCGAAGCGACGCATGTCCGGGTCGACGCACTCCAGGTTGCGGTTGCCGGCGATGGTCCCCTGGGCGAGCGACTGGCACAGACCGATGGCCTGAAACGCCGCCGCGCCGCCCTTGCTGTGGCCTGTGAGCGTCTTCTGCGACACGACGAAGAGCGGGTTGCCCGCCGTGCGCCCCAGCGCCCGCTGGATGGTGTTGTGGATCAGGTTCTCATTGGGGTCGTTGGCCGCCGTGCTGGTGTCGTGCTTGTAGATCAGCGCGATGTCGTCCGTGGTCAGCCCGTGCCGCGAGAGCGCGCGGCCCAGCGGCGAGCGGGTGCCCCCCATGGCCGCCGCCACCACGCCGAGCCCCGGCGCGGGGATGGAGGTGTGCACCCCGTCGGAGAACGAGCCCGCCCAGGCGAGCACCCCGCGCACCGGCAGCCCGAGATCCCGGGCCACGTCGCCACGACAGAGCAGCAGCGTGCCGCCCCCCTGCGCCTCGACGAAGCCGCGACGGCGCAGGTCGTTGGCGCGCGACATCTGGTCCGGGTCCAGGCCCATGGCGCTCATCTTCGCCGTGTCGGCCGTGGCCTGCATGTCGCTGAACCCGACCACGCCCTCCGCCGTGACGTCGTCGAAGCCACCCGCGACGCTGAAGTCCGCGCGCCCGGAGAGGATCTTGTCCATGCCCTCTTCGAGCGAGACGGCGGCCGTCGCGCAGGCGCCCACCGGGTGCACCATGGGCCCGTAGCTGCCGACGTAGGACTGCACGGTGTAGGCCGCGACCACGTTGATCAGCATCTCCTGCACGATGTCGCCCTGCCGCTCGCGGTCGAGCAGCTGGTCGGTGAAGAGGCGACGCAGGCTCTGCATGCCGCCGAGGCCACTGCCTTGGGTGTTGGCCACACGCGCCGGGTGGACCTCGGCGAGGAGCTCCTCGGGCGTCAGCCCCGCGTCGAGGAAGGCGTCCGCGGTGGCGATGAGGTTCATCAAGGTCACGCGGTCGACCGACTCGACCATGTCGCCCGGCAGGCCGAAGCGACCGTACGAGAGACCGGTGGGCAGCATGCCGAGCACCTTGCGGTTCAGCTTGGCGCGGCGCGGCACGCGGACCTCGGCGCCGGCCTTGCGGGTGACCTGCCAGCGCCCCGCGCGCTCCGCCGCCAGGGTGTGCTCGGGATCGGCGTCGACGAAGGCCTGGGCCTCCTCGGCGTTGGCCACGTCGAAGGTGAAGTCGCGGTCCAGCCACGCCGTGGCCAGCACCGGCAGGTCGTCGGGGTCGAAGCCGGCCATGGCGGGCTCGGTCCAGCGGATGCCCGAGGCGTCGCGCACGGCGTCGCGGTAGCGGTCGCCGATGTCGGCCTCGGCCACGGGGCTGTCGCTGGCGACGTCCACCCAGGTGCCGCCGCGGGCGCCCTCCCGCCAGGCGATGAGCCCACACATCCAGGCCAGCTCGAGCACCGCGGCCGCGGAGAGCTGGTCGTCGACCTCGAGCGCCCAACGGGTGCGCGCGCTCCCGCACGGCCCGAGCTCGCCGGCGCCGACGATGACCACCGTGTCCTCCAGCCGCGCGCCCTGCTCCGGCCACCGCGCCGGCTCTGCGGCGCGCGCCAGCTGCCCGGGGCCCGTGCCCGGGTGCGCAGCGGGCCACGCCGGCAGCGCCTGGACCAGCGGTGTCGCCGCGTCCGATGGGGCGGCGCCGCCGAGCAGCTCGTCCGCGCGGGCGTTCAGCGCGCTGAGCTCCCGCAGCGTCCGGCTCTCGGCGTCCAGGTCGGCGCGGATGCCGCTCACCACCTCGCGGATGTCGGGGATGCGGCCGAAGCCGCCCGTGAGGTCAGCCTCGAGCGGCGCGTCGGCGGCGTGCTCGCCCAGCGTGCAGAGCCCCGCGAGCAGCCAGCCCATCTCACTGTTGGCGAAGGTGCGGGCGCCGGTCTGCGCCTCCAGCGCGGCCGCCACGCCGTCGTTGGCGTCCATGAGCCCGGTGCCACGCACCCAACCGATACGCGCCGCGCACAGGGTGGTGGCCGCGGCCCAGGCGTCGCGCTCGGAGGCCCACTTGTTCAGCAGCACCTCCAGCCCGGCCTTGGTCTCGGCGTAGGCGCCGTCGCCGCCGAAGCCGCCGTGGTTGGGCGAGAGCGGCAGCACCACGTGGGCCGGCCGCGCGGGCGCCCCCTGCGCCGCGTAGCGCGCGCCGATGCCGGCGATAAGGCGCTCCACACCGGTCAGCATGACGCGGATGGCGGCCTCGGACCGTGGCCCCAAGGTGTTCGCCGTGGCGGCGTCGCCGAGGGCGGCGAAGGGCACGACGAGGTCGGGGGCGAAGGGCCCCTTGAGCTCGCGCACCTTGGCGCCGTCGGGCTCGGTGACCCGGTCGAAGAGCCACGACACGAGCGCGTCCACGTCCTGGAAGCTCGCCTGGTTGAAGGGGACGACGTGGAGCTCGGCCCCCGACGCGGCTTCGCGCTGGTAGAGCGCGCTGTACCAGGCGATGCGCGCGCGACGCGGCGAGCTCGTGGTCACCACGACCCGCGCGCCGCCGCGCAGCAGATGACGCACCACCTCCACGGCGATGGAGCCGGGGCTCGCGCCGGTGACCAGGGCGGTGCGGCCGCGGAAGTCCAGCGGCGTGTCGGCCAGCAACGCCTGCCACAGCGCGGCGTCGGCGCGCTCGGAGTCCAGCTGCACGTGCGGGCGCCGGCCCTCGGCCGCCGCGCGCAGGTCGCTCGCCAGCCGCGACACGGCGTCCGGCGCGGTGTCGGCCACCTCGCGGAAGCTGCGGCGTCCGCTGGCGTCGACGTCGACGTGCGGGCGGCTCGGCACCAGGCTGGGCCGGGTGAGGGCGTCGCCCCGGGCGACGGCGTTCAGCGTCGTCGCCAGGGTGTCGAGCCCGCGGGCGCTGGCCTGGCCAGCGAAGTAGCGGGCGCGGTCGGCGACCACGCTGTCCGAGGCGAAGCGCGCCAGCCGCGCAGCGAGGTCCTGGGCCGCCGCCGAGTCGACCGCGAGCGCGCCGCGCGCCACGTCGTGGAAGAGCGTCGCCACGTCGCGCCGCGCCCACGCCCAGCTCGACGTGAAGGCGACGTGCTGCTGGGGCGAGAAGCGAGGCGCCACCATGGCCAGCCAGCCCTCGCCGTGCTCGCCGTGCAGGGCGTCTTGCTGAGCCCGCAGGGTCGCCAGCTCGGCCGCGTCGGACGCAGGCGCAGCCGAAGGACCTTGAGCCCGCGTCAGGCGCTCGCTCAGGTCTTGGACGCTGCCGGCCAACACGCCGTTGGGGCCAAGGATCCGGGCCTCCAGCTCCGCCACCACGGCCGCGTCCACGGCGGCGCCTCCGCCCTCCGCGCCGCCGGCGGTGAGCGGCCCCAGGGCCAGCCCGGTCTGCGCGGCGAGCGCCGCGACGACCTGATCGAGCACCGGCTCCACGTCCGCCGCGCTGCTGGCGACCACACCGGCGAGCCGTCCGAGCGCCTCGCCCCGCGCCGAGTCGCCACCGCGCTCCTCCAGCGCCAGCGCGTTGAGCGCCGCCGCCGTCAGCCCGGCGCCGAGGCCGTAGCGCTGCGCCAGCTTCTCTGTCAGCCCGTCGCGGTTCAGCCCGGCGCGCCCGAAGACGCGACGCACCGCTTCGTCCTGGGCCTTGCGCAGGTAGCCGCCCGGGCAGCGCCAGCCCCCGGCCCGCTCGGCGAGCAGGGCCGCCAGCTTGCCGACCGGCACCTCGTGCGCGCCGTCGATGGCGCCCGCGTCGAACTCCGCGCCCATGTCCACGAGCGCCTGGTTGCGCCGAGACGACACGCCGCCGAAGACGTCGTCGATGGTCTCGTCGGGGCGGATCTGCTCCGCGCGCACCTTCGCCTGCAAGGCCAGGAGCGTGCGCAGGCCGTCCAGGTGACTCACGGCCTGGTCCACCGGGGCGGCCGTCGCCTGGGCCGGGGCCGCCTGGGCCACGGGGGCCGCGGCGGGCGCGTCGGCCTGGACCTCGGCCGCCTCGACCCGCTGCTCCTGACTCGGGGCGTCCTGAGGCGCCGGGGTCGACTCCGCGGCGGCCTCGCCCACCGGCGACAGACGCGAGGGCAGCTCACCGCGCGACTGCAGCTTCACCGCGTCGCCGTCCGCCTCGATGTTGAGCACGGTCATCGCCGGAGCGGCGTCCCCAAGGGCGCGCAGGGTCTGCTTGGCCATGTTGGCCGTGGTCGGCTGGTAGCCCACCCCCACCTCGACAAAGCGCTGCACACCGAGCCCGCCGGCGCTCACCGGCCGCATCAGCACGTCTTGGCTCTCGATCCAACGCACGGGGCTGGCGAACTGGAAGGCGAAGAGCTCCACCACCAGCTCTCGGGCGAGGTCGTCGGGGTCGCCCACGAGCACGCCGTTGCGGTCGAAACGCGCCCGCAGCGCCTGGATCTCAGGCGCGACCACACGCTGGCCCTGGCTGTCGACCGTGGCGGTGGCCGCCACCATCTCCTCGACGAAGGCGGGCGTCAGCGCGAAGGGCACCGCGACCAGGTTGGGGACATAGGTACCCACGAGCTTCAGGTAGCCGGTGGCGGGCAGCAGGCGTTGCAACGTCGCGCGGAAGGCCGGCACCCCGTCGCGAAGCCGCGTGCTGTGGAAGGGCACGTCGATGCCGGGCACGGTCACCCAGGGCGCCTTGCCCTTCGGCTTCTGGCGCGCGTTGAGGCGTCGCTCGAGGACGGCCAGGGTGCGCAGGTCGCCCACCGTGGAGTACTGCCGGTCGCGCACGTTGAAGTTGACGATCTCGACGAAGCCGCCGGTCTCCGACGCGACCTCGGCCACCAGGGCCAGCGCGCCGTCGTGGTCGAGCCCCGCGTGGTGCGGACGGATCACGCCCATGGCGTAGCCGCTGCGGCCCTGGGCGTCGCGCGGCACACAGGTGTGCATGGTCAGCCCGCGATGCCACACCACGGCGACCACGGTCTCCAGCGGGAGCACCTCGGCCACGGCGCTGAGCGCGTTGTACTCGCCGATGCTGTGGCCGCAGACCACGGCCCCGTCCACCAGCGCGCCCGCCTCTCTCAGCTCGGCCACCTGCGCCCGGGCGAGGGTCGCCATGGCCACCTGGGTGTACTGGGTGAGGTAGAGGACGCCGCGCTTGTGCACGTCGCGACGGCCCTGACACAGCAGCTCCTTGGGGTTGTCGCGGACCACGTGCAGCAGCGAGAAGCCGAGCTGGGCCCGAGTGAAGGCGTCGGCGGCGTCCCAGACCGCTCGGGCCGCAGCGGATCGGTTGTAGGCGTCCATGCCCATGCCCGGCTGCTGGATGCCCTGGCCCGGGAAGACGTAGGCGGTGGTCGGCGGCGCGACGGTGGCCTCGGCCTCGAGCGCCGGTCCCGCGTGGGTCGCCGCGCGCACCCGGATCACCTCGCAGCCAGCCTCCGCGGCCACGCGGGTGGCCCGGAGCTCCAGCTCGCCGCCAGGGCTCAGCGGGGCGACAAAGCGCACCTCCAGCCCGCGCAGGCGGCTCGCGTCACCGCCGCAGCAGGTGGTGACCACGAAGGCGCGTGCCCGCGCCGCGGTCCACATGCCGTGGACGATCGGAGCCGGCAGCCCCGCCGAGCGCGCGACCAGCAGGCTGCGGTGGATGGGGTTGGCGTCGCCGCTGACCTCCGACCAGGTGACCAGGTCGGTCGGGGCGTGCACGACCTCCGTCGCCAGATCCGCCTCCGGCGTGGCCACCCGCGGCGAGGGCGGCGCGAGCACGTCCGCGAGGGCGCGGGCCGGGTGCAGCCCGACGCGCTTGGCGGACGCACCCTCATGGCGGGCGTCGACGGTCCAGGTGGTCAGCTCGGCGTCGGTCGCTGGGTCGTGGGCGTCGGTGTCGGTGATCCGCAGCGCGCCGGCAAAGGTCACCCCAGCGGCGTCGCGCCGCTCACTCACGGGCCCGGAGACGGCGAGCGTGTGGCCCACCAGCGGGGCCTCGTCCAGACCCAGACGCTCCTGCGCGAAGCGCGCCGCAGCCTCGTCGCCGATCCAGAGCGCGGCCTCGAGCTGCGCCTCGCTGGCGTGGGCGAAGCCCGGGTCGTAGCCGCGCAGGTAGAAGGCCTCGTCGGCCTCGGCCACCGGCGTGTCGCCGCGGAGCACGCGCACCAGGGCGTGGACCTCGGCGCCGCCGCTGTCGCGCGTGACGTGCACGATCCTCGCCGAGGTGGTGAGCGTCTCTCCTGGCACCAGCGGCCAGCCCGTCTGCGGCCGCACGCTGTGGGTCAGGTGGACCAGCGAGAGCAATCCCGGCGCGAGCTCGTCGCACGAGAGCGCGCGCATCATCGCGCGGAAGCCGAGGCTGAACACCTGGCTGCCGGCGACCTCCTCGGAGACGTTGGCGCTCAGCCGACCGTAGGCCTGGCTGGCCCGCGGCTGCACGGTGGCCGCGTCCACGGCCTCAGCGAAGAGCGGCGCGGCCTGCTGGGGCGCACCGAAGAGGTGCGCGTCGTAGAAGGCGCGCACGGCGGCGCCCGTCAGCGGGGCGAGGTGTACGCGGCCAGCGGCGTCCACGGTGAACACGCGCGTGAGCGGAGCCGGCTCAGCGGCGGCGCCCTCACGTCCCGAGAGCGTCGCGACCTCCAGCGTGAGCGTGACGCGCCCGCTGGTCTCCTGCTGCGCGTCGAGCGCGAGCCGCACCACCTCGTCGGTGGCCGTGCTGCGCCACGTCAGCGCAGCCGCGGCGCCAGCGGCCGGCTCGATCCACAAGCTCGCGCCGGGCTCGGCGAGGCAGAGCCCGTGGACCGGGTTTCGGAGCGCCGCGCCGTCCATGTAGACCGTCTCAGCGGCGAAGACCTGCGCGACCAGCCCGCGATACCGGGCTGCCAGCGGCGCGAACCAGCAGTCGTCTGCCACGTCCCCCGCGACCGCCCACGTGGCCACGCCCTCGCCGGCGTCGACCCGGACGCCGCCGGGCAAGCCCTGGTTGGGCCGCTGGGCCGTGCGGGGCGTCGCCAGCCAACGGCGCCGCGTGGGGGTCTCGCCGGCGGCCTGCAGCGCGCCCACCACAGCCTGGGTGAAGCGGCCGAGCAGCTCCGCCACCGGCTCGTTGGCCCGCACGATGCCGCGCACGGCCTCGGGGCCGGGGATGGTCAGCACCTGATCCGCCTCGAAGCGGTCGTCGTGGGCCTGCCACAGGGAGTCGGACTTGAACCAGCGGCGCACGTCGGCGTCGATGACGGGCACGAAGTTCACCGGCTTGCCCGGGCGGGCGCAGATCGAGCGGACGAAGGTCTCGACATCGGCCGGGTGGGGGCCCTGGGTGCTCGCCCGTGGGTAGCGCGCCGTGAAGGCGGCGAGCACGTCCTGCGGGCGGTCGAGCCCACCGAGGTCGGTCAGCACGCTGGCCGCGGCGTCCACGCCCTCGGCGCCCAAGAGGCGCGCCTCCGCCAGGCGCAGCAGGTCGGCGACGCGCGCGCGGTAGCTCACGTCGGGCCAGACCCCGTCTTCGTAGCGGCCGCCACGGCCCACGGCCAGCAGCGACACCGCCCGCTCGAGCACCTGCTGCCAGCTCATGTCGAGCAGGTCGCCGAAGTAGGGCTTGGCCGTGCGGTTCAGCGCCGTGACGATCTCGTCCTTTCGGCTCGCGATGGCCTCCGCGTCGCCGGCCACCGCGTCGAGCAGCCGCCCACACGCCGCCGCGGCGTTGTCCAGGTAGTGGATGTCGGCGTCCAGCTGGCTCTTGCCCGAGGTCACGCCCCCCACCACGTCGCCGCTCGGGACCCACGCAGGGGTGCCCCCGGCCGCGGCCAGCGCTGCCTTGACCTGCGGAGACGTGCCGGCCTCCAGGCACGCCATGGTCACGGTGCCCAGCAGCACGGCGTCCACGGGCATGGCCGGCAGGCCGTGGCCGAGCGACCAGCTGCCGGTGACCAGCGCGGTGGCCCGGGCTTCGTCCGCGACGCCGCCGCCCACACACAGGATCACGTGGGGCCGCTGGCGGATCTTGTCGTAGCAGGTGAGCAACAGGTCCTCGAGGTCCTCCCAGCTGTGGTGGCCCCCGGCCTTGCCGCCCTCGAGGTGCAGGAACACGGCGTGGTGCGGCGCTGCGTCCGCGATCGCGAGCACCTGGTCGACCTGCTTGGCCGTGCCGGGCTTGAACGCGTTCAGGCGCATCCCCAGGTCGGCGAACTCGTCCAGCAGGCGCACGCCCTCGTCCACGTCGGGGATGCCTGCGCTGATGGTCACCCCGCCGATGGGCAGGCCGGCCTTGCGCGCCTTCTGCACCAGCTTCTCGGAGCCGAAGTGGAGGCCCCACAGGTAGCGGTCCATGAACAGGGCGTTGAAGGTGACCTCGACGCCAGGGTTCAAGGCCTCCTTCAGCTCGGCCATGCGCAGGTCGAAGATGCGCTCGGTGACCTGTCCGCCGCCCGCGAGCTCCGCTGTGAAGCCCGCGTTGGCCGCCGCCGCGACCAGGGGCACGTCGGCGGTGGTCGGGGTCATGCCCGGCAGGATCATCGGCGACTGACCGGTGGCGCGTGTGTAGGCGTTGTCCACGTGCACGCTGCCGTCGGCGAGCTGCACCAGCTTGGGCGCAAAGTCGGCGTACCGGCTGACCTTCGGCAGGCGGCGCAGGTCTGTGCTGAGCAGGTCGCGGCGCCCGCTGGGCTCCGAGAGGGAGAGCAGCCGCACGCCGTGGCCGCGGAGCCCGCTGGCGGTCACCCGCGCGATGCCGGGGCCGGCGCCGAAGTCGAGCACGACGTCAGGCTTACGTCGGGCGATGGCCTGGGTCACGGCGACCCACCGCACGGGCTCGACGTACTGCAGCTCCAAGAGGCGCTCGAGCAGATCCGGCGCGTCGCGGAGGTTGTCGCCGGTGCAGGTGTCGAGCACGTCGAAGGCCAGGTCGTCGCGGTGCACGCGAAAGCCGAGCTCGGCGAGGATGTCTCGCATCGGCTCCATGCCCGAGGCCATGTACGGGGAGTGAAAGGCGCACTCCACGGGCAGGGGATCCCAGGTGAAGCGCAGCACGGCGCCGCCGTGCTGGCCCTGCTTGCGCGCCGCGGTCTCCCGCGCGGCGCGGGCCTCGAGCGCAGCGTGGAGCCGGCGCAGCTGGGCGGGCGCGCCGCTCACGACGTGACGCGTGCGGGAGTTGGCCATGGAGATGACCAGCCCGGCGTCGCGCCCGTCCGCGCTGCGGAGGGTCGGCACGCTGGCGACGAGGGGGGCGAGGGTGGCGTGGGTGGGGCCCGAGATGGCGACCATGGGGCTGGAGCTGTCGTCGGCGCCTGCCTGCGCCGCAGCGGCCGAGCCGGGCCCCCGTGGGGCGCCGCGCTTCCAGCACTCCGCCATGAACAGACCCTGCCACGCGAGGTAGATCGCGAAGTCGGCGACGCGCTCCGGCGTCAACGCGCCGCGGTGGGCCGCCTCCGACACGAGCACGGCGGTCATCACGCCCTGGGAGTACCCGCTGGCGGCGTCGACGGCCAAGGCCCCCAGGTCCAGCCCGGCCTCCTGCAGCTGCACGATGCGCGCGACCTGCGCGAGGAAGATGCCGGGCTGCGAGATCGTGCTGCTCGACAGCAGCTCGGCCGAGGGCAGCGGCGTCGTCCCCGAGATCCAGCCCTCCACCTCGAAGCCGTCGGGCACCAGCCCCGCCCAGCGAACCCGCTGGTCCAGCCCGAAGGCCCGCAGCCGCTCGGCCGCCTCGGCGACCATGGGCCACGCCGCGGGGCACGCCTGCACCAGCGCCCGGAGCTCCGGGACCCAGGGCGTGCCGTTGCCCGCGAAGGTCACGGCCGCGCGCAGGTCCCGCGCCTGGAGGGCGGCGAGCAGGGTCGTGGCGGCGCGCTCGTGGGACGAGGCGGCGGCGGTCGAGGGCAGGGGGGAGGGCAGGGTCGACATGGGAGCTCCGTGGGCCCGCAGGTGCGGGGGCGTCCGCCGGCGCGGTCAGCGCGAAAACTGACCAGCCAGTCTAGAAGTCGCGGGAGCCTGCGAGACGGGATCCTTCGTGTCAACGCCGATGTGCGGCGCTGGGAGCAAACGTCAGTGATGTCTGGGGTATGCAGCCGCGCTTGGGCCAGCGGCGTGCGGGGCGCTCGGGGCGCCGTCCGGGCCGCCGGCGGGGCGAGCAGGACCCGTCGCCGCCGCACGCGCGTCACAGAGCGGGCGCCCGAGGCGACGCGCCGGTCCACGGGGCGCCCCCCAGGACCCCGCGCTGCGCCTCAGTCGGTCAGCCGGCCGAGCCCGGGGCCGAAGGCCTCCATGAAGTGCCGCACCGACACGGTGGCGTCGGCCCGCTCCGGGTCGCTCAGGTCCTGGATGATCAGGCCGCAGTAGGCGCCGAAGATGCAGGCTGCGATGCCGCGAATCTGCGCCTCGGTGCGGCTCGGCTCGAGCGCGGGGCGGAGGATCTCGGCGATGGCGGTGCGCGCGCGGCGGTAGAACTTCGCCAGGGCCTCGCGGATCATCGGCTCGCGCGTGGCGTGGGCGGTGAACTCGAGCCACAGGGGCACGATCGCCCGCCCACGGTGGATCTCCAGGCTCAGCGCCTCGGTCACGGCGACCAGGTAGTCCTCGCCGAGCACAGCGTCCTCGAACTGCTCGTAGAGCTCGTCCATGACCTCGCGGGTCCAGGTCTCGAGGATGTCGACAAAGGCGTCCTGCTTGCTGGGATAGTGCCAGTAGAAGCTGCCCTTGCTGATGTTGGCGCGGGCGCAGATGGCGTCCACGGTGGTCTCGTGATAGCCGCCGTCGCGAAAGCACTGGTACGCAGCCTTGCGAATCTGCTTGCGCTTCTCCGCGCCGCGTCGACCTGGCCGCGCGCTGGCGGCGGGCGCGCTCTCTGCGCCAGCCAAGGCGCCGCTAGACCCGCTGGTCTGGACGCTGCCCTTGGGCAGGGGTGGCTCGGTGGCTGAGGAGGCGCGGTCGGCGCGGCGGCTGCGTGGAGGGCTCATGGGGGACGCCGGCGTTGGAGACAGACGGGCGCGCCGACCACCGGGTCGGGTGCGCGCCTGAAACCTCAGGCTGGGCAGGCCTCCGTGTCAAGGGAAGTCTGGTCGCCAAGATCCTTCCCGCGCACGCTGCGTCTAGCAGACTGCGCCTTCTCTCCGTTCTTGCGGCAACGCCGGTCAGTCTGCTGGGAAGGGGAAGCCACGGCTTGCCGTGGCTGGGGGCGCTCGTAGCCCCCCAAAAAACAGAAAATCTAGCGGATTGCGGCGACAATCAATTTCGCCGCAGTCTGCTATGGCTTGGACACGGTACGCTGGAGCCTACATGAGACCCTACGAGACCAAGCGTGATGCGAAGCGCACCCTGGCCAGCGTGTGGACTGGCGCGTCGGCCGGCGGACGCGGGCGGCGAGCAGGTCGGCTCGGCGTTGCCCTCGTCGTGACGGTGGCGCTGCTGTCCGTGGGGGCGCCCGCGCCCGCCCGCGCGCTGGTGGTCAAGGACACGCCCGCCAACAAGGTCTTGTGTGCCCACTTCAAGGCCGCCAACGACCTCGCCTTGTGCAAGGACGCGTGCCGCACGTGGCCTGCCTCGCGGGCCTGCCTGCTCGTGCGCCGTTGGGGCGACGCGGGCACGGCGGTCCTCATCGCCGCCGTGAAGCAGAAGGTGACCATCGCCGCCCTGGGCAAGGCGCGAAAGCTGCCGCCGGGCCCGGTGCGTCAGCTGCTGCTCTACGCCGACGCGGCCGGCATGAAGCACCACACGTGGGTCCCGTCGCCCCCGCTGGACGCCGCGGCCCAGCAGCGGGTGCGCCAGGGCATCGAGCTCCGCGCCGCAGCGGTGAAGGCCCATCGCAACGACAAGCCCCACCGGGTGCTGAAGCTGCTGCGTCAGGCGCACCCGATCTTCCTCAAGACCCTGGGCCCGCGGCATCCCCACACCTTCGAGACCGAGGGGCAGGCGGCCTACGCGCTGATCAAGCTTCGGCGGTTCAAGGAGGCCGACCGGGTGCTGCAGGCGCTGCAGGCGCGGCAGCAGGCGGTCTACGGTCAGGACCACCCCAACGTCGCCGACACCCTCCAGCTCCAGGGGCAGGTGGCCCTGGCCCAGCGGAAGTTCGCCGACGCGCGCGACCTCTTCGGCGCCGCCATGGAGATCGCCGAGCGCGTCTGGGGCGACGACCACCCGAAGCTCCGGGTGCTGTGGAACAACCTGGCGTTTGCGCATGAGGGCCTGCTCGACGAGGCCGCGCG
>JAUIAC010000757.1 GCA_030425545.1 bacterium | reverse complement strand
GGCTCGCCGCCGCCGCGGTGACGCGATAGCGCAGCACCAGCGGGGTCTGGTCCGCCGTGTTGAGCCCGGTGACGTCGATCCAGGCCGGCTTCATGCCTGGGAACGCAGCGGACGTGAGCTGCCGCAGGACGGCGACGTGCTGGGCCTTGTCGTCCGCCCGCAGCATGCTACGCACCACCGCCGCCAGCACGCCGCGCAGGGTGTCGCGCACGGTCGCCACGACCGCGCCGTCAGCCTCCCAGCGCAGCGCGACCGACACGTCGCGCCGGTCCAAGGGCGCGCCGACGTCGGGCGTGGTCAGCGCCACGGGCAGCTTGGGGTCGCAGCCCACCCGCAAGGCGGGGCGTCGACGCAGCCCCGCGCGCAGGTAGTTCAGCAGCCCGCCGTCGACCGCGGGATCCACCCAGACGCGCCCACCTCGCAGGTCGAGCGTCACCGCTGCGAGCCCGTAGTCCCGGGGTGCGGGCGCCCCCCAGCGCTCCTGCGTCGGCGAAGGTTGGCGCGACCAGGGCCGCACGCGCACGAGACACGCCGGCACCCCCGCCGCGCGCGCCACCGCCACCAGCAGGCTCGCGCGGTCGCCCGAACCCTCGCCCAACGCGGTGGCGGGATCTCCGGGACGCGTGCCGACGCGCTTGTGGCTCACGGTCGCGGCGAGCTCGTGGATCAGGGTCTGCCACCGCGCCGGATCGCGCCCGGCTGCGCGGGCTTTGCGGACCCAGGGCGCCAGGGCCGGCGCGGGCTTGGCGGCGTAGGCCTCGAGCGCGTCGACCCACGGCCCGACCACGCTCTCGCGCGTCGCGTGGGTGGTCGCCCGCACCGCCGCGAGGTGCCACGCGGCCTGGTTCGAGCGCGGCTCCAGGCGAAAGCGACGCGCCTGTCGCAGCGTCCACGTCCGCAGGCGCCAGCCGCGGTGTCGACCGGTGACCGGCTTGGGCGCGCCCGGAGCTGGCGCCACCGCGACCTCGAGCGGCGCCTGCGCCGGGGCGCCAGGTCGGGCAGCCTTGCGCGACGCCGCGGGGCGGTCGAGGACCTGGTAGCGGCTCTCGATCACCGGGCCGTCGGGCGACTGCAGCAGGAACGTGGGCAGCCGCGTCGCGCCGGTCGCGACGTCGTCGGGGGCGACGAACTGCACCTGCACGTACTCCACCGCCGCGCCCGGGGTCACCTCGCGCAGCGACACGCTCTCCTTGTCGGGGGTGTCCGCCGGTGAGAGCAGCCGGCCGTCGGTCGTGTGCGTGCGCGCCAACACCAGCTCGGAGCTGGCCGGGACGTTGATCTCGCCGACGGCCTCGGCGGCCCCCGCGCTGTGCACGCGCACGATCTGGTGCACCCGCCGCAGCGCGCCGCCGCCCGGCAGGGGCACCACCACCTCGTGGTCGAGTAGCCAGGTGACCGCCGAGCGGGCCGCGCCCTTGGCGGGGTGGGCGCGGACCCAGGCCTCGCCGTCGACCGCGAGCCCCTGCCACGGCGCACGCCCGCCGAGCAGCCAGGCGTGGCGGCGCTCCTCCGGAGACGCGCCGCGGCCGAGCAACACGCGGGTCCACGCCGCGCGCGCCTTCGCCGGCCGTCCCTGGGTCAGCGCGCGCCCTGCCAGCCGAGCGGCCCGCGCCGCCACCGGCGCCCCGCGCCAGGCCCACGGCGCGGCCTGCGGACGGTGGGCGGTGAGCTGGCGCGCGCGCGCACGTGCCCGCCGACGTGTGGCGGGGTCGCGGGCCGCCAGCGCCAGGGCGTCGAGCGCGCGCGCGCTCTGCCCGGCCGCGCCGAGCAGCTCGGCGCGCTGGAGCGGCGTCGTGCACCGCGCCGTGTCGCGGTGCGCCAGCAGCCGGCGCATGCCGTCGCGGTCGAGGGCGTCGGTGACCACAGCCGCCGCCCGCCGCCAGGTGCCGCAGTCGCCGGGCTGCGCGACGCGGGCCCGCTCGCTGGCGCGCGTGGCGAGGTCGCCGAGCCCGTCGACCTGCCGCTGCGCCGCGACCTCCAGCCACAGGTCCGCCCGCCGCGCCAGCGCCGGGCGCTGCGCAGCCTGACGGCGGAGCGGGCTCGTCAGCCGGCGCGCCAGCCCGGTCTGGCTCTCGTCACGCGCACGCGTGGCGCGGTCGATGCGGGCGTCGACGTGGTGCGGCAGGTGGTCGAGCACGCGGTCGAGCCAGGCCGCTGGCGCCAGCCCGGCCGTGGCGTCGAGGCCGCTGGTGTCACCGGCGGCGAGGGCTCCTGGCCCGCCGCGCTCCAGCGCCAACAAGCCGGCGAGGGGCCCCGCCGGGAAGCGCTTGGCCAGCCA
>JAUIAC010000118.1 GCA_030425545.1 bacterium | reverse complement strand
GCGACGACGCCGCGCCGCCCGAGACCTCCCTCCCCTCGACCCACGCAGACGTGGCGCAAGACGCCGTCGCCGACACCGGCGCCATCGACGGCGCGTGCAGCAGCGACCTCGACTGCCGCGGCGACGCAGACACCGTGTGCCGCTTCGGCGCCTGCGACCAGAGCTCCCACACCTGCACGATGGTGTCGGCGCTCAGCGGCACCCCTTGCGTCGACGGAGACCCCTGCACCGCGGAGTCGGCCTGCGCCGACGGCGTGTGCGCTGGGCTGGGCACGTCGGCCTGTCAGTGCGCCACCGACAAGGACTGCGCGCCCCTGGACGACGGCGACGCGTGCACCGGCACCCTGCACTGCGACCTGAGCGTGGCGCCCTTCCGCTGCCGCGTGAAGCCGGGCTCGGTGCCTCAGTGCGACGACGGCTCGCCCTGCACCCAGGAGACCTGCGACCCGGCCACGGGGGCCTGCAAGACCACGGTCGACACCTGCAGCTGCAAGACCACGGCCGACTGCGACGCGCAGGAAGACGGCGACCTGTGCAACGGCACCCTCTACTGCGACAGCGCCAGCCACACCTGCAAGGTCAACCCCGCGACGGTGATCCAGTGCTCGTCGGCCAAGGACGGCCCCTGCGCGGTCAACAGCTGCCTGGCCGCGACTGGCGCGTGCGCGTTCGTGCCGGTGAAGAACGGCACCCCCTGCGACGACGGCGACGCCTGCACCGGCGGCGAGCTGTGCCTGCAGGGCAGCTGCCAGGGCGGCACCGGCATCTGCCCCTGCACGTCCAACGCGGACTGCGTCGCCAAGGACGACGGCGACCTGTGCAACGGCCTCATGTATTGCGACGTCAAGTCGGGGTCCTGCCTGGTCAACGCGGCCTCGGTGGTCACCTGTCCGACGGTCCTGGACTCGCCCTGCACCAAGAACGTGTGCGACCCGCTCACCGGCCTGTGCGGCCTGGCGGACGAAGCCACGGGCACCGTGTGTGACGACGGCGACCCGTGCACGGGCAGCACCACCTGCACCAACGGCGTGTGCGGCGGCGGCCCCAACCTCTGCCTGTGCACCGACGACGCCAGCTGCGCCAACCAGGAGGACGGCGACCTGTGCAATGGCACCCTCTTCTGCGAGGTGTCGACCGGCACCTGCAAGGTCAACCCCGCCACCGCCGTGGTCTGCCCCAGCGCCGGCGACAAGCCCTGCGTCAAGAACACCTGCCAGGCGAAGACGGGCGCGTGCGCGCTGACCGTGTTGCCCAACGCCGCCAAGTGCGAAGACGGCGACGTGTGCACCGTCAACGAGCAGTGCCAGTCGGGCGCCTGCGTGGCCGGGGTCTTCGTGTGCGAGTGCGCCGACAACGCCGCTTGCGCGCTCAAGGACGACGGCGACCTCTGCAACGGCACCTGGTTCTGCGACAAGTTCGGGGCCAAGCCGGTGTGCGCCTTCAACCCGGCGTCGGCGGTGTTCTGCTCCAAGAGCGCGGACGAGCCCTGCCTCAAGAACCGCTGCGACCCCAAGACGGGCGCCTGCAGCCTGCAGCCGGAGCTCGACGGCAAGCCCTGCACGCACCCCAGCAAGTGCGCGGCGGAGGCGGTGTGCGCGGCAGCGGCGTGCACGGTGACCACGGCGACCGACTGCGACGACGCCAACCCGTGCACCGTGGACGGCTGCACCGACGGCGGCGGCTGCACGCACAGCAAGGTCCCCTGCGACGACGGCAACCCCTGCACCCAAGACAGCTGTCACGGCGGCACGGGCGCGTGTGTGTTCGACGCCAAGGCCATGCAGGGCAAGAACTGCGACGCGGACGGCAACGGCTGCACGGTCAACGACACCTGCAGCGGCGGCAGCTGCAAGGCCGGGCTGGCGGTGTTGTGCAAGGGCGAGGCTGGCCCCTGCGAGGCGCCGACGTGTGTGCACAAGGGGCCGCTGGCCTACGCCTGCGCCGTGCTGCCCAAAGCCGACGGCGCGCCCTGCAGCGACGGCGACGGGTGCAAGATCGGCGCGACCTGCTCGGGCGGCACGTGCGGCGGCGGGACGGTGGACAAGCTCTACGCGCTGCAGCGCCAGTCCAAGACCCAGGGCTTCGGCTTCGACGCCGCCGCGTGGTGGGGCGCGGGGCCGGTGGTGGTGGGCTGGCGGCAGCCCGCGGGCGGCGGCCGCGCGTGGTACGTGGAGCGCTTGGGCGCTGGCGGCACGTCTCTGTGGACCGGGGGCGGCGCGGTGGCCACCGAGTCGCAGACCACGGCCGTGGGCGCCAGCGGCGTGGTGGTCGACGACAGCGGCCTGGCGGTCGTGGCGGGGACCGTGGCGACCCAAGACGCTGGGCTGCAGCTTCACGTTCGGGCCTACGCGAGCGGCGGCGCTGTGGCGTGGCAGCGGACCCACGGCGCCAAGGGAGCGCACGAGCAGGCGCGCCGTCTGGTCGCCCACCCCTCCTCGGGCTTTGTGGTGGTGGGCGAGGTGGTGGCCGGGGCCCTGAGCGACGGTTGGCTGAGTCGGCTCTCGTCCACCGGGCTGGCCGCGTGGTCGTGGAGCGCGGGCGGCACGGGCGCGGACGCCCTGAACGGCGCCGTGGGCCGGGCCGACGGCGCGACCCTGGTGGCCGGGCACAACGGCTCGGTGGTGGCGGGGTCGACCCGCGGCTGGCTGGCGCTGGTCGACGCGCAGGGCAAGACCGTGTGGAGCCAGGCGCTGACGCCGCTGACCGGCACCGCGGACCGGCCGCAGGTGCTCGAGGCGGTCGCGGGCGACGGCGCAGGCGGCTACCTCGCCGCGGGTTGGCACGCGGACGGCGCGCTGCGACACCCCTGGTGGGTGCACATCGGCGCTGGCGGCAAGGTGACGCATCAGCGCACGACGAGCGTGGCTGGCGCGATCCACGACATCGCTGTGCCTGGCGCGGGGACGCGGTGGAGCGCGGGCTTCGCCGATCTCTCCGGCAAGGCCGCTGACCCCTGGCTGGCCGGCTGGGACGCGAGCTCGCTGGCCACCTGGAGTCGGGTCGCCGACAAGGGCGGCGTCGAGCGGCTGCGTCGCGTCGCGGCGCTGCCCGCCGGCGGGCTGCTGGCGGTGGGCACGGTCGACGCCGGCGCGCAGGCTCAGGGGCTGCTGCTCGTGGCGGACGCCTGGGGGCGAGACTCGTGCGCGTCGGCCGGGGTGTGCGCTAGCAAGTCGGTGTCGACGTGCGACGACGCCAAGCCCTGCACCGACGACCTGTGCGACGCCAAGTCGGGCTGCCTTTTCGCCCACACCACCAAGCCCTGCGAGGACGGCGACGCGTGCACGGAGGGCGACGCCTGCAGCCAGGGCCTGTGCAAGACCGGCGCGGTCGCGTCCTGCGACGACGGCAACGCGTGCACCAAAGACAGCTGCGACAAGACCCAGGGGTGTACGCACGCGGCGCTCGACCAGCAGCCCTGCCCGGACGACAGCGTCTGCACCAAGTCGGAGGTCTGCGCCCAGGGCACGTGCACCTCGGTCGCGCTCAACTGCGACGACGGCAACCCGTGTACCCAGGACACCTGCGACGCCAAGCAGGGCTGCCAGCACGCTGCGTTGCCCGACGAGCAACCCTGCGCCACCGGCAAGGTCTGCGTCGCGGGCGCCTGCATCCAGCGCTGGGCGGTGGAGCTCGCCGCTGGGGCCGACGCGACGTGCGCGCGGCACCCAGGCGGCAAGGTCAGCTGCTGGGGCAAGACCGGCATCGTCGCCGGCGTGCTGAACAACCAGCACAAGTCGGTGGTGGTGCCGAACCTGCCCGACGCGGTCGACATCGAGGTCGGTCGCGGGACGATGTGCGCGCGGGTGGCCGGCGGCGGCGTGAGCTGCTGGGGCGGCACTCACGGCCTCGCGGGCAACGGCACCTGCGCGACCTTTGGCTACAACACCGTGGCGCAGGCGGTGCCCAAGGTGGCGGGGGCCAAGGCGCTGGTCTTGGGCTACGACGTGGCCCTGACCCTCGACGGCGCCGGCGTCGTGCTCGGCTGGGGCAACGACTATCGCTCGGCCTTGGGGCGCGGCACGTGCAACGACTGCCGGCCGACGCCGCTGGCGCTGAAGGTGCCGGCCGGGGTCACCTTCGTCGGCACCGGCCGCGGCGCGGTCAGCTGTGTCGGCACCGCCGCGGGCGCGACCTGGTGCGCGGGCGGCACGTGCGTGAACACGCACACCGAGGGCAAGTGCGGCTGCCTGAACAAGCAGCTCGGGTGGCCGGGCAGCGGCCAGCAGTCCGGCGCGTGGTCCTGGGTCGCGGTGCCCCAGGTCACCTCTCCCGTGGCGATGGCCTCTGGGCTCACCCACCGCTGCCTGCTCGACAAGGCGGGGGCGGTGCGCTGCTGGGGCAAGGGCGACGGCACGGTCGGAGACGGCAGCAAGACCCTGCGCACGAAGCCGGTGCTCATCGCGCTGCCTGGCAAGGCCGTGTCCATCGCCGCTGGGGTCGCGCACACCTGCGCCGTGCTGGCCGACGGTGGGGCGCGGTGTTGGGGCGTTGGCAAGTACGGCGCCCTGGGCACGGGCAACGAGTTCAACCAGCTCTCACCCGCGCCGGTGCAGGGCCTGACGAACGCGGTGTCCGTGGTCGCCGGCAACCAGCACACCTGCGCGCTGCGGGCCGACGGCAGCGTCCACTGCTGGGGGCGCAACGGCGAGGGCCAGCTTGGCTTGAGCAAGAGCTACGGGCGGCTGACGCCTTATCTCGTGCCGGCCTCCAAGGCCAAGTGAGGCCCTGGGTCGTCTCCGCTCAGGGCCTCGCTGGGAGCCGCCGCGCCGTGGGCGAGGAGAGGCTGAGACGCCGATGGCGTGGCCGTCGTGAGTGATTTGCTTTCGTAGTACCGTGTTGGAACGTCAGCCATCACAACAATTTTGTGGTTGTCGGGCTGTCGTGTCGAGGGCAAGGTAGCGGCATCCCCTTTCCAACCGGCGGACTGCCCGATGCAGGGACGTTCACGCCAAGGCCAATACACCTATGCCTGACCTCAGCTTGTTTTCGCCGGCACGCGTTTGCGTGGTGGTGGTGATGTCTTTCGCCCTGATCGGCTGTGGCGACGGCGCGCCGGTGGCCCCAGACGACACCGCAGCGGCCGGGGACGTGGTGGTCGGCGACAGCGGCGTCGCTCAAGACGTCAGCTCCGACGCGGTCCAGGGGAGCGACACGGCGCAGGGCGACGATTCGGCGCAGGGCGACGATTCGGCGCAGGCGAGCGACACGGCGCAGGGCGAGGATTCGGCGCAGGCGGGCGACTCGGCGCAGGCGAGCGACACGGCCGTGGCCAGCGACGCGGCGCAGGAGAGCGACACGGCGCAGCCCGACGCTGGGTCCACCGACGCTGGGTCCACCGACGCTGGGTCCACCGACGCTGGGTCCACCGACGCTGGGTCCACCGACGCTGGGTCCACCGACGCTGGGTCCACCGACGCTGGGTCCACCGACGTTGGCGGCAGCGACGCGGGCGGCGGCACGGACGGGGGCACGGTCGGCGGTGCCTGCCCGGGCTCCCTCGGCTGCGCCTGCAAGCTGCCCAGCGACTGCGCCTCGCAGCGGTGCGTGGTGTGGAGCAACGGCAGCCGCCAGTGCACCGCCGGCTGCTCCAACGACGGCCAGTGCGGCCAAGGCCAGGTGTGCGACACCAGCGCCCAGGCCTGCGTGCCGGCCAAGCTGGCCTGGTGCGCGCCGTGTCTGAGCAACGCCACGTGCCAGGTCGGGGACAGCGACGGCGTGTGTATCGACGGCGGCGCCAGTGGCTCGTTCTGCGGCACGGCCTGCGCCAAGGACGACGACTGCGGCGCCGGCGCGAGCTGCCAGGACGTCAAGGACGTCACCGGCAAGCCCAGCAAGCAGTGCGCTCCGAAGTCTGGCGCCACGTGCAGCTGCTCCGACTACGCCACCGCCGTGGCGGCCAAGACCACGTGCTTCGCCCAGGGCCTGCCCGGCTGCCCCGCCTTGCGGCAGTGCCTCCCGGCCGGCACCCAGGGCGCGCCCAAGGGTGGCGGACTGACGGCCTGCGCGCCGCAGAAGTCCACCGCCGAGACCTGCGACGGCCTCGACAACAACTGCGACGGCACCACCGACGAGGGCCTCGACACCCTGTGCGACGACGGCAACGCCTGCACCAAGGGCACCTGCGAGGCCGACAAGGGCTGCAAGCAGACCCCGACCGAGGGCGCGTGCGACGACAAGGACGCCTGCACCGACAAGGACGCCTGCGCCGTGGGCCTCTGCCAGGGCGTGACCCAGACCTGCGATGACAGCGACCCGTGCACCACCGACACTTGCGACGCCAAGACCGGCTGCGCCCACGCCAAGACCGCGGGGCCCTGCGACGACGGCACCGCCTGTACCACCGGCGACAGCTGCAAGACGGGGTCGTGCGTCGGCGCCAAGGTCGACTGCGACGACGGCAACAGCTGCACCACCGACGCCTGTGACCCCAAGACCGGCTGCGACCACAGCCCCTCCCAGGGGGCCTGTGACGACGGCAGCGCCTGCACGGCCCTCGACGGCTGTGCGTCCGGCGCCTGCGCCGGCAAGGCCATCGACTGCGACGACAAGAACCCCTGCACCACCGACAGCTGCGACCCCACGGGCAAGGTCACCGGCAAGGCGGGCTGCGTGCACCTGGCGGCCAAGGCCACCTGCGACGACAACGACGCCTGCACCGAGGGCGACGCCTGCGTCAACGGCGCCTGCGCCGGCAGCAAGAAGGGCTGCGACGACGACAACCCGTGCACCAACGACGCCTGCGACATGGCCACCGGGTGCACCGTGACCTACACGACCCTGGCCTGCGACGACGGCAGCGCCTGCACCTCGGGCGACACCTGCGACGCCGGCAAGTGCCTGGGCAAGGGCGTCAGCTGCGACGACAGCAACCCCTGCACCACCGACAGCTGCGACCCGAAGAGCGGCTGCGCCAGCAAGCCCCACACCCAGGGCTGCGACGACGGCGACGCCTGCACCGAGAAGGACGTGTGCAAGGCTGGGGTGTGTGCGGGCGCCGCCAAGAGCTGCGACGACAACAACCCCTGCACGGCGGACAGCTGCGACGGCGGGGTGTGCCTGGCCAAGGTGTTGACCGCGACCAGCTGTGACGACGACGACGCCTGCACCAGCGGCGACGCGTGCACCCAGACGGGGGCCTGCGCTGGCACGAGCATCTCGTGTGAAGACGGCAACGCCTGCACCGACGACCCCTGCGATCCGACGAAGGGCTGCGCGCCCAAGAAGCTGACCACCAAGCCCTGCGACGACAGCAGCAAGTGCACCACCAGTGACACCTGCGACGGCCAGGGGGCGTGTGTGGGCAAGGTCGTGGCCTGCGACGACAACAACCCGTGCACCACCGACAGCTGCTCGCCCAAGGCGGGCTGCGTGTTCGCGCCCAACAGCTTGCCCTGCGACGACGGCGACGCCTGCACGGGCGCCCCGGGGGCGGGAGACGTGTGCAGCGGTGGTCAGTGCACCGCCGGCAAGGGCGTCTGCGCCTGCAAGGGTGACAGCGACTGCAACGAGGGCGCGAACCTGTGCCTTGGCAAGCAGGTCTGCAAGGCGGGCACCTGCGCGGTGGTCGCAGGCTCGGCGGTCATCTGCAAAGACGACGGCGACAGCTGCAGCCTGGAGTCCTGCGACCCCAAGACCGGCAAGTGCGCGGTGGCCTCGGCCAACGACGGCGTGAGCTGCGACAAGGACGGCTCTGTGTGCACCGCGGGCGACGCCTGCAAGGGCGGCACCTGCGTGGCGGGCCCGGCGCTGAAGTGCGACGACGGCAAGCCCTGCACGGCGGACAGCTGCAACAAGCTCATCGGCTGCCTGCACAGCGCCAAGGCGGGGGCCTGCGACGACGGCAGCGCGTGCACGGCCAAGGACAGCTGCGTCAATGGCGCCTGCGTCGGCGCGGCGCTGCTCTGTGACGACGGCAACGCCTGCACCAAGGACGCCTGTGACCCCAAGACCGGCTGCACCAAGGCGCCGCTGACGGGGCCGAGCTGCGAGGACGGCGACGCCTGCACGGAGAAGGACGTGTGCAGCGGCGGCGTCTGCAAGGGCGCCAGCAAGAGCTGCGACGACGGCAACGCCTGTACCAAGGACAGCTGCGATGCCAAGACCGGCTGTGTGGCGGTGGGCTTGGCCGACGGGCTGACCTGCACGGACGGCGACCCCTGCACCAAGGGCGACGCCTGCAAGGGCGGCAAGTGCGCCACCGGGCCCAGCGCTGCCTGTGACGACGGCAACAGCTGCACCGTGGACCTGTGCGACGCGGTGAGCGGCACCTGCGCGACCCAGGACGCCAAGAAGGGCGCGCCCTGCGACGACGGCGACGCTTGTACCGGCAGCGCCTGCGACGGCGGCAAGTGCGCTGTGACCCAGAACAAGTCCTGCGAGGACGGCAACAAGTGCACCGTGGGCGAGCAGTGCGACAGCAAGACCGGCGCTTGCGCGCCCGGTACGCTCAAGCCCTGCGACGACAAGGACAGCTGCACCACCGACGTGTGTGACCCCAAGAGCGGGGGCTGTGTGTTCGCGGCGATCAAGGACTGCAAGGGGCCTTGCAAGACCGACGCCGACTGTGACGACGGGGCGCCCTGCACCACGAACAACTGTGACAAGGGCTCCTGCGCCGCCAAGGCCAAGTCCGCAGGCGAGGCCTGCGGTGTGGGCAAGGTCTGCGACGCCAAACAAGCCTGCGCCGAGATCACCAAGGGCTGGGCGCGCGCCATCTATGGATCGCCCAAGGGCTACAGCTTCTGCGCGATTACGTGGAACGGTCACCCGGCGTGCTGGGGCTCCAACATCACGGGGCAGGCTGGCATCGGCCACACGAACACGCATCAGGTGACCAAGCCCGCGTACCTGCCCGGGTTGGACAAGGTGGTGAAGATGTCCCTGGGCGAGGATCACACCTGCGCGCTGCGCGAAGGAGGGGATCTCTGGTGCTGGGGCGCGAACAACTACGGCCAAGCGCGCATGTTCACGTCTGGCACGGTGCTGTCCCCGACCAAGGTGACGAAGGCTGGTGCGGTGGTCGACGTCGCCGCCGGCGAGTCGTTCACGTGCATCGTCAAGCCCAGCGGCAACCCCTACTGCTGGGGCCGGAACAACTACGGCGGCCTCGGCCGGGGCAGCACCGGTGACAGCGTCAGCGCGCCGGTCGCGGTCAAGGATGTCACCGATGTCGCGGCGATCCGCTCCCAGGGTCGACACACGTGCGCGCTGCGCAAGAACGGCGAGGTCTGGTGCTGGGGGACGGGCTACGGCGGCGAGGTGGTGAAGGTGGGCGCGCAGTACACGGCCTTGAGGATGGCGGACGCCGCGGCAGGCTCGCGCTTGCTCGTCGGGGCGCCGTACCACTCCTGCTTCACGACGAGCGGCGTGCTCAACTGCGCCGGGACGAACGGCGACGGACAGATGGGGCTCGGCCACTCGAAGACACAACTGACGCCGGTAGCCGTAGACACGACCGGGGTGCTCGACGTGGTCGGTGGCCTCCAGCACATGGTCGTCCTGCGCTCGAGCGGCGTGGTGCGGACCGCCGGCAAGTCAGGCTTCAACCGGCTGATGCGGCCTGTCAGCGCCTCGAACGTCTTCGGTGACGTCCCCACGGTGGGGGGCGCCGTGGGCGTCGCTGGCGCCAGGTACACCACCTGCATCCTGAGCACGGACGGCCAGGTCTGGTGTGGCGGTTCCAACGCGAAGGGTGAGCGTGGCGACGGGACTTTGGACAAGGTGGGCTCGGAGCCGAAGGTCCCGACGCTGGTGCTTGGGCTGTGCCTGAACGACGCCATGTGCGACGACGGGCGGCCGTGCACCAAGGACACCTGCGACACCACCGTTGCCCAGTGCACCTACGCCGACCTCGACAAGCAGAGCTGCGATGACGGCGACGCGTGCACCTCGAGCGACGTCTGCGACAAGGATCAGTGCGTCGGCAAGGCCAAGGTCTGCGACGACGGCGACAAGTGCACGGCGGACAGCTGCGACCCGAAGACGGGCAAGTGTGGGTTCACCCCGGCGGTGGACTGTGACGACGGCAAGGTCTGCACCGCGGACAGCTGCGACCCCAAGACGGGAGCCTGCGTCCACAAGGCTGTGGCCAGCTGCACGGCCAAGTGCAGCACCGACGCGCAGTGCGACGACGGCAAGCCTTGCACGCTTGATCTGTGCGTCGGCGGCACCTGCACCTTCGACAGCGTCAGCAGCAATGGCACCCCGTGCCCCAGCGGCGCCTGCAGCAAGGGCGTGTGCGTCCAGGTGGGCAACCAGTGGGTCGCGCAGCTCGCCACCGCCGCGAACGCATACCACTTCTGCGCCTTGAGCACGGCGGGTGAGGTCTACTGCTGGGGGTACAACCACAAGGGGCAGCTCGGCAACGGCAGCTCGAGCAGCAGCTTCGTCAAGGCCCCGACCAAGGTGCCGGGTCTGAGCGGCGTCGTGCAGGTGACCGTGGGGTCGAACTTCTCCTGCGCGCGCACCCAGTCCAAGGGCGTGTGGTGCTGGGGCGACAACAGCGCTGGCCAGCTGGGGCTCGGCTACAAGAACGGCGCGCTGCTGACGAAGCCGATCAAGAGCAAGTTCTTCGACGCCGCGACCGACATCTCGGCGTCTGAGCGGCAGCTGTGCGGGGTCGTGGGGCAGGGGGCGATTCAGTGCGTGGGCCTTGGTCCGGTGGCGAACGGGGCCGACGCGACGACGTACCTCAGCCCCGCGACGATCTCGGGCTCCGTGGCCATGAAGAGCGTGGACCTGGGCGTGAGCTATGGCTGTGGCCGCGCCGTGGGTGGAGCCCACTACTGCTGGGGGCAGAACTATTGGGGCCAGCAGCCGGGGCGCGCCGCCACCAAGGCTCAGCCTTTTGGCGAGATCAAGACCGACACGGGGACGTGGCTTGCCATCGGCGGAAGCACGACCTGCTGGGTGGCCGAGGGCAGCACACGCTGCACGGGCTACAACAACTCCGGGCTCCTCGGCAACGGGCTCTCCAACACAACCCACACGGCGCCGCAGACGCTGTCGGGGGTCGGCGGCGCTGCCGCGCGCGCGAACAACGTGAGCACGATGCTGCTGGTCATGCCAAGCGGCGAGCTCTACGGGGCTGGTAACAACTCCGTCGGCCAGCTCGGCGTGGCTTCGCCGAGCAGCGTGCAGTCGTGGACCAAACTGCATCCGGGCGGCCAGGTGGTGCTGGCCGCCGTCTCGAGTAGCGACAGTTGCGTCGTGCTGGCGGATGGCAAGCTCCGTTGCGCCGGCACGTCGCTCACCGGGGGCAAGACCTTTGTGGACATGGCCTCGCCCTGCGCCACGGCGAAGGACTGCGATGACGGCGACCCCTGTTCGACCGACAGCTGCGACAAGGGCCTGTGTGCGTGGACACCGTCGCCCGCCAAGACCTGCGACGACGGCAACCCCTGCACCACCGAGGCCTGCGTGAGCGGCGTGTGCGAAAAGAAGACCGCGACCTGCAGCGACGGTGACGCGTGCACGAGCGGGGACCGCTGCGTGGTGGTGGCCGGCAAGACCACCTGCCTGGGCGTGGGGCAGAGCGCATGCGACGACGGCAACCCCTGTACGATCGACAGCTGCGACAAGAAGACGGGGGCCTGTGCCATCGAGCCAGACCCCACCTGTGCGAAGACGTGCAGCAAGGACAGCGACTGCAGCGACGGCAACCCGTGCACCCTGGACACCTGCTCGAGCAAGGGCACCTGCTCGACCAGCCTGGCCAAGGACATGACGGTGTGCGCGGCAGGCCGGATCTGCAGCTCGGGTCTGTGCATACGCCCCGTCGCAGGGTGGGCTTCGCAGCTCGCGACCAACGACTCTGCGGGCCACGCGTGTGTCGTCACACCAGCCAAGACGGTCATGTGTTGGGGCAGCAACTCCCATGGCCAGCTCGGCGATGGCACGACGACGAGCCGTTACGTCGCGGTGCACGCCGAGGGGCCGACAGACGTCGTGCAGGTCGCGGTCGGCGCCCGGCACACGTGTGCGCTGAGCGGCTCGGGCAAGGTATGGTGCTGGGGCGCCGCCTACTACGGTCAGCTCGGGCACTCCAGCTGGCAGAGCAGCGTTACCAAGCCCGCGCTCGCCAGCTTTCCAGAGGTCGCGGAGCTCAGCGCCGGGCAGGACTTCACCTGCATGCGCGACAAGGCCGGGAACGCCTCGTGTGTGGGCTACAACGGCAATGGCAGCTTGGGGAACGACTCGACGACGAACTCCACCTCGGTGGTCAAGGTCGCCAAGCTCACGGGCGCCTGGAAGCTCGACTCGACGCGCCATGCCACCTGCGCGAGGACCGGGACCGCGGTCAAGTGCTGGGGGCGCAACGAAGGTTCGGCGATCTACAACGGCAGCACGTCAACCAAGATCACCTACGCGTACACCCGCAGCGGGCCTGCCTCTCCGAGAGACCACGCCCTGTCCCGCAAGGCGTACGTCTGGATTCATGGGAGCGATGCCTATGGCATCGGGACCCCCTCCGACCTGCAGTTCGGCCAGGCGGCGGGCACGACCTACCAGCCGAAGACGCACAAGCTGCCCTTTACCGATCCGATGGACATCGACGCCGGCCCCAGCAACACCTACGTGGTGGACTGGAGCGGCACCCTGTGGAGCCTCGGCGCCCCCTGGTACGCCGGTGTGGCCAAGCCCGGGCAGAGCCTGGGCACGCCCTACGCCGCGCCGCTCGCAGACAAGGTCGTGCAGGTCGGCGCTGGCTCCGGCTTCGTGTGTGCGCTCGCGGCGAGCGGCCAGGTCCAGTGCTCCGGCGTCGCGTTCAAAGCGCCGGACTACGCGTTCCATCCCATCCCGGGGCCCTGCGCCTCGGACACGGACTGCGACGACGGCAACGCTTGCACCACGGACAAGTGCACGTCGGGCAAGTGCGTCGTGACGCCGCTCGACTCAGGCGGCTGCGACGACGGTGACCCCTGCACGGCGAGCGACGTGTGCAGCAAGGGCAGCTGCGCCGGCAAGGTGGCGCCGTGCGACGACGGCAGCGTGTGCACCGACCAGGACGCCTGCGTGCCGAAGGACGGCAAGGCGTCCTGCGAGGGCAAGGCGAAGTACAGCTGCGACGACGGCAAGCCCTGCACCTCCGACAGCTGTGACCCCAAGACTGGCGTGTGTGTTCACAAGGCCTTGGAGCCCTGCCTCATCGGCTGCCTGACCAACACCGACTGCAACGACGGCGACGTGTGTACGTCGCCCGTGTGCAATGTGGTCACCGGCGGGTGCAGCTACAAGCCGGGCCACGAGGGCAAGACCTGCGCCGAGGGCAAGGTCTGCGGAGCAGGCCAGTGCAAGGTCGTCACGAGCGGCTGGGCCAGGGCCCTTGGCACCGGCCACGGTGGCAGCCACCACTGCGCTGTGACGCAACAGGGCACCGTCGCCTGCTGGGGTAGCAACACCAAGCTGCAGTGCGGCCAGGCCGCCGCCGCGACGGTGGACGTACCCACCGTGGTGCAGGGGCTGAGCGGGGTGGCTCAGGTGGAGCTGATGACCGCCGCGACCTGCGCGCGCACGACCCTCGGCGCGGTGTGGTGCTGGGGCACGGCGACCAAGGGCGAGCTCGGCGCCACGACCAGCTCGGCCAAACCGACGAAGCTGGCCGACGTCCCCGCGCTGGTGGACCTGCGGGTTGGCGAGCGCTACGCCTGCGGCCTCGACGCCAGCGGCAAGGTCTGGTGCTGGGGAGACAACGCCTTGGGTCAGCTCGGCGCCGGTTCGTCGGTGAGCCACAGCGCCAAGCCGATGCAGGTCGTCGGCCTGCCGGCGGAGAAGGTGAAGCATCTGCGGGTCGGCAACCTCGGCGCCTGCGCGCAGCTGGTCGACGGCAAGCTCTACTGCTGGGGCGACAACCAGTACCAGAACTTCATCAAGGGGGGGGCAGCCAAGTTGACCAAGGCCACGCCGACCGCTCACAACGTAGGCTGGCGCGACCTCTGGATTGGCTTCCAGTCGATCCACGGGACCACGGGGCCGAAGGGCACCGTTCACCAGGGCCGAAACACCTACGGCATGGGCGGCTCCGGCAGCACCGCGTCGTACTTCAACTACCCGCGCCAGTGTCCGACGCTGACGGCGGCGCCTGTGCTGATCACCGGCGGCACGCTGACCAGCTTCGCGGTGGACACCGACGGGCGCCTGCTCTCGGCGGGCAACGGCGGCCACTCGCTGGGCACGTCGAGCACGTCTGTGCGCTACTCCTTCACCGTCGCGTCCGACTTCGCTGGCGACGTGGTGGTCGACGCGTCCTGGGGCGGCACGGCGACGTGCGTGCTCACGGCCAAGGGCGAGGTCAAGTGTGTCGGCTACGGCACCAGCGGCCAGCTCGGCGACGGCAAGAAGGCGAACTCGTCGACGGCGGTGACCGCGCTGACGCCCAAGTAGCGGCGTGGGCAGCGCAGGGGCGCCGACGGCCACGCCGCCGCGCGTCGCTCAGCCTGCCGGCAGTGGTGTAGCGCTACTCCGCCGCGGCCGGCCTGGTCCAAAGCGAGGACTGCGCGGCGTTCACGCAGGATTCACCCACAATTCAAGGCTTGTGCGCTGACGCGACCCGGGGGGAATCCCTACGCTGCAGCCATGGACACCCCCACCGCCCCCCCCAGCGCAGCGCTCGCGTCGTCACGCTTGTCGCCCTGCTCTCGTTGACCTTCGCCGGCTGCATGTCGGACCCCACCGCGCCGCCCTCGTCGAGCTCCGTCGCCGACACGGTCCCGACGGCCGACCTGGGCGCCCCGGCGGACGCGGGTGGCGTCGCCGACGCCGGTGGGGAGGCCGACGCCACCACGCGCACGCAGCGCGCCTTGAGCTGTCAGGGCCGCTGCGGGCTCTTTCTCCCCGACGCGCCCTGCGCCTGCGACGCGTCGTGCGTGCTCTACGACGACTGCTGCGCGGACGCGAGCGAGGTCTGCGGCTTCACCCCGCCGGCCGAGGTGACGCCGGTGGGCGTCAACGACCGCACCTCGTGCCTGGGCTGGTGCGGCAACTACGCCGCCGCGGCGCCCTGCCAGTGCGATGTCGACTGTCTGTCCAACGGCGACTGCTGCGCGGACTGGAGCGCGCTGTGCGGCGGCCCGACCGGCGGGGCGTGCAGCGTGGTCTGCACGGCCGGCGCGATGTGCAATCAAAACGGCGCGTGTGTCGTCCCGACGTGCGCGTTGCCCGGGCCTGTGACCGCCGGGAGCCTGGCCATCGTCGACATCGACCTCTTGTCCGAGAATGTGGGCTGTGACCTCAACGACGACGCCTCTCCGGACAACGTGTTCGGCAAGATCGTCGCCATCTACGCGAGCGTCAACGCGGGCACGCTGACGGACAGCGGCGTGTCCATGTGGCTGACGCCGGGCGGCGG
>JAUIAC010000117.1 GCA_030425545.1 bacterium | reverse complement strand
TCGACGAGCTCATCGAGCTGCCGGTGCGCGTCAGCCGCGCCGGTCGCCTCGAGCAGCTCAGCGGCGCCCAGGTGCGACGCTTCGCCCACGACTGGATGCTGGGCGGACGCTGCGTGGCGGGCTTCCGCCTGAAGACGACCATGACCCTCGGGCATGCCGAGCGGCTGCGGTCCTACCAGACGGCGCGCCGCCGGCAGCTGCGACTGGTGCCTTGATGGCGCGGCCCACAGTCGCGGTGGTCGGGGCCGGGGTCGCGGGGCTCGTCGCAGCGCGCGAGCTCGCGCTGGTGGGCGCACGCGCGGTGGTGTTCGAGGCCGGCGGCGACGTCGGTGGGCGCGCGCATCGCCACGGCGAGATCGCCTTCACCCACCGAGGGCGCGACTGGCGCTTCGCCACCGAGCACGGCATCCACGGCATCTGGCGGCAGTATCGCAACCTCCGCCGTGTGCTCGCCGACGAGGGCCTCATCGGCCGCCTGGTGCACGCGCACGACCAGGAGCTGGTCATGCCGGTGCGGGGCGGCGGCGTGCGGGCCTACGAGTTTGGCGCGCGGGTGCGCAACTCGCTGCTGCCGGACCTGCTCGCCTTCACCCAGATCTTCGGCGCCGATGACTTCGCGCTGCAGGCGCTCTTCGACGGCCCCCACCGCTACGGGCGCGCGGCGCTGGACCTGCTGCACGCCTTCGCGTTCACCGCGCCAGACGACATCGCCGACTACGACGCGCGCTCCGTAGCCGACTACGTCGAGCGCTGGCCGCTCCTGCTCCAGCGCATGACCGGCGCCATCACCCACTCGGCGTTCTTTCGCGAGGCCGACGAGGTCAGCCTCGCGGCGTACCTGACCGGGCTCCAGGCCTACTTCGTGAGCGACAAGCGCGACACCGCCTTCGACTTCTGCGAGACGGACATGGCGGTGGACGTGCTCTACCCGCTGCGTGACCGCATCGTGGCGCTCGGCGGCGAGGTGCGGGTCGACACCCGGGTCACTGGCCTGCGCTTCGACCCCAGCGGCGCTCCCTGCGCCGTGCTGGCTCAACGCGCGGGCAAGTCGCGGCCTGGACGCGTGCCCGTGGACGGGGTCGTGCTCGCGGTGGATCCCCCGGCGATGCGGACGCTCAAGACGGATCCCTCGCTCGCCGCAGCGGTGCCACCCGGGCGCGTCCCCGAAGGTGTGCCGAGCGTCGTCGTGCGCTTGTTCACCACCCGCCCCCCGGCCGACAAGCGCGCGGTGACGGGCGTTTTGCACGGTCTCGGCGCCGACAACTTCTTCTGGTTGCACCGGCTCCAGCGGCCTTGGTTTGCCTGGCACCTGGAGACGGGCGGCGGCGTGCTGGAGTGCCACCTCTACGGCGACCGTGCGGCCGCGGCGATGACCGACTCGGACGAGGCTGTGGCAGCGCGGGCGCGCGAGACCCTGGCCCTCGGCTGGCCCGAGGTGGGCGACGCGGTGGCCCACGTCGCCGTCCAACGCAACGCGCCCACCCACGTGGCCTTTGGCCCCGGCATCATGTCGGAGGTCCCCGCCGTGTCTGGGGGCGCCGCGCGGCTGGCGCTGTGCGGAGACTGGATCGCGTGTGGGCTGCCCTATCTCTATCTGGAGCGCGCCACCGCCACGGGCCTGCTCGCCGCGCGTGCCCTGGCCGACGATCTGGGGCTGCCGGCGCCACCCGAGCCGCTGCCGCCCTACCCCGCGTCACCCGGGGTCCGCGCGGTCCGCCGGGCTGCCAAAGGGCTGCGACGGCGCGGTTGGCTTCCGCTGCGCGCGGGCTCAGGCAGTGTGTAGCGCGCTCACCTGGGAGACGCGGCGACCGGACTTGGGCTTGACCGTCGCCGTGTCGGCGATGAGCTGTGCGTAGTAGCGGGCCGCGACGTCGTCGCTCCAGTCCGCGAGCACGGCGTCGATTCCCGCCCGCGCTGCGTCCAGCTCGTCGCGCAGGTACGCACGCACGGCCTCTTCGAAGACGTCGCGGGTCCGGACCTTGTGTGCGACCACGGCCGGCTCGTCACAGTCGAAGATCTCATGAACCGAGACCCGCTCCGTACGCCCCCGAAGCCCCACCTCGCCGAGAAAGCGCGTCTCGAAGCGGCTCTTGCCGGACACCGCAGCCAGGGTCTCGCCGCTCACCAGCACCGACGCACCGAAGACCTTGGTGAGGCCCTCGAGGCGCGAGGCGATGTTGACCGCGTCGGCGATGACCGTGCCCTCGAGGCGCCGCTCCTCGCCGATGGTGCCCAACATCAGCTGGCCGTGATGCATACCAACACCGATGGCGAGCAGGGGCGCGCCCGTAGACGAGCGCTCGACGTTGAAGGCCTTGACCTGCCGCTGCAGCGCCACCGCGGACAGGAGCGCGTCCTCCGGCCGATGCGGAAAGAGCGCCATGATCGCGTCGCCGATGTACTTGTCGATGAAGCCGCGGTGCTGCCGAATGACCGGCCCAACACGTCGCAAGTAGCTGTTGAGGAAGGTGAAGTTCTCCTGCGGCGTCATCTGCTCACTCAGGGCGGTGAACGAGCGGATGTCCGAGAACATGACCGTCATCTCGCGCTGGACGGCGTCGCCCAGCTGCACGCTGAGGATCGACGGCTTGCCGAGCACCTCCAAGAACTCCTTGGGGACAAAGCGCGACAGGCTGGCGGCCATCTCCTCCTGCTTGGCGTAGAGGCTGGCGTTCTCGATGGAGATCGCGATCTGCGACGAGAGCATCAAGATGACCTCGAGCCGATCCTTGGTGAACACACCGCTGTTGAGGTTGTTCTCCAGGTAGAGGACGCCGATCAGGTCGCTCGCGTGCATGACCGGCGCAGCCAGCACCGACCGGGGCCGGTGGCGGAGGATGTAAGGATCGTTCGCAAATCGGCCGTCGTCGGAGGCGTCGTGGAGGACGATGCTCTCCCGAGTCCGCGCTGCGTAGTTGACCACCGAGGCCGAGAGGTCGTCCCGACCGTCGATGTGACGACTCTGCAAGACCTCGTACCGGTCGCTCTGCGCGGTGCCCTCGGCCTCGATGAGCAGCGCGCCGTCTCGCTCCAGCAGGAGCACCCCGCGACGGGCGCCGGCGTTCTCGATGACCACGTTGAGCAGCAGCCGCAGCAGCTTCTCGAGGACGATCTCGGAGGAGATGGCCTGGGACGCCTTCATCACCGACAGGAAGTCGAAGGCGCCGTGGGACGACGACGTCGACTCGTCGGTCATGGTCAGCGTGGAGCCCACCGACGACATGGTGTCCGCGGCGTGCTTCAGCTCCGGCCACTCGCTGTCCATGAACGCGACTTTCTCGTTGGCGCCCCACCGGGCGTAGGCGTAGCGGCTGTCGAGCAGATAGGATCGCGCGATGCGCGCCCGGCCCTGGTCGTGGTTGAAGCGCCCAGCCAGCTCGCACGCGAGGGCCTCGTCGTGCAGGAAGCCGTTCTTGCGCGCCATGGCCATGGCGAGCTCGTAGGCGTTGATCGCCACCGCCGTGTCACCCTGCGCACGGGCGAACTCGGCGCGGGCGAGCTCGTACTTCTGCAAGAAGTTGGACGGCGCGTTCTCCGAGAGCTGCCGAAGCCGCTTGAGCGCCTTGCGCGCCAAGCCCATGCGCGCGCGGTGACCGTCTGCCGACGGGTCCACGCGCAGCGTGGCGAGGGCGTAGAGCAGGTCCCCGTCGGGGCCCCATGGCATGCCGATGATGGCGTCTTTGTGCGGCCGCAGCGCGTCGCCGTGGTGGATGACGCTCTCGTAGTTCCCGAAGACATAGGCGCAGCGCATCTTGACGCAGTGGTAGAGCGCCAGCGGGATCTTCATGTCCTTGGCTTCGAGCTTGGCGAGGAAGACCGCCTCGTCGAAGCCGTCGTCACCGAAGCCCGTGCGCTCGCTGGTCATGCCCTGCAGGCACAGCACCATGCGCTGCATGATGATGATGCAGTCCGCGGAGTCCTCGTCGCCGGTGCGGCGCAGAAACTCCAGGAACTTGTGGGACTCACGGAAGAAGTGATCGAGCTGCTCGCCGTAGGTGAGCATGGCGTAGACCTGGGTCAGGCCACAGAACCCGGTGTAGATCAGGTCCCCGGCGACACGCCCCTCCTTGTAGCCATTGCTCAGGTACTCCAGGTTCGTACGAATCGGGTTCCGCCATGGATTGACGAAGTTGCCGACGATCATGAACACCTTGGCCACGACGTCGGGGTTGCCGTAGCGCGCGTTGAGCCGCAGCGCCAGCTCGCCGAACTTCATGCCAGTGTTGAAGTCGCCCAGCACGGAGCCGCAGATCATGCCGTACATGGCGTAGGAGAACGCGCTCACGTCGGAGTTCCCGTGCACGAGCGACAGGTGCAGCATCTTGAGCACGAGCACCGTGTACAGGTTCGGGTCGTGGAAGAAGGCCGGGCCCGCCATGGCGTTGAGCACGCGAATCGCGACCACCAGGCGCGGCTCGGCCAGCTCGTCGAGGAACTCGAGGCTCTCGACGCTGCGCCCGCGGAGCTGCCACTTGCAGCGCACCACCTCGAGCAGCACGTGCCACTGCTTGACCGACTCCGGGAAGCTGAAGCCGCAGCACTCGAGCGCCTGGATGCCGCACAGGATGGCGTCTTCGTAGCGGGTCTGGTTGCTGTAGAGCACCACGCGCAGGTTGTAGACCGACGCCCGCTCGAGGTCGGTGTCGCAGTGGGCCAGCACCTCGTCGAAGAGGCGCTCCGCCTCCTCGTGGTCGCCGATGAGGTAGACGCACTCCGACAGGCTGAAGGCGAGCCCCATGCTCATGCCCTCGGAGTCGGCCCACATCTGGTCGCCGAGCAGCTCGATGCCGGCGCGAAAGTAGTCGATGGCCGGACCGTAGGCGGCTGAGCGCTTGGCCTTCTTGCCGGCGATGTAGCTCAGCTTGGCGAGCCGGTAGCGCTCACTCGCGTCGGTGAGCTCGCTGATGCCATAGCTGAAGTGGTTGCAGATCTCGAAGACCTGGTCCTCGATGGCCTCGAAGGTGCGGTCCCCCAAGAGGGTCCGGCCGATGCGCACGTGGGCGTCGACCCGCTCTTCCGCCGGCTTGACCTCGTAGGCCGCCTGCTGAACACGGTCGTGGACAAAGCGAAAGACGGCGTCGAACTCGGTCAGCGCCGTGTCGGTGACGTCGCCAGAGATCGCCGCGACCAGCTTCCACGTGTCGTCGACCGGGGTGATGAGGCCCTCGTGGACCGCCGGCCAGAGGTTGAGGCTGGTCCGCGCCTGGGAGAGCTCGCTCACGCGCGCCAAGGTGCCCAGGTCGAAGCGGTTTCCGATGCACGCCGCCGTCGCCAGGGTCTCCCGCGTGGTGTCACCGAGCTCGTTGATGCGCTCGGTCATCATCTCGACGACGTTGTTGGTGAAGCCCTTGGCGGCGATGGCCTCCACGTCCCAGATCCAGCCGCGCCGCGGCTCGTGTTGGATCAGCCGCTCGCGGTAGAGGGCGCGCAGGAACTCGCTGAGGAAGAAGGGGTTTCCGCCGGTCTTCTGCTGCACCAGCTGCGCGAGGGGACGTGCCGCCCGCTTGGTGCAATGCAAGGCGTCGCCGATCAGCGCGCTGAGCTCCTCGATGCCGAGCCCGTCGAGGTGCATGCGGGTCACGGTGCCGCCGTCACGCTCGATCTCGTCGATGGTGACCATGAGCGGGTGGTCGACGCTCACCTCGTTGTCCCGGTACGCGCCGATGAGCAGGAGGTACTCGACGTCGGGGGTCACCGCCAGTCGCTGCAGGAGCTTCAGCGACGCGGTGTCGGCCCACTGCAGGTCGTCGAGGAAGATGACCAGGGGGTGGTCCGCCGTGGCGAAGACCTTGACGAAGTCGGTGAACAGCGAGTTGAAGCGGTTGTTGGCCTCTGCGGCGCTGAGCTCCGCGACGTGGTCCTGCTCCCCGATGAGCAGCTCGATGTCGGGCACCACCTCGGTGATGACGGCGCCGTTCTCGGTGAGCGCTCCAAGCACCTCGTCGCGCCACGCCGCCACCTGCTCGGCCGGTTCGGTCAGGATCTGGCGGATCAGCTCGCCGAACGCCTGGATGAACGCGGAGTAGGGCACGGAGCGCTGGTGTTGGTCGATCTTGCCGGAGACGAAGTAGCCCCGGCGCCGCACGATGGGGCGCTTGACCTCGCTCACCAGCGCGGTCTTGCCGACCCCGGAGTAGCCGGACACGTAGAGCGACTCGCTGCGGCCGTCCGCGACGCGGTCGAACGCCATCAACAGGTCGTGGGCCTCGTTGTCGCGGCCGTAGAGCTTCTGCGGCAGGACGAAGCGCTCGTAGACGTCGTCGGCGCCGGTCTCGAAGGGCTCGATGCCGCCGCGCTCCTCCAGCTGCTCGAGGCAGCGCTCCAGGTCACGACGCAACCCACGGGAGCTCTGGTAGCGGTCGTCGGCCGTCTTGGCCATGAGCTTGAGCACGATGTGGCTGAGCATCGTCGGGACGGTCGGGTCCACCTCGTGAGGCGGCCGCGGCGTCCGCGCGATGTGGCTGTGCACCAGCTCCATCGGGTCTGTGGCGGTGAAGGGGCGTCGACGCGTCAGCAGCTCGTAGAAGGTCGCGCCGAGGCTGTAGAGATCACAGCGATAGTCCAGCGGCCGGTTCATGCGCCCGGTCTGCTCCGGCGCCATGTAGGCGAGCGTGCCCTCGAGGCGGGAGGGGCTGACCAGCTTCTGCTGCTCTCGCGAGAGCTGCGTGCTGACCCCGAAATCGGTGATGCGGACCTCGCCCGCCTCCCGGTTGACGATGATGTTCTGCGGCTTGATGTCCTTGTGGATGATGTCAGCGGCGTGAATCTCGGAGAGCGCCGACGCGATGCGGATCGCCACGCGCAGAAACTCGTCCGTGGCGATGCGGCCGTAGGCGATCAAGTCCCGCAGCGGCACGCCGTCGATGTCCTCGAGCACGGTGGCGAGGCCGTTGCCGTAGGGCTCGAGGCTGAGGGCGCGGATGATGCCGGTGGCGCCCTGCGCCTGCAGCCGTTTGTTGACCCGGTACTCGTGGTGGACGCGGGCCAGGTCGCGCTGCGACGGATACTCGGAGCGCAGGACCTTGATGACGACCGGGACGCCGTCGCTGTCCCGCACCCCTCGGTACACCACGGACTTGCGGCCCTCGTAGAGCTGGGAGGTGATCGCGTAGCCGAGGAGAGAGATCATCGTTGCCAGGGGGGTAGGGTTCAACAAGCTGGCGCGAACCGGAGGCTCGCTGCAGCTCGGTAGCGTTGCTTCGGGAGGACTGCGACCGCCCCCAGCCACGGCACGCCTGTGGCTCCCCCTTCCCAGCAGACTGAGGAAGGGCACCGCAAATTCGGAGAGAAGGCGCAGTCTGCTAGGCCGTAGTGTCCGGTGTTGCGCGCTGAACGGCAAGCATCTGGGACCATGTCGACGCGGAGCCGCTAGACAGGACACCCTGTAGTCGCGCCACCGCGACCGTGGCGGCGCAGAGACACCCCCCTGGCGGGGGAGGGAGCGACCATGCGCACGCTGGTCATCGGCGGTACGGGACACCTCGGCGCAGCGGTGGTGCGCGAGCTCGTGGGCGCGGGCTGGCCCGTGCGCGTGCTCACCCGCGGGGCCTGGACTCCGGCTGCGCCGCACCCCGCGCTGGCCGGCGTCGACGTGACCTACCAGCGCGGCGACGGGCACGACGTGGGACACCTGCGGCGCGCGATCTGCGACGTGGAGCTGGTCGTGGACTGCGCAGCGCCCTACCCGGTTCACCCTGCGACGCCGGATCGCCCGGGCGATCCCGTGGCGGCAGCGGTCGCGCGGACCGAGGCCCTCTGCGCAGCGTCCCACAGCGCGGGGGCGCTGCTGGTGGCCATCGGATCCTTCGTCACCCACCGCACGCGGCAAGCCCAAGCCCGCACGGTCGTCGGGCGGCTGCGCTCGCGGGCGATTCGTCGGCTTCACCCCTATTTCGCGGTCAAGGACGCCGTCGAGGCGGTCGTGACGCGGGCGGCCGCGAGGGGCCAGCGCGCGGTGGCGCTCAACCCCACCGGCTGTCTGGGCCCCTGGGACACCAAGCCGCGCGGGCTGTGCCTGGTGCCCATGGTGGCGCGGGGAGAGCTGCCCGCCACCACCACCGACGTCGTCGACTTCATCGACGTGCGCGACGTGGCGCTCGCCGTTCGGCGGATCGCGCAGCAAGCTCGCGTGGTTGGCCCCGTGCTGCTGAGCGGACACAGCCTGCCCTTTCGCGCGTACTTCGACGAGATCGCGCGCCAGAGTGGGCTCCGAGCGCCGAGGTTGGCCGCCCCAGCCAGCCTGGGCGTCCTGGCGCTGGTGGGAGCCGAGCGCGCCCTCGCCCCGCTGCGTCAGCGACCGCCCTGGCCCTCACTGAGCATGGTCATCGTGGCGGAGTGCGGCGCGGTGCAGACCAGCGACGCCCAACGCGCCCTCGGGGTGTCGCCCCGGCCCGTGGCTGAGACGATCGCGGACGCGCTCGCGTGGTACCGGTCCATCGGCTACTGCTGAGCGGCCCGGGGCTCGCGGGGCTGCGTGGTCTCATGCAGCCGGGGTGCAGCGCGCGCCACGCCCAGAAGGCGCCGATGCCCTGCCGCGCTCAGTCGTCGGCAGACAGCGCCCGGCCGAGCAGATCTCTGGCGGACTCGCGCCAGGGTCGCAGGTGACGGCTGACACGCCCCTCGTCGACGGGGGCCATGAAGTCGATGACGCGTCGCGCACGGCCGAAGGTCGCGCTCATGTTGAGACGCACCCCGCCCACCACGTCGCCCGCCAGAATCCAGTCGGCGAAGCCGCGCAGCGCGGGCTGCTCGAGCACCTCGAAGTCGCCAAGGCTGTGGACGTTGAAGGGGATCTCCACGATCTCGTCGATGCGCATGCGGTCCCCTGCGCGGTCGACAGCGCAGGGGACCTGACTGTGGACGTAGACCGGCACCGGCGGCCAGAAGCGCCGCGCTGCGGGCCGGTCGATGAGGCGAAACACGGCGTCGAGCACGGGCGCCGCGCCGGCGGGCATGGGCTGTCCCCTGCCGATCAGCCAGCCCTGCAGACACGAGAGCAGCTCACCTGCGTCCACGGCGCGACGCCGCTCCCACGAGGCGCGCATGACCAGCTGCCGACCGATGCTCAGGTCGATGTGCCGCTCGCCCTGCCGCGCCACGCCGAAGCGCTTGGGAAAGCCGTAGAGCTCACGCCCCAGCACGATGGGCATGTAGGAGTCGAGGTAGAGCTCGGGAGAGAACACGGCGGGGCGCGCGCCGGGGCCCATCACCGGCAGGAAGGGCGTGGTCTCGTTGTAGGCGAAGGAGCGCCCGCCCGCGCTCATGTGGCGCGAGTGCACGTCCGGGAAGAAGTTGAACGTGAGCACGTAGCGTCCGCCCAGCGCGCGAATCGGCTCGATGCCAGGCGGCAGGCACGCGCGAATGCGCTCCGGCGTGGACTCCACCACCAGGGCGACCATGGGGAACGGGCCCATGGTGTAGGGGCCCTGGACCAAGCGTGCGTTCGGCGAGTGGAAGTGGTCGTCGAAGTTCTTTCGCACCCCGGCCTCGCGCCTGTGGGCGTCGCGGATGTCGGATGTGAGGTGACGCACCAGGTTGGCCGAGAACACGCTGCATCGCTCGGCCAGCGCGTCGAAGGCTGAGCGCGGGACCATGACGACGTCGACGTCGGAGAAGGCGCGCACGCTCGCGCTGCGGTCCAGCCCGTCGATGACCGAGAGCAAGCCCACCGTGAGCGGGGCCTGTTGCAGCGCCAGGGTGTCGCCGTCACGCTCGACCGACACCTCCCCTGAGAGCACGAAGTAGACCGCCTCTGCCGCGGTGTCTTCGACGATGAAGCGCGTCCCCTCGGTCAACCGGCGGTGCCAGGCGTTGGCGAGCAGGAAGGCGCGGTCGTCGTCCCCGAGCCCGACGAGGATCGGACGCTGCAGCAGGCGCTCGCGAATGTCGTCAGGCAACTTAGGTGCGGTGGGCATGGCCGGTCTCCGGATGCCGCAGCGTCGCCCAGCCGCGGTCCCCAGGCAAGTTCGTCGCCCTGGCGGCTGGAAGGCGCCGGACCGGCGCGCCGCACTATCGGAAGTCGCGCTCGCCCCAGACGTCGCGCGGGACGCCCGTGAGGGCCCTGCTGGCCTGCATCCCGCTCATGACCGCGGACTCGACAGCGCCCAGGTTGAGGCCGGTCCGCAGCCACGCGCCCGCCAGGACCAGGTTGTCGACGCCGCTCTCGTCGGCTCGCAGACGCAGCTGGACCGTCCCTGGGGCCGAGAGCACGTATCGGTCCGTGGGCTCGACGTTCGCGCACCAGAACTGAGCGTGCAGCCGCGCCCGCCCCGACCCACCGGCTGGGTCGACGAGCACGTCCCAAGCGGGCTCCGCCAGCGCGCCGCCCTGCGTCGCGCCCGGGATGAAGGCGCCGCCGCCAGTGGACAGCCACGCCTCGGCGAGCGCCAGCGCGTCGGCGTCGGCCCGCTGGTGGTAGCCCACGTCGGTTGCGGGGGGTGGCGGCGGGGTCTCGAGCCGGTTGCACACGTGCAGGACGTGCCCCGGCCGGTGCGCTGCTGGCCAGGCTTCGTGCGGCACGAGGTGGCTCATGTCGCCATAGCCGGTCAGCGGCGCGTGGCCGGTGTTCATCATCGGCTTGCCCTCGGCGCGCGCCGTGTGGGACCAGACCTGGAGCGCCACTGTCGGGGTGGTCTGCAGCCCGCCCAGCAGGTCACGCCAGCGAGGCAGCCGGTCCGCGAGCTCAGCGCAGAGCGCCGGCAGCGCGGCGTGGCTGATGGCGAGCACCACGTCGTCGAAGTCCACCCCGTCGATCAGGTCGACCGCGCCCACGTCTCGCCAGCCCGACCAGGTCGACTCCAGGTCGACGTCGCCGAGCGCCGCCCCCTCGACCAGCTGCGCGGTGTCGGGACGGTGCGGCCAGCACGGTAGCCCTGCCCCGTCGACCAGGGGCTCGTAGGCCAAGGGCCCGGCCCGCACCGTCACCTGACGGGCCACCCGGACCCGCGCGACGCGCTGGCCAGTGGCGTCCAGGTGAAGCGACTGCACTCGGTGGAAGAACGCGAAGCGCACGCCCCGCGCGCGGAGGACCTCGTACAGCGGCGCGATGAGCGTCTCGCCGGTGCCGGCCTGCATCCACCAGCCCACAGCGCCCTTGTAAGCGCCGACAAACCGCAGCGTCATGCGCAGCGCCGTCCCTGCGCCGAAGCCCGAGTCGACGCGCCCGTCGGCGTCGGCGTGAAAGACAAGGTCGTACACCGCCCGCACCAAGGCCGACTGCACCGCCTGCTCGGAGGCGCCGTGGCGCCGCATCCAGTCGCGAAAGTCCTCGCTGTCGAGCGCGTCGAAGCCGCGCAGGAGCGCGCGGTCCACCGCCATGCCCCGGGTGCAGGCCATGCCCAGGTCCAGCAGGATCCACAGCCGACGCAGCTCGTCGTCGTTCGCGAGGAGGTCGTCGACCTGTTCGTGGACCGCTCCCAGCGCCGCAGACAGGGCGTCGAGCGCGCCCGCGGACGAACGGGTGGCGGCGGCGACCTGCCCAGCGGCTCGCAGCAGCGTGGGCAGCGTGCGGGCGAGCTGGCGTGGGTGGACGCGCCGAGGCAGCTCACGCGCGAGGATGCGCACGCCGAGGGCGAGCCAGTGTCCGAGCATCGCGGCGTAGTCGCGCGACGACGGCCAGATGCCCCCGTCGCCGGGTTGGCTGTGGTTGCGGGGAAAGGTCAGCGCCCAAGGCCGCAGCTCGCCGCGGATGATCTCTTGAAACACCACTGTGTCGTGGGGCTTGAAGGCCTGCTCGAAGGTCGCGAGCGGAGCGGTGGGATCCCGGTCCAACGCGGCGTAGCAGCGCCGCATCATGGCGAAGGCGTTCTCGTAGCCACCGAGCAGCACGTGCAGGCCGTGCTCTTCGATGCGGCCGTGGGCGCCGCGCGAGCTGGCGCACTTGCCGCCGAGCCGCCACCCGGTCTGGTAGAGCGTGACCTCGCTGTGTTCGGAGAACCCAGCCTGCTCCGTCAGGTGAAAGGCCGTCGACAGGGCGCCCAGCCCACCGCCGAGGATCGCGATCTTGCGCTTGCTCATGACCTGCGCCTTCCTGCCGGGCCGTTCAAGAGCACCAGGGTCGCCCCGGCCCCGCCCTCGCTCTGCATGGTCTCGCACCACGCCCGGACGACGCCGGTCTGGCGTTGCAGCGCCTCGCGAACCGCGCGCCGTAGCACGGGGTCGCCGTCGGAGTGGTGCCCCTGCCCGTGGATGACCCGCAGGCAGCGCCAGCGCCGCTGCGGCGCCTCGCCCAGCGCCGCGCGAAGCCGTGCGAGCGCCTGGTCCACACGCATGCCGTGCAGGTCGACGCTCTTGTCGGGGCCGACGCTGCCGCGGAGCAGCGCGTCCACGCCCTCGTCCGTGCCAGCCGGGGGCCAGCACGGCCGCTCGACGGCGTCGAAGATCATCGCCATGGCCGCCTGCTGTCGCGCCAGCGCGGCGTCCTCATGGGTCGTGTCTGGCGGCGGGGGCGCAGCCCGCGGGGGTCGCTTGCGTGGGGCGCGTGCGGCGCGCGGGGCGATGGGCGCGATGTCGGCCCCCATGGCCGCGGCGAAGGCGGCCTCGTCGTCCAGGGGCGCGGAGCGGTGCTCCGCCGCTCCCGGCGTTGAGGCGCCCTGGCCTCGCGCCGCGTCGGTGCGCGACGGGAGCGACGGCGCCGACTCGGCGTCGACCGTGTCCGTGGTGTCCAGCAGGGCTCGCAGCGCGTCCGCCTGCGCAGCGAAGGGGTTGTTCGCGCTGGCGGCCCTGGCCGCGACGGCGGCCGCGGCGCTCGCGGCGCGCTGCTGATTCTTCCGGCGTTTCTGTCGGCTCATGGGCCTTCCTCTGCGGCGCTGCCGAGCACGGCTGCGTGGGACCACTCTCCAGTTGAACCGGTGCGTCCGGGCGCGGTAACGTTGCCGCACCATGTCACGATACCGATGCCAATCCAACGGAGGCAGCCTTGCGAAACCTTGCTGACAACCATCCCAGCGCGGGCATCTTGCCGCGCCCCCGGCGGCGCGCCCTGCGCGCGTTCGCCGTCACCAGCGGACTCGCCGCGTCCCTCGCGCTCGCGCCAGCGGCGTCGGCTGCTGTCCCCACCACGACCTCGGTCGAGGGCGCGCTCACGAGCGCGGGCGGCGGCGCCGCTGCCGACGGCTCTTATGACGTGATCTTCTCGATCTACGACGGCAAGACCGCTACGTCGGCCGCGTGGTCTGAGGGCCCGGTCAAGGTCGCCGTGAAGGGTGGGCGCTTCAGCCATCGCCTCGGAAGCAGCAAGGCGCTCTCCGCGTCAGCGCTCAGCAAGCTCAAGGCCCCGTGGCTCGGCGTGAAGATCGGCGCCGATCCAGAGCTGCCGCGCCAGCCCGTGGACGCCGTGTCGTACGCCTTGGTGGCCGACACGCTCGCCTGCACCGGCTGCATCTCCGCCAGCCAGGTGGCCAACGGCGGGATCTCCGCGGCCAAGGTCGGCTTCAACTACGCCGGTTCGTCGACCAAGGGCGGCCCCGCCAGCGACCTAGCCTGCACCGGGTGCGTCTCCAGCAAGGAGATGAAGTTCGACGGCGACATCGACCTCGGCGGCAACAGTCTCAAGGCCAAGAACGGCACGTTCACCGGCGACGTCGCGGCCGGCACCGTGACCGCCACGAGCTTCGCCGGTGACGGCTCCAAGCTCACCGGCATCAAGATCCCCACGGGCGAGTGCAAGACGGCCGGCGAGGTGGTCAAGGGCATCAACGCCGACGGCAGCCTCAAGTGCGTGAAGGCCATGGACCCGGCGTCGCTGCCCAAGGACGGCATCGACGAGATCTCCAACGGCCTGATTCACAACCAGTTCGTCGACACGATCACGGCCGACAAGAAGGGCATCCCGATCCCGGACAACCAGGGCTCGGAGGGCGTCAGCAACCTGACCTTCCCGGACATCGGCCAGGCGCAGGCGTTCGAGCTCTCGGTGCACGTGGAGAACACCGACCTGTCGACAGTGGCCGTCACGGTGCTGCCGCCGAACGACAAGAAGGTCGGCTACACCCTGTGCGACCCCTGCGGATCCAAGGACTCGAAGATCCTGAAGAAGACGTGGTCGCCGAAGGCCAAGCCAAAGAGCGGCGACCTGGGCTACTGGATCGGCAAGAACCCGAAGGGCCTCTGGAACCTGAAGGTCAAGGACACGTCGTTCTGCATCGTGCAGGCGCCGGGCAACGCCAAGTACTGCGACACGACCAAGAAGCAGGACGGTTGGATCGCCGACTGGTCGATCAAGCTGCAGACGCTGTCGAACCAGAAGGTGGGGGTGAAGGGCAACCTCGTCCTCGCGTCGAGCACGGCGCCCTGCGACAAGTTCGCCATCGGCGCGGTGAAGTACAGCGCGGCGCTCGGCCGCGTGCAGGTCTGTGACGGCAACCAGTGGTGGCCCCAGCTCGTGGGCAAGACCAAGGCGACCGCCGGGCTCACCTGCAAGGACATCAACAACCGCGCGCCGTCGAGCAAGAGCGGCACCTACTGGATCGACCCCGACGGCGCCGGCACGGGTGCCCCCTACCAGGTCTACTGCGACCAGGAGACTGGCGGCGGCGGCTGGACGATGATCGTCAAGGTGAAGGGCAACGACCCGACGATGAACCGCCTGAACAAGGCGCAGTGGTACGACGGCAAGCTCATCGGCGACTGCACCGGGCTCAAGGACGAGAACGCCATGTGCTCGTCGTACAACGACGTGCCCTTCAGCGACATCATGATCCGCAGCATCTTCGACGCCGACCGCAACCTGGCCTGGCGTCACCGGGAGAAGTTCAAGAACACGCGGGACACCGTCCGTCAGTTCAAGCGCTACTTCACGCGGAACCGGCTCTTCGGCGCCATCAGCAACCTCGACTACAACGGCAACCCTGAGTACCACCAGGACTGCCCGGCCACCCGCTACGGATTCCACGGCGCGGACTGGACCTACACGTACAACGGCTACCTCGGGGTCAAGAACGGCTGGCGCTCCGGCCACGCGGGCGGCGTGTTCTCGGCGAGCATCTACAACCACAACCACTGGAACAAGCAGCCCAGCTACGACTACATGTCGCTGCTGACCATGCGCTGCCTGAGCGACTTCGCGGTGGGCAGTGGGTACACCAGCATGGGGAGCACGGACGACAAGTACGCGATCAACTCGCACTGGTGGGGCAACGGCAACTCGTACTCGAACAGCTGGAAGACGCACGCGGTGTTCGTGCGTTAGCGCAGCCAAGGTGTGACAGGTGGCAGCGAGCGCCTCCCTCCCCGGGGGGCGCTCGCTGTGCTTTTGCTTGAGGGCCAGCCGCGCGCCCCATGCTGAGCTCGCCGCGCGCGTGACGACGGGCGGCGGCGACCCCACCGTCAGCCCGCGGCGCAGAAGTGGTCTGATG
>JAUIAC010000756.1 GCA_030425545.1 bacterium | reverse complement strand
CGTAGCCCCCCCAAGAGACAGAAAAGCTAGCAGATTGCGGCGACAATCAATTTCGCCGCAGTCTGCTGGCCCTGCACTCACCCGACTGAGGGATGGCGACGTCGACGTCGAACCCACCGCGGTGTGGCATGCTGCCGGAGCCCTCGGGTCGCTTGATCCCCCCGTCTCGTCGGCGCTTCAGCCATCGCGTGCCGCGGCGGCCAAGTCCACACCGCCCCAGGTCGGCTCCCACGCGAACGCGGGAGCTCTTGTCCGGGCGGTCGCCGCGCCTGCTGTGGCGCGACAGGGGGAGTCATGCGTCTGACACGCCGCGTCTTCGACGATCTAGCGCTGTGGATGGTCGGCTTCGGCCTGTTTATCGGCGTGGTCTTCCCGCCCGCTGTGGTCCTCTTTGGCGTCCCGCGGGCGATCGCGCTCACGCCCTTCTTCTTCGCGGTGTGTGTGCTGGCGGGCTGCATGGTGGGCGCTGTGAACATCGGGCTCGTGCGCTGGGTCGTGCTGCCGCGGCTGCGGGCGCTGGCCGACGGCATGCTGCAGGTCGAGGACGGCATCCGCGAGGCGACCTACACCGGCGACTGGTCGAAGTGCGACCCGGAGCGCTGCAAGCTGCCGGTGGACAGCGACGACGTCATCGGCGAGAGCGCGTCCGCGTTCAACAAGCTGATCTTCGCGCTGACCCGGAGCCACGACGTCGAGGCGCGGGTGGGCGACTTCACCGCCGCCATGTCCGCCCAGCTGGAGCTGGCGCCGCTGTGCCAAGGCGCGGTCGCGGCGTTCATGCAGGCGACGGGGGCCCAGGCTGCGGTGATCCTGGCGGACACCGGGGGTGAGCTGAGCGTGCTCGCCAGCCACGGCGTCGAGGACACCGCGCCCCTGGTGACCGACGACCACGTCCGGCTGTGTCTACGCTCGGGCCAACCCGACCGCGTCGAGCTGCCGGAAGATCTCGAGGTGCGCGGCGGGCTGGTGACCTTTCGTCCGCGTGAGGTGACCTACCTGCCGCTGGTGGCGCAGGCGGTGCCGATCGGCGTCGTCGTGCTCGCCCGCTCGTCTCCCTTCGAGCCCGAGACGCGCTCGCTGAGCACCATCTTCGCGCGCACCTTCGCCATGGCCCTCGCCAACGCCATGACCCATGACCACCTGCAGCGCATCGCGGCCCTGGACCCGCTCACCGGCTGCTACAACCGGCGCTTCGGGCTGGGCCGGCTGCGTGAGGAGTTCGGCCGGGCGGCGCGCAACGACACGCCGCTCGCCGGCATCCTCTTCGACATCGACCACTTCAAGTCGGTCAACGACACCTACGGGCACCTCGTGGGTGACCGCGTCCTCACCGCCGTGGCCAAGGCCGCCAAGGAGCGGCTGCGCGAGGGCGACATCCTGGTCCGCTATGGCGGGGAGGAGTTCCTGGCGATCCTGCCCGGCGCCGCCACTGGCGACGCCCGGGAGATCTCGGAGCGCATCCGCCGCGCCGTGGAGGAGCACGTGGTGCAGGACGGCAGCCAGGCGATTCAGTGTACGGTGAGCCTGGGCTATGTCGCGACGCCAGACGTCCGTGTCGAAGACGAGACGGAGCTGATTCGCATCGCCGACGAAGCCCTCTATCGTGCCAAAGGGGCAGGCCGCAATCGCGCGCTGCCCGGCCAGACCTGAGCCCAGGGAGCCTGATGTCCGTCGCATTTGTCGCCATTGGAGACGAGCTCCTCCGGGGCAACACCCACGAGGCCAACGGCTACCACCTTGCGCAGGTGTTGGAGCAGCAGGGTGTGGCCTTGCGCGAGGCCCGCCACGTGTCGGACGCGCGCGCCGCGATCCTGGGGGCTGTGGCGGAGCTGCGCGACCGGTGCCCGCTGCTGCTGGTCACCGGTGGGTTGGGCCCCACCGACGACGACCAGACCCGCGCCGCCATGGCGCAGGCGGCGGGGGTCTCGCTGCGGCGCGACGCCGACGTGCTGGCGCAGCTCGAGGCGCGCTATGCGGCCCGTGGGCGTCGCTTCGGGCCGGCCAACGCCACGCAAGCGGACTTCCCGGTCGGGGCGCGTGTGCTGGCCAACGACTTTGGCTCCGCGCCCGGCTTTGCGCTGCCCATGGGGGACACGTGGGTGGCCTGTTTTCCCGGCGTTCCGCGCGAGTGGCAGGGGATGTTGTCGCAGCATCTGCAGGGCCTGCTCGAGCTCGCCGGCGTGCCCACGCGGCCGCGGGCCGAGCGACTCCTGCGCGTGTTCGGCATCGCGGAGAGCGCCATGCAGGAGCGCATCGCGGCGCTCCCGGGCTACGGCCATGTGGTGGTGC
>JAUIAC010000116.1 GCA_030425545.1 bacterium | reverse complement strand
CGTAGAGCTCGATGCCCGTCTTCTCCTGCGCGTGACCGATGACACCGGCGATGATGCGGTGCACCTCCTTGCTGGGGCGCAGCAGCTTCATGCTGTCGATGGAGCGGGTGGTGACCTCGACCATGTGATCGGGGTGGATGTAGCGAACCGGACGCATGCGGACTCCTCCTCGGGAGGCCGGGGTTGAGGGAGGCCTCCCTAGAGTCCGACGTGCGCCAGAGAGATTTTCGTCACATCGCGGCAGAAAAGCTCCGTCAGCGAATCGCCTGGCACCTACGTAGGCAGGCACCTACGTAGGCACCCACGAATGCGGAGACATCTTCGCCAGATGGACAGACGCACACTCCATCATCGAATCGCCTGGCACCTACGAGGATGCACCTACGAAGCTCGGCTCAGCCCCCGCCGTCCGCCGGCGACCTGCGCTGGCGGATCAGCCCCTCCTGCACGGTCGACGCGACCAGGGTCCCGTCCCGGCGGAAGAACTGCCCACGGACCAGCCCACGCGCACCGGAGGCGCTGGGGCTGTCGACCACGTAGAGCAGCCACTCGTCCAGGCGAAAGGGCCGGTGAAACCACATCGCGTGGTCCAGGCTGGCGACCTGCATGCCAGGGGTCAGCCAGCTGACGCCGTGGGGCTCCAGCGTCGTGCCGAGGAAGTGGCTGTCACTGGCATAAGCGAGCAGGTAGGCGTGCACACGCGGGTCGTCCGGCAACGTGTCCGCGGCGCGATACCACAACATGCGCTGCGGCGGCGCGGGCTCGGGGTGCGTCGGGTCGTGTCGCGTGATGGGGCGAATCTCGATGGGACGATCCGCCGTGGCCATGGCCGCGAGCCGTGGGGGAAGCTGTGCGGCGTGATCCGCGCTGAGCTCCTGGATCGACTTCAGCGACTCGGGCCCCGCGACGACCGGCATGCGCGCGTGGTGCTCGTAGCCCGACTCCTCTCGATGAAAGCTCGCCGACAGGTTGAAGATGGCCTTGCCGTTCTGAATCGCGACCACGCGCCGGGTGGTGAAGCTCTTGCCGTCGCGGATGGGGTCGACCTCGTAGACGATGGGCTTCGACGCGTCGCCGCGCCGCAGAAAGTAGGCGTGCAGGCTGTGCGGATGCCGCTCGGCCGGCACCGTCTGCTCCGCCGCCGACAGGGCCTGCCCCAGCACCTGACCGCCAAAGACGGCGCCCCAACCGAGGTCCTGGCTTCGCCCGCGGAAGATGTGCTCTTCGATGCGCTCGAGCCGCAACATGTCGAGGAGGTCGGCGAGTACGGTCTTCATGGCAGGCTCCAGGGCGACGCGAGAGAGGGGCAGCGGCGACCTGCGGGGAGGCCACGCGCCGCCCCCGCATGAAAGCGCGCCGGCGCCGCCACGCCAACCCAAACGACCAGGGCCCCGCGTTCAGCGAGACCGCCCCGGCCACCTCCGTCTGGGCCACACGCCGCCGCGCGTGTCGCTGCAAAGCCGGAGCAGAAGGGCTACCGTGGCGCTCCGACCCGAGCCGGAGGACACGCGTGCAGAGGCCCGCAGAACATCCATCGCCCACCGTCGACGAGGTCCCCATGCGGCTGCGTCGCAGCGGCTCAGCGCGTGGGGCGCAGCGGTGAGCCGACGTGCGCCCTCGATTCCGCGGCGCCTGCTCGGCCGCGCCCGCCGCTGGCAGGCCGAGCGTCGGCGCGACGACCTGTACCGCCGCTGGGTGCGGGGTGGGTCGCTGGTATTCGACGTAGGCGCCAACGTCGGTGAGCTCGCTGCGGTGTTCGCGGCGCTTGGCGCACGCGTGGTGGCCGTCGAGCCGCAGCCGGACTGCGCCGAGCGCCTGCGCCGCGCCGGCCATGTCGTCGTCGAGGCGGCGCTCAGCGCGGACGCGGGTGCGGCCACGCTCCATGTCGGCACGCACAGTGAGGTCTCGACCCTGGCCGAGCGCTTTGTCGACGCCTACTCGGACCAGCCCGGGGTGTCGTGGCCGACGACCCGACGCGTGGCGACGCGCACCCTCGACCAGCTCATCGCGGACCACGGCGTGCCGTCGTTCACCAAGCTCGACGTCGAGGGTCACGAGCCCGAGGTCCTCGCCGGCCTGAGCCAACCCCTGCCGGCGCTCTGCTTCGAGTACAACGCGCGGCTGCGGACCGAGGCGTTGGCCTGCGTCGCGCGGCTGGAGACCCTTGGGCGCTACCGCTATTGCCTCTCGCCCTACGAGCGCTTCGAGGTCGCGCCTGAGCCGTGGCCCGACGCCACGGCGTTCAGCGCCGCGCTGAGCGCCCTGGGCGACGAGCCCAAGACCGGCGACGTCTTCGCCACCCTGGAGGCCTCACCATGACGGCGCCCGTGTTGGTCGATCTCGACGCGCCGGGGTGGCTCGGACCCTGGCTGCGCGCCGTGCACGCCGAGCCCATCGCGGTGGACCTGGACCAGGCGCCCTGGCTGGCCGGCGGCTCCGCCCGTGGGCGCTTCTTGTCCGCCCTGGAGGCGCGCTGCCACGAGATCCGCAGCGCGCTGCTCGACGCCTGGCCAGCGCCACCCGTGCGGCCGTCGGCGCTGCGGACTGCGGCCGTGCTCGCCTGGAGCGTGGGCGCCGACGACGCGGCGCGCGCGCTGGCCGCCGAAGCGGCGGCAGCCACCGACGATCCGACCCACGCCACCGACGTCGCGCCCACCCTGAGGCGAGTCGCCACGGCCCTGACGCGCCGCCTGGTCGACGACGACCAAGGCGTCGTCGCAGCCGGCTTCGGCACCCTGCTCGACACCGTCGACACCGCGCTGTGCGTGCGTATCGCCGCGCGCCTGGCCGCCGGCGAGGTCGACGACGAGGCGCTCGCGCAGGCCCACGCCCAGGCCCAGGATCGCCGCCGCGTGGCGCTGCGCGCGGTCGTCGCCCTGGTGGTGGCGGATCGCCAGGTCACCCGGGCGGAGCGCACCTTCACGCAGCAGCTCGCTCGCGTCGCCGGGCTCGACAAGGCCGGGCTGGCGGAGCTGGACGACTGGCTGCGCGCGCCGCCCGGGCTGCCGCCAGAGCTCGACGACATCGGCGCCACCCTCGACACGCCGGAGCTGGCGAGCGCGCTCGTGCGGCTCCTACACGTCGCCAGCCTCATCGACGGCGACGCAGCCATGGCGGAGCTGCAGCTCGTCAGCGAGCTGGGCGCGCGGGTGGGGCTGAGCGACCACGACGTCCTGCGCGCGCAGGTGCGGGTGGCGCGCGACCTGGACTACGTGCTGGAGATCGGCGCCCACCTGGAGCGAGACACCCTGCTCGACCGCCTGCGCCGCCGGTCGGAGCGGCAGATCCGAGGGCTGGTGCGGCGGCACGTCGCGGCCATCGGCCGTGAGCTGCGCGAGACCGGCGACCTGGTGCAGCTGCTGCTCGCCTCCACCCGCCGCAGCCTCACGGCCGACGAGCAGGCCCGCATGCAGCGACAGCTCCTCGACCTCTGCCGAACCGTGCCGGCCCTGGCCATCTTCGCCGCGCCCGGGGGCGGCCTCTTGCTGCCGGTGCTGGCCCGCGTGCTGCCCTTCTCCCTGGCGCCCTCAGGCTTCCGCGACGAGGGGTTGTAGGCCCAGGCCGCGAGGGTTGGGCGCGGGCAGGGCCCGCGGCCCTCATCCCCTATTTTCGCGCCTTCCAGGCCGCCCTTGCGCCCATGACCACCGCGTCCTTCAGGTCCAGCGGCAGCCCCCTGCGAATGCGCACCAGCGTGTCGTGCCGCACCCGCAGCTTGGTCTCCCGATGCGCCGCCGCGTCGAGCTGCAAGAGCTCCTTGGCCTTGGCCACCGCCGTCTCCACCAGCGTGTCCGCGGGCGCGAGGGCGTCGAGCAACCCCGCCGCTACGGCCTGCTCGGGGTCGAAGCCCTCCGAGAGCACCGCCGCACGCTGAAAGGCCGAGGGCGTCAGCCGCAGGCGCATCACCTCTGCCGCCACCCGGGGCAGCGGCAGGCCGATGGCGACCTCGTTGGCACACAGGGTGTACGGCCCGGGCACCCCGTAGCGAAAGTCGGCCGAGAGCGCGAGAAAGAGCCCCATGGCGTAGGCGTGGCCCGGGCATGCGACCACCACGGGAAAGGGGTAGCTCAGCAGCCTCGCGGTCATGCCGAAGCCCAGCCGCAGCATGGTCAACGCGTCCGCGGGCTTGCCGCGCATGACCTTCAGGTCGAAGCCAGCGGAGAGCACCCCCTCGCGCCCGGTGAGCACCACCGCGAGCGCGTCGCGCTCCGCCACGTCCAGCGCCTCGCCGAGCGCCCGGAGCGTCGACGGAGGCAGCGCGTTCCGCTTGCCGTCGTCGAGGGTGACGACGCAGACCCGACCCTCACGGTGTGTACGAACTGCCATGGACGCCTCCCAAACGCGGTGCACGAACCAGGGTCGGTCAAGCGCGCCCTTCACGCCAGCACACGATCGTCACTCAGCGACACGCCGTGGACCGTGGCGGCGCGAGCAAACGGGGGCCTGCGCAGCTTTCGCTCCGCACTGCGCCACCCACGCGGCCCTGCCCTTGCCCTGGGTCAAGGCGATGACGCGGCGTGTCGTGACGCGAGCCAGCGATTCGTGCCTATGCTATGCGCCCACGCCAGCCGTCCGCGCGCCCACCGGCCGCACAAGGAGCCAGCACTCATGCGCATCGCGATACCTCGGGAGATCAGCCCGGGAGAGCGCCGCGTCGCCGCCACCCCTGCCACCGTGACGAAGCTGATCAAGCTCGGCTTCGAGGTCACGGTGGAGGCAGGCGCCGGCGCACAGGCCGACTATCTGGACCCTGACTATGTCGCCGCGGGCGCGACGCTGGAGGCCGACACACGTGCCCTGTGGGCTGCGGCCGACATCGTGCTCAAGGTCGAGCCGCCCCGCGCCCACCCCGACCTGGGCGTGCACGAGGCGAGCCTCCTGCCCGAGGGCGCGACCCTGGCCAGCTTCGTCCAGGCCGACCTCAACCCCGACGCCCTCACCGAGGTGCAGGCCCGGGGCGGCACGCTCATCGCCATGGAGAAGGTGCCCCGCATCACCCGCGCGCAGAAGATGGACGCGCTCTCGTCCATGGCCAACATCGCCGGCTACCGCGCCGTGGTCGAGGCGGCCAACGTCTACGGCTCCTTCTTCACCGGGCAGATCACCGCCGCCGGCAAGGTGCCGCCGGCGCGGGTCCTCGTCATCGGCGCCGGCGTGGCCGGGCTGGCCGCCATCGGCGCGGCCCGTGGCCTCGGTGCGGAGGTCCGCGCCTTCGACACGCGCGCGGCGGTCCGGGAGCAGGTCCAGAGCATGGGGGCCGCCTTCCTCGAGGTGCTCATCGAAGAGGACGGCGAGACCGACGGCGGCTACGCCAAGGTCATGAGTCAGGCCTTCATCGACGCGGAGATGGCGCTCTTTCGCGAGCAGGCCGCCGAGGTGGACATCGTCATCACCACCGCGCTGATCCCCGGTCGTCCGGCGCCGAAGCTCTGGCTGGCCGACATGGTCGAGACCATGAAGCCCGGCAGCGTCATCGTCGACCTGGCCGCGCCCCGCGGCGGCAACTGCGACCTGACCGTCCCCGGCGAGCACGTGGTCGAGCACGACGTGCACATCATCGGCTTCACCGACCTGGCGAGCCGCATGGCCCGCACCGCGAGCCAGCTCTACGGCACGAACCTGGTGCACCTGCTCGACGACCTCAGCGAGGACGGCGCGCTGACCCTGGACCCGCTCGACGACGTGGTGCGAGGGGCGGTGCTGGTGCACGAAGGCGCGGAGCCCTCCTGGCCCGACAAGCCCGAAAAACCAGCCAAGAAGCAGGCTCCAAAGCCCAAGCCGGCGCCGCCCGCAGCGGCGAGCCCAGCGGCGAAGCCGGCCCGGTCTGGCGGCCACGGCGGCCACGGCCACCACGCCAACGACGAGGGCAGCGGCTCGCCCATGGGGGTGTGGATCGCCACCGCGGCCGTCGCGGGGCTCTTCGTCCTCTGGGGTGCGATCCGCTTCGGGCTCGCTGGCGACGCCGACGCGGGCGCGGGCACGGGCGCGACCTTTGTCCAGCACCTGACGGTCTTCGTGCTCGCCTGCGTGGTCGGCTGGCACGTGGTGTGGAACGTCTCGCCGGCGCTGCACACGCCGCTCATGAGCGTCACCAACGCCATCAGCGGCATCATCGTGCTGGGCGGCATCCTCCAGCTGACGTCCACCGGGGACCTCGGCGTGGCGGGCTGGCTCGGTGTGGTGGCGGTGCTGCTCGCGACGATCAACATCGCGGGCGGTTTCCTGGTGACAGAGCGCATGCTGCGCATGTTCCGCAAGTAGATCTTCCACCCCCTGGCGCACGCGCCTCGGGAGGAGCTTCGGTCGATGCAAGTGGTCCTGCTCTCAGCCGCGTACCTGCTGGCTTCATTGCTCTTCATCCTCAGCCTTCGCGGCCTCTCCAGCCAGGAGACGGCACGCAACGGCAACGTCTACGGCGCGCTCGGCATGGGCCTGGCGGTGCTCGCGACGGTGCTTGGGGCCGGCTCGCTCTCGCTGACGCACGTGCTCGGGTCCGTGGTCCTGGGCGCCGTCATCGGCGGATTCCTGGCGGCCCGCGTGGCCATGACGGCGATGCCCGAGCTGGTCGCCCTGCTGCACTCCTTCGTCGGCGGCGCCGCCGTGCTGGTGGGCCTCGCCAGCTTCCGCAGCCACGGCGTGCACGTCACCGAAAGCACGGTGCTCATGGCCGAGATCTGGGTCGACGTGCTCATCGGCGCCATCACCTTCACCGGCTCCGTGGTCGCCTGGGCCAAGCTCAAGGGCCTGGTGGGGGGGCGTCCGCTGCTGCTCCCGGGGCGGCACGCGCTCAACGCCCTCGCGCTGCTGGGATCCCTCGCGCTGCTGGTGCTGTCGCTGGGCGCGCCCATGCCGCAGGCGTGGATGTACCTGCTGATCATGACCGGCATCGCCGGGCTGCTCGGTGTCCACCTGGTGGTGGCCATCGGCGGCGCCGACATGCCCGTGGTGGTCTCGCTCCTGAACAGCTACTCGGGTTGGACCGCGTCGGCCGCCGGCTTCATGCTCGGCAACGATCTGCTCATCGTCACCGGCGCGCTGGTCGGCTCCTCGGGCGCGATCCTCAGCTACATCATGTGCAAGGCCATGAACCGCTCGATCTGGAACGTGGTCTTCGGCGGCTTCGGCGCGGAGGACTCCAAGCCCAAGAAGAAGGTCGCCATGGAAGGGGAGCCGCTGCCGGTCAACGAGGCGAGCCCCGAGGGCACCGCGAACTGGCTGCTCGGCGCCAAGCACGTCATCGTCGCGCCAGGCTACGGCATGGCGGTCGCGCGCGCGCAGCACGCCGTCCGCGAGCTCTGCGACCTGCTGCGCAACCGCGGCTGCAACGTGTCCTTCGCCATCCACCCGGTCGCCGGCCGCCTGCCGGGCCACATGAACGTGCTGCTGGCCGAGGCAGCGGTGCCCTACGACATCGTGATGGAGATGGACGAGATCAACGACGACTTCGCCAGCGCCGACGTGGTGTTGGTCGTCGGCGCCAACGACATCGTCAACCCGGGCGCTGAGACGGACGAGGACAGCCCCATCTACGGCATGCCGGTGCTGCGGGTGTGGGAGAGCAAGCAGGTGGTGATCTGCAAGCGTTCTCGCGCCTCTGGCTACGCCGGGGTGGACAACCCGCTCTTCTACCGGGAGAACTCTGCCATGCTCTTCGGCGACGCGCGGGACTCCATGGACAAGATCGTGGGGCAGCTCAAGGCTGCGGCCTGACACAAGCAGTCGTCTGCCCCCGGAGGCCCATGCGCCCTCGACTTCAACTTCGCGTCTCCGGCGGTGCCGTCAGGCGCAGCGCCCCCGTGGCTGTGGCGCTGCTCGTGTGGTGCCTCACGCCGGCCATGGCCCACGCCAGCTTCGGAGAGGTCTACGGCTATGGCGCGCGCGCCGGCGGCATGGCCGGGGCACACACCGCAGTAGCCGACGATCTGTCGGCCCTCTACTACAACATCGCCGGGCTGACCTTCGGCAAGCCGGGCTTTGGCTTCGGCTTCCACGTGGGGCTCGACGACGCGACCATCCGCATGAAGGCGCGGCCGGCCGGGTATGACCTGCCGGACAAGGGCGCCGACTCTCCCCGCATCCCCACGGCCTACCGGCTCAATGAGCGCGGCGACGTCAGCGACATCCCCAATCAGTACCAGGTGCTGCTCGGGGGGGCCTGGTCGCTCGGCATCGAGCGGCTGCGGCTCGGCTTCTCGGTGATGCTGCCGGCCAACGGGCTGGGGGCGCAGCAGGCTCGGTACGCCGACGAGCGCGAGCAGTACTTCTCCAACAACCTCGACTTCACCCTGGTGGGGCGGCGCTCGGAGCACCTGACCATCCTCGCCGGCGCCGCCTTTCGCGTGTTCGACTGGCTGAGCCTGGGGGCGGGCCTCTCCGTCATGCCCAGCGCCACCACCACCAGCAGCGTCTACCTGCCCGACGCCAGCCGCCAGGACGAGCTCGACATGTCGGTGGTCAACCAGCAGGGCACCACCGTGGGCTTCAACGCCGGCGTCGTCGTGCAGCCCAACGAGCACCTCCGTCTCGGCGTCGCCTGGCGCAGCGAGAACCACTTCCGCTTGCAGATTCAGAACCGCATCCAGATCAACGGTTTCCAGACGGATCCGGCGAGCTTTCCAGTCGGTCAGGACGTCCTGGTGACGGTGAACTACGTGCCGGACACCCTTGCGTTCGGCGGCGCTTGGAGCCAGGGCAACCTGCTGGTGGCGGCCGACGTGGTGTGGGCCGGCTGGAGCGGCTACCTCGACCATCAGGGCCAGCGGGGGCGCACCTTCGAGGACACCGTGAGCGTCCACCTCGGCGGCGAGTACAAGTCCGGAGACACCACGCTGCGCGCCGGCACGAGCTGGGTCCCCTCCCCGGTGCCCGACCAGACCGGCCGTACCAACTATGTCGACAACGACCGAGTGCGCATCGCGGTGGGCGCGGGCCACGCCATCACGCTGCTGGGGCAGCAGGTCGAGCTGGCCTGGAACATCGCGGTGCACCACCTGCTCGCGCGCGACACGGACAAGAAGCGGCTCGACAGCTGGCCCGCGTGCGCCCCGGGCGTCACCTCGGTGTGCGACGAGATCCCCGACGAGACCCCCGACCCGGTCACCGGCAAGCCCGATCCGGCGTATCACGGCCTGCAGACCGGCAACCCCGGATTTCCGGGCTGGCAGAGCTTCGGCAACCTGCTCTCGGTCGGCGTCGACCTCAAGTGGAGGTTCTGATGCGACGCCCGAATCGCCCGAATCGCCCGAATCGCTCGAAGCGCCCGAGTTGCCCAACTTGGCCGCTCCGCTGGCCGGCCAGTCGGCCGCGCCTTTCCCCCGGCCCGCTCCGCGTCGCGCTCCTCGTCGCCGCCCTGGCGGCCCTGCCCGGCTGTGAGCCCGCGCCCACCGACAGCACCTTCCCCGACCAGGTCTTCGACGCCGGCGCGACCGCCGACGGCGGCGGCGCGAGCAGCGACGGCGCGACCACGGGCGGCGATCCCTTCGTGGGCACCTGGGGGCTGGCGACGGACTGGTCGACCTGCGTCACCGTCGGCAGCCGCATCGAGACCCGCTCCCGCAAGATCCTGCGCGTCGAGGTGACCCGCAAAGGCAACCGGCTGCTCGAACAGCGGCAGCTCTGTCAGATTCAGCTGACGCCCATCTTTGGCCTCAAGACCGTGGTGCCGCAGGTGGTGGTCGACGCCATGGGCACCTGGCAGGTGGAGAGCCGCCTCCTGGGCGAGGGCGGCGAGGAGATCGCCTATGCCGGCGGCCTCGAAGGCCAGCTCATGGGCCTGCAGATGGCCAACCCCATCTACGACGTGATGCCGCTGAAGACGGAGCCCAGCGACCCGCGGCTCATCGACCCGGAGAACGACGGAAACCCCGGCGCCACGTTCAACGTCGGCCCCTCGTGCAAGCTCTACGTCGCGCAGCGCGAGACCTCGAACCTGACCGGTCGGGTGGTCGGCCCCGGGCGCATCGAGGGCGGCGGGGCGCACGCCACGGAGCAGGTGGTCTTCGGCTCGTCCGCGGCCATCTGCGGCCAGACCTTCGCGACCTTCTCGAACACGCCGCACCACAAGTTCTTGATGCTCAAGGCGGCCGGCAAGGGCTGGGACGACGACAAGGACGGCACGGTGAGCTGCGCCGAGATCGTCAAGCACCACACCGAGTGGATGACCTGGGCTGAGCCCGACGACAAGCGCTGCCCCGAGAAGCCCTGAGCGCTCGGACTGGTCGTACCTCACGGAGAAGAGCCGGCGCGCGGCCAGCGGCCGAGGATGCCTTTGTCGATGCGGACGGATTCGGGGCTGAGCGTGAGAGCGGCAGCGATGGCTCACCCACGTTGGTAGAGGCGACCGAGGGCAGCCCAACCGGCGTCACCCAATGGCAGAGAACCCAATCAACTCAGGTAGGGAGCACGAGGTGAGCGCCGCGCTGTGGTCATGTCGCACCCCGACACGAAAGAGCGCTTGGAAATACGGACTCTTGTTGCGGTCACTCAGCCGCCCGAGATCTTGAACCCACTCCGGGTTGCCCATCGCCATGCCAAACGCGATATCGCCCTGTCCGTGGAGATCTGCCACGTCGATCACGGACGACCTGGTTGGCACGGGGACGTGCGTCACGAGGAGCAAATCTGTCGTCATGAACCCGTTGTCGTCCACCTGGGCTTGGTACGAGGTCCCCGTGTGGGTGTCGACGACTCGCTTGCCCCAGCTCTCTGTGGAGTCGCCGGTTCTTGAGCCGCTGACGTACCTGCGCACGCGACCTTGCCGGAGAGCAAGGTACTCGAACCTCCAACGAAGCTCAGGCAACGGAGCAACGGAGGCCATCAGGCCATCGACGCGCCTGAAGCCATGGAGCGCACGAGACGCTTGGTTGGTAACGGGGCCCCCAATCAGCAGGACGCTTGCGGATCTTGGCAGAGAACTCGCGTCAGGCAGCACCTTTGCATCCACGGCGGCGACGGAGCTCGGATCGTTCACGAGCGTCGGAATCAACACCCGTTGAGCGGCAACGATGTCCGGATGTATCTGCCCAAGGTAGTCCGGGTGGAGTCTGCCGGGCACCACCTCCACTTGCTCCCAGTCCCGGAATATCCGTTGCGGCTCCGACGTCCTGTGGGGCGGGTCTGCCGGCCAGAAGTCTCGAAAGGCGAAACGAACCTTCGCGCCATACGCATCCCACAACGCAGCCGAGACGAGATTTTCGGCTATGTTCTTCCCTGAGACGACGACGAGTCCTGCGCCGGCGATCAACAGGCGGCGACGAGAGAGCCTGCTCGGCTTGCCGGGCTCGCTCGCATCACCCGTTGTCATGCCCCCTCCCAACGACGCTGAAAGCCCACGCGGGCGACGATGAAAGGCGAGTCACAGCACCTGCGCCTCCGTCGACCTACCCTTCTCTGGGCGTGCCTCCCAGCGCGGCCGCACACTTCGGGCCCCACGACGCTCACGGCCCAAAGCAGTTCTGGTCGATGCAGGTCCGCAGCGCCTTGAACTTGTCCGCCGCGGCGCCGGTCAGCTTGTCGCCGCACTTGGCGACGCACGAGCTGTCGGTGCAGCTGGCGAGGCAGATGCTGGCGGACGAGCAGCCGGTGAAGTCCAGCAGGCACGCCGTCGACTGGCTCGAGCACTTTTGCAGGATGCAGGTGGTCAGGTTCTGGCCGCCGCCGCCGCCGCCGCAGTCCTGCGGGCAGGTGATCTGCTCGCCGGTCTGGCACTGACCGTCCCCACAAGAACCGCCGCCGCCACCGCCGCCGCAGTCCTGCGCACAGGTGAGCGCGGTCTCCCACGGCGTCTCGCACTTGCTGTCGCCACACTGGGGCGCCGGGCAGTCCTTGGCGCAGGTGAAGGGGTTCTCCACCGGTCCGTCACACGTGCCGTCGCCACAGGTGCCGCCGCCACCGCCACCGGCGCCGCAGTCCTGCGCGCAGGTGAGGGTCGTCTCGAAGGGCAGGTCGCAGCTGCCGTTGCCGCACTGCGGCGCCTGACAGTCCTTGGCGCAGGTGAAGGGGTTCTCGGCCGGCGCGTCGCACTTGCCGTCGCCGCAGTTGCCGCCGCCGCCACCGCCGCAGTCCTTGGCGCAGGTGAGCTGCTCGCCCAGGTCACACTTGCCGTCGCCGCACACCGGCTGCGGGCAGTCCTGGGCGCAGGTCAGCTGCTCCCCCAGGTCGCAGGTGCCGTCGCCACACTTGCCGCCGCCGCCGCCGCCGCAGTCCTGCGGGCAGGTCAGCGCCTCAGCGGGCTCGCACTTGCCGTCGCCGCAGGTGCCACCGCCGCCGCCACCGCCGAGGTTGATGCACCCCTGCGTCGCGCCGCACTGCACCGCGCCGAGCAGCAGGGTCTGCGCCCCGCTCGAGAGGCCGTTGCCGCAGCCGAGCAGGCACGTGGTGTCGCCCTTGCACCCTGCCATGCAGCCCACAGCCTTGGCGCAGTCGCTGTCGGCGAGGCAGCCGGTGACCTCCTTGTTGCACTTCTGCGTGAGGCACTTGATGAGCTCGGCGTTGCTGTCGCCGCCGCCGGTGTCCGCCGCGCCCGTGTCGGGGGTGCCCGCGTCCGCGCTGCCTGTGTCGGCGCTGCCCGTGTCGGCTGCGCCCGTGTCGGCTGCTCCGGTGTCTGTCGCGGCCGTGTCCGGCGCGCCGGTGTCGGTCGCTCCAGCGTCTGCGGCTGCGTCCGAGCCGCCCTGCCCGTCCTGGTCGCCGGCGCCGTCCACGGCGGCAGCGCCGTCAGCGGCACCCGCGCCGTCCTGATCGCCAGCGGTGCTGCCGGGTCCAGACGACTCGGTCGTGCAGCCAGCGACGGAGAGCAGGCCAACGAGGGCGAGCGCAAAGGAGCGGTGGGCAGTCTTCATCGGGTCTTCCTCCAGATCGGGGCCGGGACCATAGCCACCTGCCGCAGCCTGATCCAGCGTCGCGACGTCTCGCCTCGCGCGGACGGGGCCGACGCTCCCCGCAGAGGGCCGAGACGGGCACGGGGGCGGCGCGTGCCCGTTGCGTGCGACCGGTCCCCGCGCCATGCTCTCGGCCCCGAAGTCAGCGCCGCTGACGTGGGCAACCCTCGGAGCAAGTCATGAGCGGGATGTTGATCGGCGTCGGAGTCGCCCTGCTGGTCGTCGGCGTGGCCACGATGTGGATGCGGGGCAAGGGCGACCCGACAGACACCGCTGCTGGTGCGTCGGCCGCGTCGGATGCGTCCGACACGCCGGCTGCGCCCGACGCCAAGGCGGCCGCGCGGGCCGAGACTGGCGCCGCGCAGGACCCTGGCGCAGAGGCCGCGCTCGACCGGATCACGCTCGAGATCAAGGGCATGGTGTACGGCGCGGTCCCGCCCTTCGGCCGGCTCGAGGTTCAGGACGGCGTGGTGACCTTCACGGCCCAGTCGCGCGTGGTCGGCGCCGACGACGGCGGCATCGCCACCGGGGACGCCGCGTCCACGATTCAGTCCCTCGGGACCATGGAGTTCGGCGAGTTCTCGCACACCTACGACCCCACCAAGGTCACCGAGCTCGACGTCGGCGACGGCGAGCCCGAGACGGCGCTGCAGCTCACGGTCGACGGCGACACGCACCGCATGGTCGGGCTCGGGGGCCGCAACGTCGAGCTGGCGAGCTGGCTGAAGGCGCGGGGCATCGGCGCCTGAGCAACCGTGGGCCGCGGGCGCCTGGCAGACGGCGTACGGTCTCGGCGTTGGCGGTCTCGCCGGTTTGATCGCTAGCGCCGCGACTCGCGGTCCAGTCGCTCGGCCAGGCTCTTGATCAGGCGGATGCCCAGGGCGGGGTTCGACGTCACGAACTGCTCGAGCTCTGCGGCGTTGAACATCAGCGCCCAGACCTCACCCTGCGCCCGCATCGACGCCGTGCGGGAGCCGCCGGTGAGGGTCGACACCTCCCCCAGAAAGGTGCCCTCGCGCTCTTCGGTGGCCAGCAGCTTGCCGCCTCGCTCGATGCGCACGACACCGTTGAGCAGCGCGAAGGTGTGGTAGCTGCGCTCGCCTTCCCGGCAGAGCAGGTCGCCGTCGTCGTAGCGCACCAGGAACTGCCACGCGTCTTCACCGCCGGCGATGGCCTGCCACAGCGGGTCGATGAGCGCGGCCGTGACCGCCCGCGCGGTGTCATCGTCCACCTGTCCCCGCACGTCGGTGGCCAGCGTCGACGCGTCACGGTGACCGCTCAGCAGCCGCCGCACCATGGCGTGGGCCTCCGCCGCTCCGCCCGGCCGCTCGACCGGGTCCACGGCCAGCAGCGCCATCACCGCCTCTTCGAGCTCGGGCGACACACGCCGGTTGAACGAGCTGGGGGGCGGCAGCGCGTGGAGCTGGCCTGCGTCCGGGTCGAGCTGCAGCAGCTCCGTGCGGCGCGCTAGCTCCACTCCGGTCAGCCGGGACCACACGGTGGTGCCCACGCCGAAGAGGTCCGTTCGCGCGTCGAAGGCGTCGACCTCTCGACGGGCCTGCTCGGGCGCCTGGTAGCCCACCGTGCCGAGCCCAGCCAAGCCCGTGGTCTCGGCGCCAAAGCTGGTCTGCGCGACACCAAAGTCGGTCAACACGAAGCCGCCCTTGTTGTCGAGCAGCACGTTGCCCGGCTTGACGTCGAGGTGCAGCAGGCTCGCCTGATGGGCCTCCTTGAGCGCGGCGAGCAGGTCCAACAGCAGCTGCCAGGCGGCCGCGGGCTTCAACCGCGGCGTCTCCTTGCGGATGTCCCACAAGCTTCCCTTGGGGAAGAACTGCATCACCACGAAGCAGAGGTCCCCCTCGACCTCCCAGTCGTACACCCGCGGGATGCGGTCACTGCGAAACGCGAGCATCGCGGCCAGCTCACGCTTGAGCATCTGTCGGGGATCCAGCCCGTCAGGGGCGTGAAAGACCTTGACGGCGGCGGTCTCCGGCGGCGCGTCCACCGAGGCGGCGCCCAGGCGTCGGGCCAGGAACACGGCCCCGTAGCCGCCCTTGCCGAGACGGCGGACCACCTCCCACCGCCACTGACCCGTCAGCACGTCGCCAGGGTTCACCAGCGCCGCGGTCGCCGGGGTCTGCAGCGAGTTGCCCGAGAGGAGCACGCTGCCGCGCTCAAAGAGGCTCGGCTCGACAGAGGGCTGCGCGGAGCGTGCGCCGCGGTCGCTTGGCGGACCGGGACGCTGGCGGGCGCCCCCCCGCCCGGTGGGAGCCTCCGAGCCGGTGCCGGGCTGCACGCTACGGGGCTGGGCTGGGCGCGGCTGGGCGGGCCGGGGCTGGGCCGGACGCGGCTGAGCTGATTGCGGCTGGGCCGGACGCGGCTGGGCTGAACGCGGCTGGGCTGAACGCGGCTGGGCTGGACGAGGCTGGGCCGGACGCGGCTGGGCCGGACGCGGCTGGGCTGAACGCGGCTGGGCTGGACGAGGTTGCGTCGAGCGCCCACCGCCCGGCGGGGGCGGGATGGGACGCGACGGTCGCTTCGGGTCGTCGCCGTTCGGCATGGGGCAGG
>JAUIAC010000755.1 GCA_030425545.1 bacterium | reverse complement strand
GCGACAAGTTCTGCGCCGCGCACAAGGACCTGACGGCGGGCGCTGCCTGCACGAAGTCCCAGGTGACCTGTCCGAGCGGCGGCGTGGTCGCAGGGGGGCACTGCTACTGGTCGCCCAAGGGCGACGTGGAGAAGCTCTCGTTCCCCGCGGCGAAGGCGGCCTGCGAGCAGCTGGGCGCGCACCTGGTGACCGTCGCGGACGCGGCGGAGAACGACGTGGTGGCCCAGGCGGCGACCGGCGCCAAGATCTTGTCCACCTTCGTGTGGCTCGGCCTGGCGCCGCCAGCGGGCGGCACGGGCAAGCACACCTGGGTCGACGGCACGCCGCTGGGCTACGTCAACTGGTCTGGCACACCGAACCCGCAGCGCGCTGGCGCCTTCGGCCGGAGCAACAAGACCTGGGCCACCCAGCTGACCAACAGCCAGTTCGCCTACGTGTGTGAGCGCGAGCCGGCGATGGACTGCGCCGACGTGGAGCCCCTCGCCTTCCCCGGCGCGACCGAGGTCTGTGACGGCGTCGACGACAACTGCGACGAGAGCGTGGACGACGGCTGCGACGCGGACGGCGACGGCTTCTGTGGCAAGGGCCGCAAGGTGCTGGCCGGCGCGGTGTGCACCGGCTCCACCGGCGACGAGAGCGGCTGCGCTCGGGCGGTGTGCCAGGGCAACACGGGCAACGCCCACTGCGGCTGGTCGGGCTACGCCCTGCCCACGGGCGACAAGCTGACCGGCACGCTGCACGGCATGCACCACCGCTTCCGCGACGAGCTCTGGCTGACCCGCCCCGAGGGCGCTGGCTGGAAGGTGGCCCGCTACCTCGGTCGGCCACAGGCGGCCAAGGCCGGCCAGAGCGCCGTGCTCACCGAGATCAACCGCTTCTCCATCGCCAACTACGCTAACGTGGAGGGGCTCGCAGCCCACCCGACCAAGGACCGCTGGGTGCTCTGCCACGGCAACGTCGGCGGCGCGCCGCTCTCGCTCTTCGCCGGCGCCGACGCCAGCGCCAAGCTCGGCGTGTTCAGCACCACCGGCAACTGCAGAGCGGTGCACGCGGCGGGCGACGAGCTCTTCGTCATCACCAGCCAGGACCAGAAGAAGCTCCTGCGGATCAAGCTCGACACCGCCAAGCTGGAGGCGACCGTCTCCCTGGCCACGACCGGCAAGACCCCGATCGCCCTCGGCCGGTGGCCCGGTGGCTGGCTCTACAGCAACGCTGCCCAGCAGCTGGGGGTCTACGCAGACAACGGCACGCTCTCGCACACCCTCTTCCTCTCGTCGCACAGCCCACAGGGCTTCCAGTGGGGCGACAAGATGTGCATGCAGAAGATCGGCGCCAACCCGGCCCTGGACTGCTTCAACGTGATGCTGCCCGACTGCGCCGCGGCCGGCGACGACTGCGACGACAACGACAAGCAGGTCCACCCCGGCCCGGAGACCCTCTGCGACGGCAAGGACGACAGCTGCGACGGGCTCACCGACGAGGGCTGCGACCCCGACGGCGACGGCTACTGCGACGCCAAGCGCACCGTGACCGAGCAGGCGAGCTGCGCCAAGAGCTTCCCCGCGGTGTGCAAGGGCGGCGTGACCCTGGGCGGCTCCTGCTACAAGGCCTTCCCGCGCAACAGCGCCCACCGCAAGAACTTCGCCCAGGCCGTGGCCTTCTGCAAAGGCCAGGGCGGGCACCTGGCGACCATCACCAGCGCCGACGAGCAGGCGGCGGTGTGGGCCGCCATCGGCAAGCAGGGCGGGCTGCAGGCCTTCGACTTCTGGCGCATCGGCCTCTCGGACCCCGACAGCGACAAGGCCTACACGTGGATCGACGGCTCGTCGTCGAGCTACAGCAACTGGGAGGAGGGCTCGGCTCCGCAGGCGGGGCTCAGCGGCATCATCGCCACCGGCGGCAAGAAGACCGGACAGTGGACCGTCGGCAGCCTCACCCTGGTGGGCTACATGGTCTGCGAGGTGCCCGTGCAGCGCGACTGCGACGAGAGCGACCAGGCCGTGAACCCCGGCGCCACCGAGCTCTGTGACGGCAAGGACAACAGCTGCGCGGGGAGCGCCGACACGGGCTGCGACGTGGACCAGGACGGCTACTGCGCGGCGGGCAAGACGGTGCTGGCCGGCTCGGTGTGCAGCAAGCCCGGCGACTGCGGCGACGACGACAAGGCCGTGTACCCGGGCGCGACGGAGCTCTGCGACGGCAAGGACAACGACTGCAACGCCACCACCGACGACGGCTGCGACGCGGACGGCGACGGCTACTGCGCCGCGGGCAAGACCGTGCTCGCGGGCGCCA
>JAUIAC010000115.1 GCA_030425545.1 bacterium | reverse complement strand
GCGACGGCCATGGCGCCCAGCAGCACGGTGCCCGAGAGCACGAACCAGCCGTAGTCGGTGTCGTTGGCGGCGCACACCGCGCAGCCGCCGAGCAAGGTCAATGCGCTGTTCATGAGGCCTCCCGGAGACAGGTCGCGAGATCGCGAGCGCCCGACACGTAGACGTGCCGGGCGCCCGGAGTGTTACGAGCCTGAGGCGGGCCGCTACGCCACGGCGGGCGGCACGGACGACTTGCGCTTGGTCTTGCCCCACTCGGACGGCGGCTCCTCGAGGGCGTGCTCGAGCACCTCTTCCATCCGCGACACGAAGACGATCTCCAGCTGCTTCTGCGCAGACTCGGGGATGTCGCGCAGGTCGCGGCGGTTCTTCTCGGGGAGGATCACCTTCTTGACCCCGCCACGGAGCGCGGCGAGCACCTTGTCCTTGATCCCACCCACCGGCAGCACCAGACCACGCAGTGTCGCCTCGCCCGTCATCGACACGTCGCCGCGCACGGGGATGTCCTTGAGCAGCGAGATCAAGGCCGTGTACATGGTCACGCCCGCAGACGGCCCGTCCTTGGGGATGCCACCCGCCGGGAAGTGCACGTGCAGGTCGTGCTCCTCGAAGGCCGAGCGGTCGATGCCGTACTGGGCCGCGGTGGACTCGACCATGCTCAGCGCGATCTGCGCCGACTCCTTCATCACGTCGCCGAGCTGACCGGTCAGGCGCATCTTGCCCTTGCCCGGCAGCTTGCTGGCCTCGATGAAGAGCAGGTCGCCACCGGAGCGGGTCCAGGCCATGCCCGTAGCCACACCGGGACGCTCGGTCCGCTCGGCCACCTCGGGCATGTAGCGCGCGGCGCCGAGGATCTCGTCGAGGTCTTCGTCGTTGACGGTGCGCTGCTCGTACTCTTCCTTCACCACGCCGACGGCCACCCGACGGCAGACGTCGGCGACGCGCCGCTCGAGCGTACGAACACCGGCCTCGCGGGTGTACGAGGCGATGATCTTGCTCAGGATCTCGTCCGTGAGCTCGATCTGCTCCGGGTCGAGACCGTGGGCCTTCACCTGCTTCGGCGCCAGGTGACGCTTGGCGATGTTCAGCTTCTCCTCGTGGGTGTAGCCGCTCAGCTCGATGAGCTCCATGCGGTCGAGCAGGGGCGCCGGGATCGTGTCGGTGGTGTTGGCCGTCGCGATGAAGAGCACCTTCGACAGGTCGTAGGGCGTGTCGATGTAGTGGTCCACGAAGGTGTCGTTCTGCTCGGGGTCGAGGACCTCGAGCATCGCGGCCGTGGGGTCACCCCGCCAGTCGTGCGTCAGCTTGTCGACCTCGTCCAGCATCATCACCGGGTTGGTGGTGCCCGCCTTCTTCAGGTTCATCATGATCTTGCCGGGCATGGCGCCGATGTAGGTCCGCCGGTGCCCGCGAATCTCAGCCTCGTCCCGCACGCCGCCCAGGCTCACGCGCTGGAACTTGCGGCCGAGGGCCTCCGCCACCGAGCGCCCGAGCGAGGTCTTGCCCACGCCGGGAGGGCCCACCAGGCACAGGATCGGCCCGCGCATGTCGTTCTTGAGCTTCGACACGGCGAGGAACTCGACCAGGCGCCGCTTCACCTTCTCCAGCCCGTAGTGCTCCGAGTCGAGCACCTCCTGCGCGTGCTTGAGGTCCAGGTTGTCCTCGGTCTGCTCGCTCCACGGCAGGTCCGCGAACCACTCCAGGTAGGTGCGCGCGACCGTGTACTCGGGCGAGCCCTGCTGAATCGACCGGAGCCGCTTGAGCTCCTTGTTGGCGATCTTCTGCGCGTCTTCCGGCAGGCCGACCTTGAGCAGCCGCTCCTCGAGCTCGGCGAGCTCGTCGCCCTCACCGCCCTCGAGATCGCCCAGCTCCTTCTGGATGGCCTTGAGCTGCTTGCGGAGCACGTACTCGCGCTGGCTCTTGTTGAGCTCGCCCTTGACCTCGCTGTTGATCCGCTGGCTGATGCGCAGGATCTCGACCTGCTGCATGACCAGCTGCAGCGTCTTGTTGAGCATGTCGGCCAGGCCGTCGGCCTGCAGCACGTCGACCTTCTCCTCCACGGAGACGCCCAGGTGCGTCAACAGCAGGTAGACCAGGCGGGAGGGGTGTTCGAACTCCTCCTGCAGGTCCGACGCGTTGATCGGCAGCTCCGGCACCATGTTGACGAGCTCGGTGGCGGTCTCCCGCAGGCTGCGCACCAGCGCCTCGACCTGCGGGTTGTCCTCACCGGACTCGCTGAGCAGCTCCACCTCAGCCGTGAGGTAGGGCTCGACCTGCTCGAACTTGTGGATCTTGAAGCGGTCCACGCCACGGATGACGACGTGGTACGTGTCGGTGCCGTTGCGCAGCACCTTGATCAGCTGGCCGGTGCAGCCGGCCCAGTAGAGGTCGTCCGGCGAGGGGTTGTCGACGCCCTTGTCCTTCTGCGCGACGACGCCGACGACGGCGGTGCGCCGGTCCCCGAGGCCCTCGAGCAGCCGAATGGACTTGCCCCGGCCGATGACCACCGGCATGACGGCGCCGGGGAAGAGCACTGCGTTGCGCAGCGCCAGAATCGGCATCTCGGAGATGGTTGTGCTGGTGTCGATGGTGTCGCTCATGTCGTCCTCGATGGGCACCCTGTGCGCAGCTCGGTGTGGCCGTGGATCCCCTCCCCGACCTCCCTCTCAACGTACAGAAGCACGCAGGTGCGGGCGAATCAAGGGGGCCGCGTGCCCCTTTGGTGGGGTGTCTGTGCTCCACCGTGGCGCGCACGCTGTCGGCGGTGGGAGCTGTCTTGGCAGCCCGCGGCGGCCAGCACGGTACACGGAGGCCGGCGCAGCGCGAGTTTGCGGTGAGGGCGGGGCGGCGGCCGGTCCGCGCGGTGGGGCCGCGGGCCGCATCAGCTCAAGCCTGTGGTCGCCACAGGTCGGCGCCAGGCGCCCACCATGGGCGGGGTCAGGCGCGTGCCGGAGGCCAGCCCCGCCGCTTCCTCGCGGAGCGCCTCGTCGCCGGTGGCGCCAGCGGACAAGGCGAGGACCACGGCCGCGCTGAGCCGGTTGCCACGGAACACCAGGGGCGCGGCGGCGGCGATGATCGCGTCGGTGGACGGCTGCTCGTCTGGGTGGCGGTCCGAGCGGCGGCCCGCGAGCACCCGCACGGTCGTGGCCAGACACGCGAGCGCGTCCGCCTGGTCGACCAGCCCCAGGTCGCGCGCCTCCTGCTCGGCCAGGCGCACCTCCGCCTCCAGCGGGCCCTCGCCACGGAGCACGTCGATCCACCAGAGGGCGGACTGCGCCTGCATCTCCGGGACCGGCTCCTCCATCTGGCGCCAGAAGCCCCGCGCCCGGAGGTAGGACGAGCGAGCGCCGTCCAGGTCGCCCACCCACAGCGCGCGCTGGCCCCGGAGCACGCCCAGGGCGCCGACCTCGCGCGGCGACTCCATCGTCTCGGTCAGCGCGTCCATGCCGGCGATGCGCTCGGCGGCGTCCGGCGCGCCGCTGAGCACCGCCCCCTCGGCCTGCACCAGCGCGACGGCGAAGCGCTCCCCCGGGGTCGGGTCGAGCCCCTCGGGCAGCACGGCCGACGCGGCGGCGCGCTCCAGCAGCAAGCCGCGAAGCTGCAGACGGGCTTCGACCAGCTGGTGACGCAGCAGCAGCCGCGGCCCCAGCTCGTCGGTGGGCACCTCAGCGAGCAGGGCCTCAGCGCGACCCGCGTCGCCCAGCCCCAGCGCCACCTCACACAGGGCAAAGGTGACCTCCTGCACGGCGCGGGTGTCACCCACCTCCGCGAGCACGGAGCGGGCGTTGTCCAACACCTCGCTGCCCTCGCGCAGCATGCCCAGCCGGCACTGAACCGCCGCCTTGTTGACCGCCGCCGCCAGGGCGCCACCGGGCTGACCGATCTCCACGAAGGAGCGCTCCGCCTGCTCGAAGCAGGACAGCGCGTCCCGCGGGTGCGCGAGGTCGGCCAGGGCCATGCCCTCGGCCAGCCGCGCCCGCGCGACCCCCTGCGCGTCGCCATGGGCTTCAGCCAGCTCCGCGCTGCCCGCGAAGGCGTCGAGCGCGCCGGCGAGGTCGCCTCGGTCTCGGCGCAGGTGGCCGACGTTGAGCAAGGCCACCAGCCGCAGCGGGGCCGCCTCGTCCGCGCTCGTCAGCGCACACGCCGCGTCGAAGTGCGCCTCGGCCGCCGTGCCCTCGCCGCGGGCGCGACACAGGTCCCCCAGGCAGATGTGCGCGTTGGCCTGGCCGGGCCCGTGCCCTAGGGCGACAAAGCCCTCGAGGGACTCTTGCAGCAGCTTGGCCGCCTCGTCGTAGCGCATGAGCCGCGTCAGCAGCCGCCCGACGTTGCCGGCGGCGTTGGCGGCGGCCATGGGGTCGGCCTGCTCGAGGCAGCGCGACAAGATGGCCTCGTGCATCGCCAGGGCGCCGTCGAGGTCGCCGCCCAGCTCCATCAACGCGCCCAGATCGGTCCGGGCCGCCAGCTCTTGCGTCACCAAGCCGTGGGTCGTGGCCTCCGCCTGAACCCACTCGAAGGCCTCGCGCGCGCCCGCCATGTCGCCGCCACGCATGCGCGCGTGGCCCGCCACCGCCGCCGCAGCACAGGCGGCGTGCAGGTCCTCCGCCTCGACGAAGAGATCGCGCGCGCGGTCCGCGAGTTTCCCCGCGACCGTCAGCTCCCCCTCTGCCATGCGATGCCGCGCCTGACTCATCAGCGCGACGCCGACCTCTCGCTCCTCCATGACGCTCCCTTCCTCGGCCTGGCTGGCTGGTGGCCGAACCTACGTCATCACCGAGCCGCCGGACAGGTCGATGCCCTGCCCCGTCACCGCCTCGCCGCCGGGTCCCATGAGGAACTCCAGGTAGGCCGCCACCTCGATGGGCTTGATCATGCGCCGCACCGGCTGCGAACGGAGCTGGTCGGCCGTCACCTCTTGCAGCGTGCGCTCCGACGCGTTGGCGATGCCCTCGAGGGCCGTCCGCGCCATGCGCGTGTCCACCCAGCCAGGGTTCACCGCGTTCACCCGGATGTTGCGGGGCGCCAGCTCCAGCGCCATGCCGCGCACGAGGCCCATGACGGCGTGCTTGGAGGCCGTGTAGGCGTGCACCCGCGGCGCGCCCTTGCGAGAGAGCACCGAGCCGACAAAGAGCACCCGACCGCCGGGACGCATGTGCTGGGTCGCGAGCTGGGCGAGGAAGTAGGTCCCCACGAGGTTGACGTCGATCACCTTGCGGAAGGCCGCCCTGCCCTCGGCGCTGACGTTGTCCAGCGGCGTCTCGGCGTGCATGCCGGCGTTGCAGATCAGCACGTCGATCGGACCGAAGCGGGACTCGGCAGCCACCACAGCGTCGTCGATGCTCTGCTCGTCCGCGAGGTCCAGGCGCACCGCGTGGCTCTTCTCCTGGCCGATGTCGATCGTGACGCCCAGGAGCCGGTTGTACGAGCGCGCAGCCAGCGTCAGGTTCACGTTCTTGTCAGCCAGCAGGCGCGCGGTGGCCTCGCCGATGCCACGGGAGGCTCCGGAGATGAACACGTGCTTGGGGCGCGCGCTCAGCGCCTCCATCAGCGCGTTGGTGGGTAGCTTCACTGTCGACTGGGCCATGGCTTCCTCCAGCGCAGGTCAGGGCGCGCCCTGGGGCGCGGCGACGACGGGACGTTGGGTCTGTTGTTGTGCGCGCAGGGACTCCCCTGCCGCGCCGTAGACGCTCTGCCACGCGCTGATGGCGATGGACAGCACCAGCCACGCCGCGACGCCGATGTAGAGGGTGTAGAGCGTGACGCGGAAGGCGCGATAGAGCGGCGGCTTCCGCTCCATCTGCGCCAGTCGGTCGCGAATCTCCACGTCCTGCAGGTTGTCGACGGCGGCGCCGACCTGCTCTGGTGCCGCGTCCGCCACGGCGGCGGACGACTCGGCGGGGGCCGCGGGGGCGGGCGTTGTCGGCTCGGGTGACTCAGACAACGAGGGCTCCTGGCGGGCTCGAGGGGCAGGTCAAGGCGGGGCGGCTGCACCCGGCCCAGGACACGCGGGCCGGCGGCTCAGGCGCTCCGGGCAAACTACGGCGTCCGTGGGGCCGCGCTGTGCGCGCCAGTGGCGCTGCGCAACGCACCCTGATTGATCGCCTCGTAGATGTCACACACCCCCGGAATCGCAACGCCGCAGCGGCCCTCCGGCTGGAGGCACGTGTAGTTGGACTGCAGGTCCGAGCAGCTCCGCTTCGACCCGTCGGTCAGCTCACTCTGCTCGGGCTCCTTGTCGGTCGCCGCCGAGACCAGCGTGCACTTCGGTGAGCAGAAGGCGGGCAGGGGGTTCGGGGCGTCGTAGACCCCGTTGCCGTCACTGTCGAGCAAGACAGCGTTGGCGATGGCGTAGGGCCGCACCGGATAGAAGTCCGGGAAGCGCACCGGCGGCGGGAACACGGCGCTCACCAGCGGCACGTTCGAGAAGGCCATGGCCGCGAGCCGCGGCAGCTGCAGCTCGCCAAAGGGCACGTCGAGGTACACCGGCCGCATCCAGTGCTGCGGCCCACGCCCCAGCACGGAGACCACGACCCAGGAGTCTCTGCTCGGCATCGTCAGGTCGATGACCTTGTCCACGTCGACGATGGTCGCGGGGTCACTGCTGACCTGCTCGCGGTGGGCCAGCTTGCCGTTCATGTACACCTCCACCAGGTCGACGCCAAACCACGACGCGGTCTGCACCTTCAGCTTGAGCTTCAGGGTCGAGCCCGGGTCGGCCTTGGCGGTCTGGCCCGGCTCAGCGCCGTTGACGGTGACGTCCAGGAAGGGGCCGTAGCTGGTGACCACCCGGCTCTGCCGCATGTTGCGGGACATCTCCGCGACGTTCACCGCCAGCGGCTCGTCGGCGCTCGAGCGGATGAAGTTGCGCGGCAGGCCCGGCTCCAGGCTCGACGAGTGGCTGTCCGAGCCGCCGATGGCCGCCTTCACGAGGCCGTGCTCCAGAAAGCGGAAGTAGTCCTCGAGCACGCCGTTGCGCTCAGCGCAGGGGCGGACCAGGTCCTTCGCGTCGATGAGCTCCGTGAGCGGCTTGTCGAGCTTGCCCCGGTCGACCCGGCAGAGGGTGATCACGTCCTCGAGCATGGACTGGGCCTTGACCGCGTCGATGCCCTTGCCCGGTTCGGCCTGCCAGTTCTTGCGCTCCTCCGGCGTGCGGCTCAGCTCGACGTACCACGCCTCCTGCTCCGCCGTGGTCCGCACCAGAATCGCGGTGTTCACGGCGAGCGAGAGGGCGCTGCGGTAGCGGTGCTTGCAGTCGAAGAGGCGCTCCGACTCCTGACACGTGGCCATGTCGTAGTGGTCGACGCCGTCGGCGGTGAACTTCTTGCCCATGAGCTCGGGCGTCTCCGCCAGCTCCGGCAGCAGGGCGATGTCGGGGCACGCCTTGGGCAGCGCAGCGCGCGCGGCGGCCTCGTCGACTGTTCCCTTGTCCTTGTCGACGCCGGCCTCGTCGATGCGGATCAGGCAGCGCTCGAAGACCTGGATCTCGCGGACCGACGGGGTGCGGACCAAGTCGTAGCGCTTGGCGTTGAACACCTCCATGGCGTCAAAATCGCACGTGACCGTGCGGAACACCTGCGTGTCCTTGCTCCGCTCGTCGTCGTTGGCGTTGCGGTTGCGCGAGAGCGTGAAGGGGTTGAGCCCGATCGCGTCCGCCCAGCCGAGAAAGCCGTCCCGCGGGTGGGCGACGATGGACGTGGGCTTCTCCTTGGTGTCTTCAAACCCGCTGCGCTCAAAGACCATGGTCTCGACCAGCTTGTCCGAGCTCATGCAGTACCAGTCCACCGAGCCGTGCGAGGGCACGTCGAGCTCTTTGTACTTGAAGGGAAAGCCGATGTAGTGACCGATGTCGAGCGTCGACACCTCGACCCCGACCGCCGACTTGAGCCAGTCGTCGAGCCCGAGCATGCGGATCCACGGGGCGAAGTCGGTCACCACGTCGTGGTCGGTCGCCGCGACGTAGTCCACGCCCTCGGCGACGATGGTGCGCACCCGGTGGTCGAGGGCCATGCCGGAGTCGAAGCTCGGCTTCTGGTGCAGGTGGAAGTCGCCCGTGGCCCAGCCCGTGGTGTCGACCTCGCGGCGCAGCACCGCGGCGATGTTCTTCTGCTCGCCGTGGCCGATGACGAAGTCCGCCTCACGGTGGAGCCCGTACTCGATGCCGTGGCTGATCACGAGCTGGTAGCGCCCCGCCGCGACGGGGATGTCGAAGTCGCCATGCTCTGAAAACGCGATCTCCTGAACGCCGGTGCCCAGCCGTCCCTGGCCGAGATAGACACGCCGGTGGGCGTCGCGCACGAAAGGCTTCCCGTCCGGCTGCAGGGCGACCAGCGTCGCCTTGGCCGGGAGCTTGCGCCCCTGCCCGTCCGTGACCTTGGCCAGGATCCGCGCGGGCGTGGGCAGCCCGGGCAACACCACGGTGGTCTGCCCCTCGCCGACCTCGATGGGGGTCAGCTCCGAGAACACGATGCCCTCGGCGTCCTTGGCCACGATCTGATAGCTCCCCACGGGGAGCCGCGCCTCGAAGTCGCCGTCTTCGACCCGGTCCATGCCGACGTCGGCGTCGATGGCGCTCACCACGCCGGGCGTGCCGTCCACCTTGCGGTTCGCGGCGACCAGCTCCTCGATGCTCGCCCACTTTCGCCCCGGCTCCGGATCGCGGAAGGCGAACACGTGGGCGTTCGCCGCCGCTGCGCCGTTGTCCTTCCACCGAACGTAGCCCTTCACCGTCCCGCTGGGGGTGCCGCGGTGCCGCAGGATCTCCGAGATGACGCTCGCGGCGTCGCCCTCACCCGCGGCCAGGAAGCGCTCGTACTCGAAGACCCGGTGGTTGTCGCAGGTGCTGTCGTCCGACTCGTCCTGCAGACACTGGCGGCTGGCGGAGATGAAGGGCGTCGCCGTGGACGTGAACACGGGCACCGCCACCAGCGGGTCCGGGTCTTCCGGCCGCGTCTTGACGGTGTAGTAGGCGTAGCTGACGTCGCCGCCCACAGCCGCCACGTAGTCGAACATGAAGGGCTTGGCGAAGGTGTCCCGGCCATTGAACCAGGCCTCCCACACCGCCTGCTCCTGGTCAAAGCCGTTGCCCGGCACGAACTGCTTGTTGTGCTTGCCGAAGAAGACGAAGTCACCGCCGCCCATGCCGCCTGACTTCTCGGTCGACTTCGACACGATGGGGCTGTCGCCCATGATCACCGAGATGACCCCTTCGTCGCCGTCCACCATCTCCATGGCGAGGGTGTCGGAGCACGCGCACACATCGCAGCCGAGCTTGTTGCGCTGAAAGGCCTCGCAGGTCTTGTCGCAGGTGGCGGTGATGTCCGGGCAGACGCACTCCCCGACAGGGTCCTTCGGGTCGGGATAAGAGCACGCCAAGCCCTCCTCGCAGGTCTTCTTCGCCGTGCACGTGCCGAGGTTCGCGGGCTTGTCGGTGACGATGATGCGGGTCTTCATGCGGACGAAGGACTCGCCCGGCTTGACGGTGTAGTCGGTGACAAAGCGCACGTTGGCCTTGATGTCCTTGAGCCCGAGCACGGTCTCGAGCAGCTCCTTGTTGTCGCGGATGACGTAGAGGCTGTGGAGCATGGCGTAGCCGTCGCCCTCGACCCGCACGGTCGCCGCTGTGCCGTCCTTGCCGTCGTTGACCACCTTCACCTGACTCCCCAGCGGCGCCGGCGTGAGCAGGTTCGCGAGCGGGAAGACCTCGGCGAAGCGGTCCCGACCGCTGCCGTTGGGGAAGCGTCCGTCTTTCCGCCGGACATCGAGATCGACCAGGCTGCCGCCGAAGACGCCCGGGCCCCAGGAGCGCGAGGGGTCCAAGATGGCCGCCCGGATCTTGTCGTTCTCGAGGATGAAGTCGCCGATGTCCGCGTAGGCGACCGGGCCGCCCACCAGCTCGAAGCGGGACTCCGCGCGCTTGGCGCGCAGCAGGTTGGGCGTCTCTTGCGTGCAGCCCGCCAGCAGCGCGCACGCCGCGACGAACGCGGGCAGCACGAGGGCTGGACGACGCGGGGGTCGACGGCATGCGACGCGATGGCTGGGCTGGGTCACCACTTGCGGCTCCTTCAGGCGAACGGACATCCCTGCGGCGTCACAGACGCAGCATGATCTTGAAGTGCAGGGAGTCGTTGTCATAGGGGAGCCCCGCGCTCTCTCTGCGGTGGTCGTACTGCAGCCACGCACGCAGCATGTTGCCAACGAAGGCGCGGCCCACGGCGGCGCTCACCCACAGCTCGTCGTCGTTGTTCTCCACCAGGGTGTTCGCGTCGATCAGCTCGCCGCGCACCGCGAACGTCAGCTTACGAAACACGTAGCCAACCTCGAAGCTCATCGCCTGACGCGTGATCTGGCCCGGGATGGTCGCCGCCGTCGTGGGGTTCTCCTTGGGGCTCGCGTCGTCGCGGATGTACTCAGCCAACATGTGCAGCCCCGACGCCTTGAGGTGCAGGTCCGCGGAGTAGCCCGTTCCGGCGGTCGCGCCACCGTCGTTCATGTAGGCGCCGCCTCCGAGCGAGAGGCGCAGCTTGCCCCCCTCCAGGTCGTGCACCGAGGGCCCGAGCTTGCCGAGCGGCTGAATCTGCAGCCGACCCACGGCGCTCAGGCCGTGGAACTTGTTGCCCTGCAGGCCGCTGCCGTTGACCGCGCCGCCGTAGAAAGAATGCGCCTCATGGCGATCGAAGCCGTTGTAGAGACCGAACCGCCAGGTCAGGTTCAGCAGCGGGTAGTCCCCGCCCACGGTGATGCCCACCTGGCGGAAGGGAGCCATGGCGTCCGACGCCCGCGAGCGCTCCGACAACGCGGCGTCGGCCGAGCTGAGGATGGCCGAGCGCGAGAAGGGCACCGTGCGCGCGCCGAACCACATCTTGAAGAAGCGGAAGCGCTCGTAGCCGATCCACGCGTCCGTCAGGCGGTTGCCGGCGAGGTCCGTCACCACGGCGAAGGGGATCTTGTTGGCGAACTGCCCCTGCAGCCCCAGCCGGGCCCGCGGCATCGAGAAGCCAACCCGCTCGGCGTAGTCACCCCGCAAGAGCTGGTTGTCGTCGCCGGTCAGCAGCGCGGCGCGGAGCTCGAGCCGGGTGTGCAAGCGCACCTGCATCTCACCCCGCTGAATCATCGCCTGACCCAGGTGGTACTTGGGGTAACCGGGGGAGGCGTAGCCAGCGTCCTCCGCCGCGGGGGCGGTCGCCTCGGCCGCTTGCGCTGGCGCGACGGTCGTCCACAGCGCGGCGACCGCGAGGGTCACGGAGGCGCTCACCCAGCGCCCGCGTCGGCGACGGACCGGCGTGACACTCAAGTCCGGATCACGCAGCGACGTCCCGCCACGCAGCTCACCCTGGTTGCCCATGTCTCCCTCCTGACAGTCGCGCGAAGCCTAGCCCACATTGTCCCGGGCTGCGACCCTCTGGCAGCATCGCGCCCCCGTCGGACAGGCGGTGTCCGACCCGTCCGCCGAGGCCGCCGCACAGCGCCCTCCTGGAGTCCCCATGCGCCGCATCGACAAGGCCCTTCGCATCGCCCAGGAGCTCGACGAGCGCTACCCGACCACGCCGATTCCGCTGGACCACAGCGACGCGTTCACGCTGCTCGTAGCGGTGCTGCTCTCGGCGCAGACCACGGACAAGAAGGTCAACGAGGTGACCCCGGCGCTCTTTGCCGACGGCCCCACCCCCGCCGCCATGGCCGCGCTGCCGGTGGAGACCATCCTGCGTCACATCCGTCAGCTCGGGCTGGCGCCGACCAAGGCCAAGAACGTCCGCCGGCTCTCCGAGCTGCTGCTCGAGCGCCACGGCGGTGAGGTGCCGGTGAGCTTCGAGGCCCTCGAGGCGCTGCCTGGGGTCGGCCACAAGACCGCGTCGGTGGTCATGTCGCAGGCGTTCGGGGTGCCCGCCTTCCCGGTCGACACGCACATCCACCGCCTCGCCGCCCGGTGGGGGCTCTCCGACGGCAAGAACGTCGACAAGACCGAGCGCGACCTCAAGCGCGTCTTCCCCAAGGAGACGTGGAACAAGCTGCACCTGCAGATCATCTTCTTCGGCCGCGAGTTCTGCCCGGCCCGCAACCACGACATGCTCGCGTGCCCCGTCTGCAGCTGGGCGGCGACGAAGAAGGCGGTGGCGGCTCAGGACAAGAAGGACCGGCGCGTACGCTGAGCGACTCCGGTCGGCGACGGTACGTAGTTTCGGTAACACGACCCGCGCCGCAGTACCGTGTGACGCTCAGCCCACGCGCTCCAAAATGCCCAACGGCCGCGCTCCGAGTGGAAGCGCGGCCGTCGCGGACTGTGTCAGCTGAGGCTACTGGAACCAGGGCCGCTCGTAGTGGATCTGCAAGCGGCTATGGCTGCCCGCCGTGTTCCACGAGTGCCAGGTGTAGTGGCTGCCGTTGCCTGTGTCCTGGTGAACGGACACGTAGACGGTGTCGCCCTTCTTGTAGAACCACACCTGGTCAACAATGACGGGAAACCAGCCTGTGTGCGGGTTGTAGAAGTGGCTGTAGCTCAGCTGCGATCCGTTCTTCATCAAGCGAACCCTGCGGTACGAGCTCGAGTAGCCGTCCGCCCACATGTTCACCCGGTACCAGCCGGACTTCTTGATCGTCACCACGCCGCTGGTCGCTACAGAGAGGTAGTCACCTGCCGTGTTCCAATCTGTCCCGTCCAAGCAGTACGTCCACCAGCCCGTGTTGCGTCGGTGCGACTTGCAGCCGCCGGACCAACCGATGAGCTGGTGACCGCCGGTGGCAAACCACTCAGCAGTCTTCTTGTTCGACTTGTCCCAGTTCCACGTGCACAGCTGCTGACCCAACTTGGGGTCGTATCGCATCGCACCGAGGTGATCCTCGTCGCACGTCTTTCCGGCGCCAAGCTTGACCACGCCGGCGACGTTGAGGTTGCCCGAGTTCTCCTGGTTGCCGTTCACCGCGAACTTCTGGTTCGAGATGTACTGCATCTTCACCGACCAGTCCGCGATCCAGCCGTCCTTCTTGGTCGTCGTGTTGCAGTACACGGAGTTGCCCGGCGCCTGCGGCACACAGAACGAGGTGTCCTTGACCTTCAGCGTCCACAGCCCCTGCGGGTTGCCGCCGATCCAGCCGTCGATCTTCTTGCCGGTGCCCTTCTGCTCCTGCGGCGGGTTCTTGCCGTTGAAGGTCACGTTGTACTTCTTCTCGTCCTTCTTGCCGCAAGGGTCGCAGAGCACGTAGCCGGTCTTCTTGTCGTCCGGCGGCAGCAGCACCATCGACACGTTGGACAGGTCCGTGTTCTCCACGCTGACGATGATGTCGAGCGTCTGCGCCGTGCCGATGTTCGGGAAGGTGATGTTGCTCACCGCGTCCGTGCCCTGGTTGTCGGGGATCGGCACCTTCTTCGTCGGCGCGGCCACGGCGTAGATGAACTGGTTGGTCAGCAGGTCGTTGCTGATCTCGTTGAGCCCGTCGGCCGGCAGCGCGGTCGGGTCGAGCGCGGCGACGCACTTGAGCGAGCCGTCCGGGTTGATGCCCTTGACCACCTCGCCCTTGTTCTTGCACTCGCCGGCGGGCGTCTTGATGCCCGTGAGCTTGGAGCCGTCCCCCGCGAAGCTCGTGGCGGTCACCGTGCCGGCCGCGACGTCGCCGGTGAAGGTGCCGTTCTTGGCCTTGAGGCTGTTGCCACCGAGGTCCACATCCTTGTCGAACTTGAGCTCGGCCACCGTGACGCAGCCGGTGCAGGCGAGGTCGCTGGCGGGGCCGCCCTTGGTGGCGCTGCCGGCGTAGTTGAAGCCCATCTTCGCGGCGGAGAGCGCGCCGTTGGCCACCTGACCGGCCGTGATGCAGCCGGTGCAGGTGAGCTTGTCGGCCGCGCCCGCGTGGAGCGTGAAGAGCGTGGCGTGCAGCTTGGTCCGCGCCAGCTCCGGGTCGCTGCCGATCTTCACGCCGAGCCACTGCGCCTTGAGCGCGCCGAGCTTGGCGATGTCGATGCTCTTGCTAGAGCCGAGCGCGTAGCTGAACTGCCCGCCCTTGAGCGTGACCTTGACCGGCCCCTCGGACCACACCGCCGAGCCGCCGCTGCTGGCCTCGTACACGCTGAAGGTCACGTCGTAGGCCCCGTCCGCGGCGGCGCCGCCGCCAGCCGACGTCATCATGCCCTCGATGAGCGAGGTGGTCGGCGAGGCCGCGAACGAGCTCGTCGCGACGAGCGTCAGACAAACCAAGAGGGCCGTACGTGTGATGCGATTCATGAGGCAGATCCGAAGTGCTGGGGTCGCGCCGGCCGAGCGGCCGAAGCTGAATTACTGGCGTCCTGCGAACTCCATCTGGAAACGGCTGTGCGAGCCAGATGCGTTCCAGGAGTGCCACCTGTAGTTGTTGGAGGCGTAGATCGAGATGTAGAAGGTGTCGCCCGCGGCGAAGTACCAGACCTGATCCATCGTGATGTCGCGCCACCCGTTGTGTGGGCCGTACATGTGGTTGTACGTGTACTGGCTCCCGTTGCGCATGAAGCGCACGTGGCGGTACCCGGTGGTGTAGCCGATGCCCCAGTAGTTGGCGCGGTAGTAGCCGGACACCTTGAACGTGATGGTCCCGTTCGTGTTGACGGTGAAGTAGTCACTCGCGTTGTTGAAGTCGACGCCGTTCATGCAGTAGGTGGCCCAGCCGCCGCCGGTGCTGTGGCTCTTGCAGCCGCCCGACCACATGATCTTGCGCGTCTTCGCCACGACCCAGCTGTAGCTCACGACCTTGCCTGCCTTGTCCTTGTTGGCCTGGCAGATCTGCTGGCCCGCGGCCTCGCTCCAGCTCATGCGTCCGGTGGTGCTCGCGTCGCACTTCACCTTGGAACCGCCGAACTTGAGGCTGCCTGCCACGGTCAGCTCACCGGAGTTCTCCTGGTTGCCGTTCACCGCGAACTTCTGGTTCGAGATGTACTGCATCTTCACCGACCAGTCCGCGATCCAGCCGTCGGTCTTCTTGGTCGTGTCGCAGTAGGCCGAGTTGCCCGGCGCCTGGGGCACACAGAAGGACGTGTCCTTGACCTTCAGCGTCCACAGCCCCTGCGGGTTGCCGCCGATCCAGCCGTCGATCTTCTTGCCGGCGCCCTTCTGCTCCTGCGGCGGGTTCTTGCCGTTGAAGGTCACGTTGTACTTCTTCTCGTCCTTCTTGCCGCACGGGTCGCAGAGCACGTAGCCGGTCTTCTTGTCGTCCGGCGGCAGCAGGACCATCGAGACGTTCGACAGGTCGGTGTTCTCCACGCTGACGATGATGTCGAGCGTCTGCGCCGTGCCGATGTTCGGGAAGGTGATGTTGCTCACCGCGTCGGTGCCCTGGTTGTCGGGGATCGGCACCTTCTTCGTCGGAGCCGCCACCGCGTAGACGAACTGGTTGGTCAGCAGGTCGTTGCTGATCTCGTTGAGGCCGTCGGCCGGCAGCGCGGTCGGGTCGAGCGCCGCGACGCACTTGAGCGAGCCGTCCGGGTTGATGCCCTTG
>JAUIAC010000754.1 GCA_030425545.1 bacterium | reverse complement strand
GCCACGCTCAGCGACTTGGCGCTGACATCGATGCCGACGCAGGTCGGGTTGTCCATCCGGGCCTCCTTCCATAGAGTTGGCTCCGGTCCCCCGACCCTGCAACCTCACCGGCCCGCCTTGTCATCCTGGCTCATGTGGCCTTTGACTCTCTCCGGCCTCGGTGAAGAGGGCGGGGGGCCCGTCTATCCTACAGGCTCGCTGGCCTCAGGACGCATCCGGCCTCCCCGGAGCTTTCGATGACCGCACCGTAGCGCGTCACTTGGGCTCAGGGGAAACATACAAGGCGGCATGAACGCACTTTCTCCCTCGCGAGAAGTTGGGGGCGTGCTCCATGACCCGGGCAGGCGGCCCGAGCGGGGCGGGCGGCGCCGCGGCCGAAAGATCGACATACGCCGGAAGAGCGGGCATGGGCAGCGGTGTGTAACACCAACCCGTGCCACTGCGGCACGACAGGTCCGCCGCCCATGCCGACCAACGTCTTCGCCTCCAACGGATCCTCCGTCAACGTCATCGCCAAGAACCTTCGCAAGGACCTGGAAGTATTGATGACTTCTGCTGACCTCGACAACCCGGACGAGTGGTTGTTTGAGTGTAGCGCCGCAGAGCTGGGGACCCGCGTCGGCGCGAAGGCCATGCGCGCGCTCCTCGAGGAAGCGTGTCGGCGAGCGACGATGGTCGACCTCGCCGAGCGTGGCCTGACCGCAGACGAGGTGCGCTGGCGCAGGGAGCCCGAGTACTTCACTACCGTTCGCACGACACTCGGCGAGGTCCGCGTGTGGACGTGGGCCTACCGCCATCGCAACGCTGCGGGCGGCTGGACCACGCGTGTGCCGGCCCGAGGCAAGGTCGTCGCTCAGCGGCGCACGCGCTCCTCGACTGTCGCCTTGGAGTGGGAGTGCAAGGCTGGCGCGATGCACCCCTACCGCCAAGGCGCCGAGCTGCTGCCGCTGTTCAGCCACGGCAAGCTGACCGTGGAAGACAACACCATGGCGCGGCACGTGGTCGCCATCGGCCTGTCGATAAAGCGGTCTTGGAAGTACCGCACGCCCGCCGATATCGCTGAAGTGCTGGCTACTCGGGCCACGCGAGACGCCAAGACTCGCCGCCCGCTGATGTATTTCTCGTGCGACGCCCACACGATCCGGTAGTACGTCAACGACCCCTGGGCTGCGCAGTGGAAGAACGGCGTCAGGCTGTGGTGCCAAGACCGCAAGACTGGCGGCATCATCCACCTCGGTGGTGACTTCACCGTTGGTGACTGTGAGGAGGTCGTCCGGTTGGTGGAGGAGCTCGGCGCGCTGGGCATCCTTCCGACAGACCTGACCTACCGTTGCGCTGCCGGCGAGGGCGGCGAGGGCGGCGAGGCACGTCGTGTGACGGCGCTGCTCGTCGTTGTGACCGACGGTGCAAAGTGGCTGTACGGACGGCTTGCCCGGGCGCTCCCCGATGCGGTCTGGCTCTTGGACGCCTACCACGCCTTCGAGTACCTCGGCGAGTACACAGCCACCCTGTACGGCAAGGGCACGCGCGCGACGAAAGAGCACTACGCTACGCTCATCACAACGCTGACAGGTCAGGCGCCAAGCAACCGACGCCCGCGGTGCCATGCCCGCTCGTGGCGTCGCAAGAGGCCAAACAAGCGCCGTGCCGTCGACTACCATCAGCTGATCGCAGCGGGCTTCGGCATCGACACGCTGATCGCCTACCTCGAGGCGTACACGGTCGACGCCCAGCACACGGGCATGCACCAGGCCTTCGTCGAGAAGCTCAGGGGTCTTCGCGCTCGGATGGACTACCTGGGGGCCGGCGCCCGCGGCATGCAGATCGGCTCGGGCGCGATGGAGTCGCTCCATCGCACAGGAAGCCAACTCCGGCTGAAGCTGCCGGGGGCGCGATGGCGACCTGAAGTCGCGCAGGCGCTGTTGAACCTGCGGTGCCTCGGCTTGGCCGGAAGGTGGGCCGAGTTCTGGTCGCATGACGACCTTCCTCGGCTGCTCAACACTGCGCTGGGCGAGCATCAACCGAGGGTGCGGAGGGCGGCGTGACCGGGTTGTGGATCACACCCATGTAGCGCACCGAGATAGCTTCGCCGGGTGTTGATGCTTCTGCCAAGGTCGATGAGATCCTGCTCGACTCGGACGAGGGTGTCGTTCATGCTGGAGACTCCGAGGTTCAGACCCGCGGGATTGCGAGCGAACCATGGAGTTTGGGGGTAGCCACCGGGTGGCGTCTCCCGTCGCAGAGGTCAGGCTGATCGACGCGAACAGGCCTTGCCGCGGAGCGGCTTCGTCCAATG
>JAUIAC010000753.1 GCA_030425545.1 bacterium | reverse complement strand
TCAGGCTGGTACAGGATGGTCTCGGCAAACGACTGGATCTCCATGCCTACCCGTCCCCCGCCCCCTGGCGCACACTCGCTGTTGCAGCATAGCCCGGGCGCAGACGCGGCGTCGCCGAGCTTTGCCTGCGCGCCCCGCTCCCGCGCGCCGCTCGCGAGCGTCCTCCTGGTCGGGCTCGCCCTGCTGGTGAGCTGTGGCGGCACCCAGCCGCCGCCGGGCGCGACGAAGACCGGCTTCGGCGTCACCGAGACCGCGGTGGTGCCGGGCAAGCTCACCGAGCGCAAGCAGACCCAGCCGCTGATCCAGTACGGCGCGCGGTGCTACGACCTGGCCGCCAAGATGGAGCGGCGCCGCGCGGCGGGCAAGCTGCGGCCGATCGAGCTGCGCGTGCGGCAGAGCACCACGCCCGGGCTGGTGCGTGGCACCTTTGTCCACGAGCGCCAGCTCGCCGACGCGCTGCTGGGCGGCACGCTGCGCAGCGCGGTGGTGGTCGGCCTCGGCGGCGTCGGCAAGTCCACCTTCGCCAAGGCCTTGGAGGCCCACGTCTGCCAGCAGCTGCCCACCGTACGCGTGGACCTGAACCTCGGCGTCGCCCGCAAGATGCCGCCCGGCAGCCACAAGCTGCCAGGCGCGGAGCCCAACGCGGTGCTGGCCGCCGCGGCGCAGGCCCTGGGGGTGTCGCCGAGCGCGCGTCAGGGTGCGCTGAGCGCGGCGGCCCGGGCCCTCGGCGGCGGCGACTGGCTCTTGATCTTGGACTCGCTCGACGAGGTCTCCGACGCCCGACATCGCGACGTGCTGCGCTCGGTGCGAGACGCCCTGCCGGTGGCCAAGGGGGCGCGTGTGCTGGTGTTCACGCGGCCGCCTGTGGCCACGCCCCTGGCCGACCTGGCTTCGATCAAGAACGTGGTGGAGCTGGAGCCGCAGTCGTGCTCCGACGTGCAGCGCACCCTGCGCGACTGGGGCAAGAAGCGACCCGAGGTCCGCGAGCTGCCGGCCATGTTCAAGCGCCTGGGGCTCGACCGTCGGGTGCAGCTGGGCGGCCGCTGCGCGCACCCTCACCTGATGACGTGGCGCGACCTGACCCTGGTCACCCGGCTGGGCTTCTGGCGGCGAGGACGCCACCAGCAGCCCTGGGACAAGCACTTCGACGGCAGCCGCGCCAGCCTGTACCGGCTCTTCGCGCTCGACACGCTCGGCAACGGCTTCGACGACACGGGACGGACGCCCCAGGCCCTGCTCAAGGTGCTCGACGCGGTGGCGGCCCAGGGCTCGCGGCACGCCATGGACCGCGCCATCGACACGTCTGCAGCGGACTGCGAGAAGGCCGCGGACAGCTGCGCCCTCTCGGAGCCGAAGCGCTTCTGCCAGGGCTTGCTGCGCACGCGGCTCTTCGGCGACCGGCGCGACGACGGGCGGGTCGGGTTCACCAACCAGTCGGTGGCCGACTGGCTCATCGCGCGGCGGCTGGACGCGGGGCTCAACGCGGTGCCGGCGGCGCAGCGGTGCGAGCAGGTCGCGCGCCACGACCAGCGCTTTCAGTCGAGTGAGATCGCGGCCTTCTTTGTCGGCATGACCCACGGCCGCGCCTGCCTGTACACGGTCGCGCGCGCCCTGTGCCGGACCCGCGCGCTGCCGCTGGACCTGGTGCGGACCCTCGAGCGGGGGCTGCCCTGGGGGGCCGCGCGCACCACGGCGCTGAAGCGCGCCGCCGAGCGCATGCGCGGCGCCAAGCACCCCGAAGACGCCTGCGTGCGGAAGCTGCTCGCGCAGGTGGCGCGGCCCTGATCGCCAGCCCCGGCTGGGGCGCTACCGTCTCGGCGCCACCCCTGGCTCGCGCCTCAAGGTCACCACCTCCGCACGATCCACGGCGCGGGCCGCCCGGGCGAAGGCCCCGTAGGCCGCCGGCACGACCAGCCCCATCTGCGACCGGAGCCGGTAGCGCAGCGTCCACGTGTCGCCCACCGTGGTGGTTCGCTGGACCTGCACGAGCCGATGGCTGGCCTTGGCCTCGAGCAGCGGCGCCACGGCCCCACCCGCGCTCGCCACGCGCAGCGTGACCGCCACGTCGAGCGCGTGCCCCATGCGCAGCGTCATGCGCCGCTGGGCCAGCGCGGCGTAGCGTCGGCCGAGCCGGTAGGGCGTCAGCCCGAGCCGCAGGCGGGTGCGGCGTTGGCTCGCCGCCGCCGCGGTGACGCGATAGCGCAGCACCAGCGGGGTCTGGTCCGCCGTGTTGAGCCCGGTGACGTCGATCCAGGCCGGCTTCATGCCTGGGAACGCAGCGGACGTGAGCTGCCGCAG
>JAUIAC010000114.1 GCA_030425545.1 bacterium | reverse complement strand
CATCGCTGGCGGCGCCGGCGGCCCCGAGGGCCCGGCCGAGTAGCCGCGCTCTCGCTCCGCGGAGCGTCGTGCACGACGACGACCGTCCCCGCTCGTCGCGACAGGCGCTGTCTCGGGGCGCGCTGTCTCGGGGCGCGCTGTCTCGGGGCAGGGCCCGAGGCGCCTGCCGCCCTACCCTGTCTGCGTGCGCGCACCGCTTCAGCGCTTGCGGGGTGAATCGCGATCGCGCCCCGCCGGGGCGACGCCGCCGCGGCGGCACGCGCGGGAGGGGCAGCCCGCTCCGCAGGCGCATCGACGACCGCGCAGCGGCGGCTTTGCCCCGCCGGCCGCGCACCCACTCTCAGACCCCATCGCTGTGCACCAGGAGTCCCCATGTTTCCACGACGTCGCTACACAGTGGCCGTGCTCGGCGCGACCGGCGCGGTCGGCCGCGAGCTGCTGCAGACCCTCGACCAGCGCCGCTTCCCCACCGCAGAGGTGCGGGCCTTGTGCAGCGAGAGCTCTGCGGGCGAGGAGCTGTCCTTTGGCAAACGCACGCTACGCGCCCACGCCGTGGTGCCAGAGCAGCTCGAGGGCGTCGAGATCCTCTTCGTCGCGGCGGGGGACGAGGCGGCCGCGCGCTGGATCCCGGCCGCCCGCGAGGCTGGCGCGGTGTGTGTCGACGTGTCCCGCTGGTCTGCCGCCCAGGCGGACGTCCCCCTGGCGGTGCCCGACCTGAACGCTGAGGTCCTGGCGGACCACACCGGGCTCATCGCCAGCCCTTGCGCGGCCGCGTTGGTGTGCGCCGTGGCGCTGCACCCCCTGCGCGACCTGGGGCTCTCGCACGTGGACGTGACCTCGCTCGAGCCGGCCTCCGGCGCAGGGCTCGGCGGGCTCAACGAGCTGTCGAAGCAGACGGTGTCGCTGCTGAACTTCCAGCCGGTGGACGTCGAGGTGCACCCGCACCGCCTCGCGTTCAACGTCTACCCCCAGGTCGGCGACCTGGGCGAGGGCGGCGCGAGCGCCGGCGAGCGCGCCCTGGAGCAGGACCTGACGCGGCTGCTCGGTGTGCCCACGCTGGCCACAGCGGTGCGCGTGCCCGTGTTCGTGGGCACGTCGGTGAGCGTGACGGCACGCCTGCAGCGGAGCGCGACGCTCGACGAGGTGCGCGGCCGCCTCGAGGGCGTCGCCGGCCTGACCCTGGTCGACGCCGGCTACCCGATGCCCATGGACGTGGCGGAGGCGAGCGACGTCCGCGTGGGGCGCCTGCGCGTCGACGGCAATGTGGTCCGTCTGTGGGCGGTGTCTGACAACCTCAAGCGCGGCGCCGCGGTCAACCTCGTCCAGGTGGCGGAGCTGCTCGACGCCGTGTGGACCGCCGCGCAGGCCTGAGCGTGGCCCTGGCCCCGAGGCTGCCTGTCGACCGGCTGACCGTGCCAAAATGTCACGTAGGCGCGCGGTGACCGGGGGTCGGCGTGTCGCCGCGGCACGATGGCGGCGCCGGGGAATGCGCCAGAGGCCCGTGGTTTTCGTCTCTTGTCCGCCGAGGGCGCTTGGCACGCACCGTGCATCTTTTTCTCGGTGGAGCGCGTCGCCCTGTCATCGAGGCAGCGACCTGCGGCGCCCCCCGAACCCTGGAGCAGACCGCGCCATGACGCACCCTCTCGCGAAGCTCATCGCCGCCCTGGCGCTCGTCGTCGTCCCCACGACGGCCAGCGCCCAAGCCATCCTCACCGCCAGCATCGCCAAGGCGTCGGGCGCCGACAGCGGGTGGTCCCTGGAGACCCGCCTCGGGACCGCGCTCGCGCAGGTCGGCTCCGCCGCGGCGACCCACGTGATCAACCTCGGGGACTGCGAGACGATCAAGGGTCTGACGAACGCCAACGTCGACATCGACTGGCAGTACACCAACTACACTGGGATCGGGACGACCCCGAACTACGCTGTGAAGATGGCGCCGCCCGGCCAGTCGTGCGTCGACACCGACTTCGCCTGGACGACGAGCGACAAGGACGGAGGCTGCATCAGCGTCAAGAACAAGACGCAGCTCCCCTTCGCAGGCAGCAGCTACAGCACGACGACCACCATCGATCTCAAAGCCTTGCTGGGCACCACGGAGTGCTCCGCGCTCGGGGAGACCACGGCGACCGTGTCCTTCATCGTCGACGACCCCAACGGCGCTCGGACCGGCACCAGCGTGCCCACCGGCGTGGGCATGGTCTTCACGGTCGACACAGCTGGACCGCCGGCGCCCACGGTCGGCTCGGTCTCGGCGGGCAACGAGAACCTGAAGGTGAGCTGGACCGTCGCCGACGACAGCACGACGCCCTTCTCGCGCGTGTACTGGTCGAAGATCCCCTTCACCGCGAACAAGCCCTCCGAGGCGACCAACCGCAGTGACAAGCTGACCGGGGCGAGCTTTCAGATCACCGGCCTGACCAACGGCGAGACCTACTACGTGGCCGTCACCGGCATCGACAGCAACGACAATGAGAGCGTCGCGGACAAGGTCGTCGAGGCCTCGCCGCTGCCGGTGCAGGACATGTGGCAGTACTACAAGGCCAGCGGTGGCGCGGCGGAGGGCGGCTACTACGGCTGCAGCGCCGGCCCCGCACGCAGCGCGGGCCACGGCGCGCTGCCGATGCTGCTGCTCCTGCTCGCGTGCGGGCTCGTGTTCCGGCGCCTCCGCGCGCGGTCCCAGACGGTGCCGGTGCACACCGCGGTCTCGAGTCACCGCGCCAAGGGCGCGCTCGCGGCGGTGCTCGCCGCCGGGCTCGTCGGTGGCGTCGCCACGCAGGCCGAGGCGGCCTCACCGCGGACCATGAGCCTCGACGCGCGCTTCACCTACTACCAGCCCGGCATCGACACCGAGTTCAGCAAGACCACGGGGGCCACGCCCTACGCCGACATCATGAAAGACCCTGCGCTGCAGTGGGGCGCGTCGGTGGACTGGCGCCTGTGGCACGGCTTTGGCGAGATCGGCGCCGGCTTCTCGGTGGGCTACTGGACCCAGACCGGCAAGGCCCAGGGCTACGACGGCTCCCCCTCCGAAGACGAGACCGAGCTGATGGTGGTGCCGATCACCATCGACCTCGTCTACCGCTTCAACTTCCTGGCCGAGAAGTACAACTTTCCCCTGGTCCCCTACGCCAAGGGCGGGCTGGCCTACGGGCTGTGGTGGGCCATGGACGGCACGGGCGAGACCAGCAGCTACACCGGCCCCGACAACAAGGTCTACAACGGCAGCGGCGGCGTCGCGGGCTTCCATGGCACCGTGGGCCTGCGCCTGCTGCTCGACGTGTTCGAGCCCAAGGCCGCGCGCGGCTTCGACCTCGAGATGGGCGTCAACCACAGCTACCTCTTCGTCGAGTACCAGCGCCTCTCGCTGACCAACTTCGGCGACGCCAAGGCGCTGGACCTGAGCTCGGACCTGGTGGTCTTCGGTCTCGCCTTCGACCTGTGAGCCAGCCGGACGCGGCGCCGGACGCGCCCGCCAGCCCGGACGCCGACCCGGCGCCCGAGCGGCGCGTCTTGCTGTGGATCGCCTTTGACGGCGCTGATTTTCACGGCTTTCAGCGACAGCGCGATCTCCGCACCGTGGCTGGCGAGCTCGAGGCCGCCTGGCTGCGCTTCCGAGGTTCTCCCGCGGAGATGCGCAGCTCGAGCCGGACCGACGCGGGGGTGCACGCGCGCCGCATGCCCGCCTGCTTCGTCACCCGTGACCCGCTTCCCGTGAAGGGGATCCGCTTCGGGCTCGACCATGAGCTGCCAGCCGACCTCGCGATCCTCGACGCGCTGGAGGTCCCCGACGACTTCCACGTCCGCCACGACGCCGTGGGCAAGCGCTACGTCTACCAGCTCTGGACCGGCCGCGGCCGGGATCCGACACGCCGGCGCGACCACTGGCACGTGCCGTGGCAGCTCGACGTCGCCGCGATGCAGCGGGCGGCGGCGGCCTTCGAGGGGGAGCACGACTTCGCTGGCTACCGCACCACCGCGTGCACCGCGGCGAGCACCTTTCGCAGCCTGAGCGCGGTGCGGGTGTCCAGCGAAGGCCGCGCGGTGACGGTGACCGTGGAGGGCAACGCCTTTCTCCACAACATGGTCCGCATCATCGTCGGGACGCTCGTGGAGGTGGGCAAGGGGCGCATCGACGCGGGCACGCTGCCCGCGCGCATCGCGAGCCGCCGCCGCGACCAGGCGGGACCCACGGCCCCAGGGCACGGGCTGCGGCTCGACGAGGTGTTCTACGGCGCCTTTGGTGCGCGCGAGGGGTTGGCCCACAAGGACCTGCTCGAGCGGCTCCGGGCGCAACGCTAGCCTCCGGGGCGCTCAGCGTTCGAGCGGCGCGGCGCTACTTGCAGCCGTAGCTCTTGGAGCCGGCGTTCCAGCCACAGGTCTGGTTCGCGCTCTTGCAGTCGATGGCCTGGATGACGCCCGACGAGCAGAAGCGCCAGACGGTGCCCTTGCACTCGCCCGCCGCGGGGAAAGACGGCCCGCACTTCGCGCCGACCTTGGCGACGCACTCCCCCTGCTCACAGGCCCAGCCCTCGGTGCACTTGCCCTCGCACACGCCGCCGCAGCCGTCGGGCCCGCACTTCTTCTTGCTGCCGTCGGGCAAGGTGCACTTCGGCACGCACTGCGGCTTGTCGATGCAGCCGTTGGCCCCAGCCAGCGTGTCGTAGCCACACACCTTCTGCCCCTTGGGGAGCTGGGTGCTGCAGTCGGTGACCTTCTTCTTGCCGCTGGCGCCGCTGCCCTCGCACTCCATCAGCAGATCGCCCTCGCACTTGCCGCCCGCGGGGATGCCCTTGCACGCCGTGGCCTCACACACGCCCTGCGCGTCGACGCACACGTCGCCCGCGCCGCAGGTGCCGCAGCTGCCGCCGCAGCCGTCGCTGCCGCACAGCTTCTTGCCTCCGCCAGCGAGCGTGCACGATGCGACACACGAGTCTTCGTGGCAGAGGAAGTCGACACCGCAGCTGTAGTCTTTCGGGCAGTCGCCGCAGGAGCCGCCGCAGCCGTTGTCGCCGCACTTCTTGGTCGAGCAGTCGGGCTTGCAGAAGTCCTCGCACTTGCTGCCGTCGGCGGCGCAGACCTTGCCGGTGGGGCAGAAGCCGCACACCGACCCGCAGCCGTCGGGCCCGCACACCTTCAGGCCCGCGGAGGTGTTGCACTGCGGCGTGCAGGCGCCGTCGCCCACGGGGAAGTTGACGTCGATGGGCGCGTCGGCGACCGCCGTGTCCTGCGCGGGGCCGGTGTCGGCCGCGCCGCCGGTGTCCTGCGCGCCCCCGTCTGTCGCAGTGGCGCCGGTGTCGAAGAGCGAGGCCCCGCCCGAGTCCATGGGTACAGACGCGGCGTCCTTGGGGTCGCCGTCCTCTTCGCCACACCCTGGCAGGCCCACGAGCGCGGTGACGCAGAGGGCGACCACCAGCGCGCGAGCGCGGGGGACCACGCCCGTGAGGGCGCCGTCGGCAGGGGCGTGGAACGGGCGGTCGCAGGCAGCTGTGCGAGCGAGACGGCTGAGCATCGTGTCCTCCTCGATGCGGGGAGCCTACCTGCTGCGCCGGCCGACGTCGCATGTTTGGAATGTCGGCGCGGCGGCGTGGTTTGAACCCGAGCCTTCGGCCACACGACGCCCGAAATGACAAAATGGCACCGCGCCCTCACACGGCCCCGAGACAAGATGACATGCAGTCGCGCGCCAAAGCTCACTGGAGCACGAATCACCCGGTGATCCCGGCCGGTTCGCGACCCCGCCCGGCTGGCACGACCTTTGCTGGATAAGAGAGGGAAGGCCCACACCAACGCGGGGCCCCACACGGACACGCGGCCCCGACGCCGCCTCACACGACCGGAGAATCGCCGCCCCATGGAGACCCTGCTCAAGCGCCAGTTCTGGGTCGTCAACCTGCTCGGTCTCGCGATCATCGCGTGGCTGGTGGGGGGCTCGGTCAATGGCTTCTTGGGCATGAAGCTCTCGGCGGCGAGCGGCAACGACGTCGACGTGGCGAGCCTGCGCGCCGGCAAGGGCGGCAGCTCGCTGGCGGACCGGCTGGCCCAGGCCCGTGCAGGGCGCGGCGCCGGTGGGGCGATGGCCGCGGCCAGCCCCTTCCTCATCGACGAGCCGCCGCCGGCCGCGGTGGACGAGCCCGAGGAGGGCACCGACGAAGAGGTGCCCGAGGAGACCGGCCCGGTGGAGGCCAGCTACGAGGTCACCAGCCTGCCGATCAAGCTGCTGGGCACCATGGTGGTCATGCCGGCGCAGTTCTCCAAGGCGACCATGGAGGTCAACCGGCGCGAGCAGAAGATCGTGCGCGTCGGGGTGGAGCTGCTCGGTGGCCAGGCGCGCGTCGAGGGAATCTATCGCACCTATGTGGTGCTGAAAGAGAGCAACAAGCTGACCATCGCTCCCCTGTGGCCGAAGCCGAAGGGGTCGGACAGCAAGGTGGCCTCGGCGACCGTCGCGCCCACGGTGCGGCCCGGCAAGCGTCCAACGCCGCGGGCCACGCGCGCAGCCGCCGGGTCGAAGAAGGGCGTCCGCCGCATCAGCTCGACCAGCTACCAGATCGAGCGCGGCATGCTGAACAAGAAGCTCAAGAACCTGGCGTCGCTGGGCCAGCAGGCCCGCGTGGTGCCGAACTACCACCGCGGCAAGTACGACGGCTTCCGCATGATCGGCATGGGCTCCAGCAGCCTGTTCCGCGACATCGGCTTCCAGAACGGTGACATCGTCAAGGTCATCAACGGCAACCGAATCGACAGCCCCAACAAGGCCCTGGCCCTGTACGAGGGGCTCAAGAACAAATCCCGTCTCACTGTGCAGGTTGAGCGCGGTGGGATGTTGAAGACGCTGCGCTACATCGTGCGCTGAACAGAGGCCGCGGCCGCTCCGGCCGTCTGCCGACGCGAGAGGACGAACACATGAGGTCAGGACCGCCCTGCACCACCCGCGCCGCCTGGGCGCTGTTTCTGAGCGTGACCCTGTTGGGCGGCGCCGCCGCTGCCGAGCCCACGCGCCGGTTGCCGGTGCGCACGAACAAGGCCGGCACGTTCAACAAGTCCGGCAAGCGCAAGGTCAAGGCAGGCCCCGGCGTGGGCGTGTTCAAGCGCAAGCGCACACGCTCGCGACTCGACCCCAAGTACGACCCGGCCGAGACGACCAAGTCCATCGGCGCGCGGCCCGCGTCGACCGGCGGGGACAGCGCCGGCGCGTCGCCGACCGTGGATCACAAGAAGATCCCGGACTGGATCAAGTTCAAGACCAACTTCGGCGCCGAGATCAAGTGCGTGCAGCTGCCGCCCACGGCCAAGGTCACCCTGGACTTCGACCAGGCGCCCCTCGAGGCGATCACCAAGCTGGTGAGCTGCTGGACCAACCGCAACTTCCTCATCGCGAGCAACCGCCGCGGCGCCAAGGTGACCATCCTCTCGCCGCAGCCGGTGAGCGTGTACGAGGCCTACCGCGCCTACCTGTCGGCCCTGCACGTCAACGGCATGACGATCACCAAGCGCGGCAAGTTCTTCCACATCGTCGACGCCAACAAGGCGCGGGCGAGCGGCTCGCCGGTGCTGGGCCCCAAGGCCCGCGTACCCAACGAGGACCGCATCGTCACGCGCCTGGTTCGCCTGGAGCACATCGAGGCCAAGCAGATGGAGCAGCTGCTGGGCAAGTTCAAGGGCACCGGCGGCGACATCTTCACCTACGAGCCCAACAACACGCTGATCATCACCGACACCGGCGCCAACATCCGCCGCATGATGCGCCTGCTCAAGGACGTCGACGTGCCGCTGGGCAAGGAGAAGATCTGGATCCGGCCGGTGCAGCACATGCAGGCGGCCGAGCTGGTGGAGAAGATCAACGCCGTCTTCGGCGAGAAGGGCAGCTCCCGCACCCGGAGCCGCAGCCGGGGTCGCCGTCGCACGCCGGCGCGGGCCACGGGCGGTTCGGACATCACCAAGGTGACCATCTCCAAGGTCATCGCCGACGAGCGCACCAACCAGATCATCATGATCACCTCGCGGTCGAGCTACCTGAAGGTCGACCGGCTCATCCGCAAGCTCGACGTGCCGATCCCGGGCGAGGGGCAGATCCATATCCACGCGCTCGAGAACGCCGACGCCGAGGACCTCGCGCAGACCCTGCAGTCGCTGGCAGGCGGCTCGAGCGGCAGCAGCCGGGGTCGGAGCCGGGGTCGGGGCAAGAGCAAGGGACGCAGCCGAGGGGGCAGCGGCGGGTCGGCCGCGCTCTTCGAGGGCGAGGTCAAGATCACCGCCCACAAGGCGACCAACTCGCTGGTCATCGAGGCCTCGCTCAAGGACTACCTGAGCCTGCAGAAGGTCATCGCCAAGCTCGACCGCCGGCGGAAGCAGGTCTACGTCGAGGCCGTGATCATGGAGATCTCGACCACCAAGAACCGCACCACGCAGATCGCAGGATCGGCCGGCACCACCTTCGACATCGGGGGCGACGAGGTCCCGCTGCTGCTCGGGCTCGGCGGCCTCGGCATGGGCGGCGTCGACATCAGCCAGCTGAACTCGGGCGGCATCGCCGCGGGTCTGCAGGGGCCGCTGCTGCAGCTCAACACGGGCAACACCGGCTCGGCCGTGGCCTCGGGCGTGACCCTGTCGATCCCCGCGTTCGGCTTCCTGATCCAGGCGATTCAGGAGAACAGCGACGTCAACGTGCTGTCGACGCCGCACATCCTGACGCTGAACAACGAAGAGGCGGAGATTCAAGTCGGCCGCAAGGTGCCGTATCGCCAGGCCAACCTCGGTGGCGGGCTGGGCGGCCTCGGCGGCCTCGCGGGCGGACTCACGGGCGGCGCAGCGGGGGCGCTCGGCGCGCTCGGCGGCCTCGGCGGCCTCGGTGGCCTCGGCGGCGGGCTCGGCTCGATGATCCAGTTCATCGACGTGGACCTGACCCTGAAGATCACGCCGCAGATCAACGAGAGCAACTTCATCAAGCTCAAGATCGACCAGAAGCTCGACGAGATCGAGGCCATGGACCCGAACCTCGGGCCCACCACCAGCAAGCGCAAGGTCACCAACACGGTGGTGGTGCGCGACCAGCAGCCGGTGGTCATCGGCGGGCTGATCCAGGACCGGGAGACCACGGGTGTGGCCAAGATCCCGCTGCTCGGCGACCTGCCGCTCATCGGCATCCTCTTCCGCAAGAGCACCAAGCGCATCGAGAAGAAGAACCTGCTGCTCATCGTCGTGCCGCACATCATCAAGGATCCCAGCGACATTCGCCGTCTGCACGACGAGAAGATGGCGCAGCTGCGCAAGTTCGCCGAGGAGCTGGCCACCAAGCGCAAGGAGCACGCCGGCAAGATCGACTTCCGCAAGAAGTCCGGCCTGCTGCAGCTCATCTACGCCGCGGTGGAGAAGAGCAAGACCGAGCGCAAGCTGATGGAGAAGGCCTACTACGACAACGCCGACGTCGACATCGTCGGGCCGCCGGAGCACCACGACCTCGAGCACAACCCCTTCGAGGAGCACGAGAAGACGCTGAAGAACCAGCCGCAGGTGGAGGTCATCGACCTGCCGGCGAAGAACAAGAAGCGCGCCGCCCCGGACAACAAGAAGGCCGGCAAGTAGCCGCTCGAGGACGCAGCGGGAGCCGACGCTCCCCTGGAGGAACGCAGTGACCATCCCCGCGCCACCCATGGGCCCACCGCCCTCCGCGCCGCCGCCCGCGCCCGCCATGAACAGCGGTGTGGACGCGCGCCTGCTCGGCGAGATCCTGGTCAGCGAGGGCGCCTGCACCGCGCAGCAGGTCGAGGACGCGCTCGAGATCCAGGCGGAGCGTGGCGGCCTCATCGGCGAGATCCTGACGCAGATGGACGCGATCACGCAGCTGCAGCTGACCCGCGCGCTGGGCAAGCAGTTCGGCATGGAGGTCGAAGAGAAGATCGACCTGGACGAGATCGACGTCTCGCTGGTGGGCCCCCTGTCCATGGGTTACGCCAAGGGCGCCGGCGTGCTGCCGACCCTGCACGAGGGCGGCGTGCTCGAGGTGGCGCTCTGCAACCCGCTCGCCGTCGACGTGCTCGACGACCTGCGGGTGATGTACGACCAGGCGACCATCGAGCCCTATCTGGTCACCCCCGACATCCTCCACGAGGCGGTGAACCACGCCTTCGACCGCCGCGCCCGCGCCGACCAGGTCGTCGACGACATGGCCAAGGAAGACGGCGTCGGCGACATCGCGGCGGAGCTCGAGGACGCCGCCAAGGACATCCTCGACGAGGACGACGAGGCGCCGATCATCCGGCTGGTGAACTCGGTGTTGAACCAGGCCGCCAAGGAGAAGGTCAGCGACGTCCACATCGAGCCGATGGAGAAGTACGTCCTCTTCCGCTTCCGCAAAGACGGCGTGCTGCGCGAGATCGTGCGGGCGCCGAAGCGCTTTCAGCCCGCGATCACCAGCCGCATCAAGATCATGGGCAACCTGAACATCGCCGAGAAGCGCCTGCCGCAGGACGGCCGTATCCGCATCAAGGTCGCCGGTCGCGACATCGACCTGCGCCTGTCGACGATCCCGACAGCCCACGGCGAGCGCATCGTGATGCGTCTGCTCGACAAGACCTCGACCACGCTGGACCTGCTCGCCCTGGGCATGCGGCAAGAGGTCGTGGACATGCTCGACGCCCTGATCCGTCGGCCCAACGGCATCATCCTCTGCTGCGGGCCCACCGGCTCGGGCAAGACGACGACGCTCTACTCGGCGCTGGTGACCATCAACAAGCCCGAGGTGAACATCCTCACCATCGAGGACCCGGTCGAGTACCAGCTTGAGGGCGTCGGCCAGATGCAGGTGCTGCCGAAGATCGGCTTCACCTTCGCCAAGGGCCTGCGCGCGACGCTGCGTCAGGACCCCGACGTGGTGCTGGTGGGTGAGATTCGTGACCTGGAGACGGCGGAGATCGCGGTCCAGGCCTCGCTCACCGGTCACCTGGTGTTCAGCACGGTCCACACCAACGACGCCGCGTCGACCTTCACGCGGATGGTCGACATGGGCGTCGAGCCCTTCCTGCTCTCGTCGTCGATCATCGGCGTGTTGGCCCAGCGCCTGTGCCGCACGCTGTGTCGAGACTGCAAGGAGCCCTACAAGCCCACCGGCCTGGAGCTCGAGCAGATCGGCGTCAGCTCGGACGATCCGCGCATCGCGACCGCGCACTTCCACCGCGCCAAGGGGTGCCCGGAGTGCGGCGGCAGCGGCTACGCGGGGCGGATGGGCCTGCACGAGCTGCTGGTGCCCGACGAGGGCGTCAAGCGCATGGTCGTCGACAAGGAGGACGCCGGCGCCATCAAGAAGGCCGCGCTCCGCGCCGGCATGAAGACGCTGCTCATGGACGGCGCCATCAAGGCCATGGAAGGCCGCACCACCATCGAAGAAGTGATGCGGATCGCGACTGCGGCGGTGGACTGATGCAGCTCACGCGCACCATCGGACAGGGGCGGCCACGCCGCCCAGACGCAGAGGGGAAGCTCGCAAGAACCACGCTTCTTGAGAGGTGGGGCACGAGCCCCGTGCCCCCAATGCACACTGCGGCGGTGGACTGATGCCGGTTTTTGAGTACATCGGAAAGTCCGCGGGCGGGAAGACCGTCAAGGGCGTGCTCGACGTCGACAACGTCAAGGCGCTGAAGGCCGCCCTCCGTCGCGACAAGGTCTTCCTCACCGAGTACAAGCAGACCAGCTCCAGCGGCAAGAAGGGCAAGGGCGGCGGCCGCGTGAAGGCCGGCCAGAAGCAGACCGCGGGCTCCAGCGACATCGACCTGCAGGAGATCTTCACCCGCATCTCCCCGATGGACGTGTCGGAGATGACCCGCCAGCTGGCCACCCTGCAGAAGGCAGGTGTGCCCCTGGTCGACTCCATGACCGCCATCGTCGAGCAGGTCGAGAACCCGAAGCTCAAGCGCGTGCTCTCCGAGGTCCGCACCGAGCTGAACGAGGGCACGGCCTTCCACAAGGCCCTGGCCAAGCACCCCAAGGTCTTCGGCTCCACCTACGCCAACATGGTCCGCGCGGGCGAGTCGTCGGGCACCATGGAGATCGTGCTGCAGCGGCTGGCCGACTTCACCGAAGCCCAGGTGCGGCTGCGCAACAAGATCATCGGCGCGCTGACCTACCCGGTGATCATGCTGCTCATCAGCGTGCTCATCGTCGCGGCGATGATGGTCCTGGTGGTCCCCAAGATCACCATCATGTTCGAGGACCTGGGCGCCGACCTGCCCTTCATCACCAAGATGCTGATCTTCTCCAGCGACCTGCTCTCGGGCTGGTGGCCGCTGCTGCTGCTGCTGGCGGTGGGCGTCAGCGTGCTCTTCAACCGGTGGCGCACCAGCGAGACCGGCGCGGTGAAGTGGGACACCTTCGTGCTGAAGGTGCCCGTGCTCGGGGACCTCGTGCGCAAGATCGCCATCGCGCGCTTCGCCCGGACCCTGGCGACCCTGCTGAGCTCCGGCGTGCCGCTGCTGACCGCCATGGAGATCGTCGAGAACGTGGTGAGCAACAAGGTGCTCGCGGCGGTGCTCGAGGAGGCGCGGGCTGCCATCCGCGAGGGCGACACCATCAGCGGACCGCTGAAGCGCTCGGAGGAGTTCCCGCCCATGGTGGTGCACATGGTGGCCATCGGGGAGCGCTCGGGTGAGCTCGAGAACATGCTGAAGAACGTCTCAGAGAGCTACGAGAACCAGGTCGACACGCGGGTCAACGCGCTCACGTCGATCCTCGAGCCGATCATGATCGTGGGCATGGGCATCATGGTGGCCTTTCTGGTCGCCGCGATCCTGCTGCCGATGATGCAGCTGACCTCGGCCGTCAAGGGCTGAGCCGCTGGGAAAGCAGGGGGGTGCAGCCCCCCGGGAGTGAGTGACATGCAGTACGACAGCCACATTCAGGCCTTCCACGACCTCGGACACGCGCCGAGCCGGCAGGCCGTGCGCGCCGGCGAGCGCGGCATGACCCTGATCGAGATCATGGTCGTCATCGTCATCATCGGCATCCTGGGCTCGGCGCTGGCCGTGGGCGTGTTCGGCATGCTCGGCGACGCGCGGGCCGACACCGCCAAGGCGCAGGTCAACACCATCGGCGCCGTCATCGAGGCCTACGAGGCGCGGAACGGCGACTACCCCGACAGCCTCGAGTCGCTGACCGAGGGCAAGCGCGCCAAGCTGAAGAAGTCGAACCTGCGCGACCCCTGGAAGGTCGAGCTGCAGTACAGCGCCGAGGGCGACGGCTTCACGCTCTGCTCCGGTGGCGACGACAAGAAGACCGGCACCGAAGACGACATCTGCTACGGCGATGATGACGAGTAGGACCCGCGTCGGAGCGCCCCCGCGGCGCGCGCGTCGCAGCGACACAGGTCGCGTGCGCGGGCAGCGGGGGTTCACGCTCATCGAGCTGGTCGTCGTCATGGCGGTCATCGCCGTGGTGACTACGGTGGTCGCGGTGGGCATCGGCAACATCCGCGGCGCGTCGGTGCAGTCCGACGCAGGCAAGCTCGCGGTGGCGGTGCGCTACCTCTACAACCTCTCCGTGCTCAACGGAAAAGTGCATCGTCTGGTGATCGACCTGGAGAAGGGCACCTACTGGGGCGAGGCCCAGGACTCGCGCGACCCCTGCAAGATGTTCCTGCTCCCCGGCGAAGGAGAGGACGGCGAGGGCGGCCAGGAGACCGCGGCCGACAAGAGCGACGACGAGGACGGCGCGCCGAAGCCGCAGGTCGCCAAGTTCGGCCAGGCCAAGACCAAGCTGCTCAAGGCGCGAAAGCTGCAGAAGGGCATCGTCTTCGGCGGCGTGATGACCAGCCACCAGCGCGAGCTGACCACGTCGGGCAAGGCGCACGTGACCTTCTTCCCCAACGGCACCGCCGAGGCGGCGATGATCTACGTGCAGGACAAGGACGACGACGAAGACGTGATGACGGTGCAGGTGTTGGCCTTGCAGGGCTCGGCGCGCGTGCACCTCGACAAGATGTCCACGGACGACTTCTTCGACCAGGACTGAGACCTCAGCGGTGCCCACGCGCGCCGCGGACAGGAGAGGCGAACAGCGATGAACGCGGGACAGACCAGGCGCGGGAGCGAGCGGCAGCGGGAGCGGGCGACGTCCGGCTTCACGCTGCTCGAGATCCTGATCGCCATGGCGATCCTGGCCTTCGCGCTGGCCGTGATCTCGGCCTCGTCGAGCACCTCGGCCATCTACGGCAAGCGGGTCTACCGGTCCACGGCGGCGGCGCTGCTGCTGCGGGGCGTGGTGCTCGACATCGAGGAGAAGTACCGGAAAGACGGCTTCCCCAGCAACGACCTCGAGGGCCGGGAGTGTGAGCTGCCCAAGGCCTACGCCAAGCAGTTCCACTGCGAGTACGACCTGGTGGGGCTGAACCTCGACGCCTCCGCCATCGCCGACATGACGCAGAACTCCCAGGACTTGCTCTCGCAGGCCCAGGAGGAACTGCAGAACTCCGGCGCGCTGGACAAGCTCAACGGCGGCGGCGGCGGCAAGAAGAACGCCGGCGAAGAAGCGCTGAAGGACCTGGGCGACGTCGGCGGCGACGCCAAGAAGACCGGGCTCGACCTGTCCAGCCTGGCCAAGGGCGGCGACATGATGTCGTTGATCCAGACCATCCTCATGAGCGGTGAGCAGGGCATGAACCTGCTCGGGCTCTGCGACATCAACATCGCCGTGCTGCAGATGAGCATGGGCCTGATGATCGCCGAGCTGCTGCCGCGCATCCTCAAGCGCGCGAGCGACCGGACCCGCAAGATCAAGGTCCGGCTGAGCTGGATCGACGCCGAAGGCGAAGATCGCACCTTGGAGATCGAGAGCTTCACCACCGCCGTCAGCGAAGAAGAGGCGCGCATGGTCCAGCAGATCGTGGACCAGCGGAACATGCAGGAGGCCATCGCGGCCCAGCAGGGTGCCAACGCTCCAGGTGCGGCGGGCGCGCCGCCAGTCCGTGCCCCAGCGGGGCGCCGATGAAGACGCTACGCCAGCTGCTGCGACGCCGGATCTCCGGGCGCTCCGCACCTCAGGGGCGGCGGGTGCGCCAGGGCGAGCGCGGCTTCACGCTGATGGAGATCATGGTCGCGGCGGCGCTGCTGGCGATGATGGGCGCGATCCTCGGCACGTCGATCTCCGCGGTGCTCGGCGCCATCCGCGACAACCGCGAGATGCAGGACCGCTATCACGCCGCGCGCGTTGCCCTCGGGCGCATGCAGCGCGAGATCGCCATGGCCTACCTGAGCAAGCACCAGGGCGAGCAGCGCTCCACCAAGACCATCTTCCTCGGCAAGGGCAACCGGCTGGCGTTCACGTACATGGGCCACCGCCGCATCTCGCGCGGCAACATCGAGAGCGACCAGGGCGTGGTCGAGTACTTCCTCGAGCGGCAGGCGGGCGGCGGGCTGCCCGCGCTGGTGCGGCGCGAGAAGGTCATCATCGACGACGTGCCCGAGAAAGAGGGGCGCCGGCAGGTGCTCGCGGACGACGTGCGCAAGATCGAGTTC
>JAUIAC010000113.1 GCA_030425545.1 bacterium | reverse complement strand
CAGTGAGGACGATTCAGACCATGAAGGTGGAGAGCATCTGGCTCCGGGACTGGGAATACGCGGACGAGGTACATGCCGCGCTGCAGAGATGGCGCTGGAGCTTCAACCACGAACGTCCGCACCAGGCACTCGACTGGCAAACCCCCGCAGAGCGACGTGCAAGCCGGCTCGGCGCGACGACGGCGGCCGCGGCATGAGAGCAGGCCATCGAATCATCTTCCCGAGGTGGCGCGACATCCGACCGGCGGTCTCACCCGAGACCGGACCGCCGGTCGGACGTTGTGCCGCCGATGACGCTTGCAGTGCCCGATACGCTCAAGACACCGCCGCTACGAGGCCCATTCTTGCGCCGGCGAGTGTCTTGACGGAAGGGGGGGCAGTGCAGGGTCTCGAGGCGGTCGAGGGAGCAGCTGTTCACGGAGTGTTGCCTGGCCAGTTGGTCGTTGCTCGTACATCTACCCTAGCTTGCCTCTGGCTGCCTCGCGATTTCTGGCTGTTGTCTCCGGCCGACTGGCCGAGCCGACGAAGTTGCACAGCGGATGTTCAGTCCCGAAACACCTTGATTTGCTGGGACATGGGTGCCAGCCTCGGAGCGCCGGGGAAGCAGCTTGGATGCGCACGCCTGTTCAACGTCCGATTTCATCTGACGTTGAGTATCGACCAAAGAGCGAGACTCCATGGCACAGCAGCAGACAGATTCGAGACGTCTCGTCCGTGCACTGGCCGTCGCGTGCCTTGCCTTGGTGCTGGCCGCTTTGCTGGTTTGGTTTTCCAGGCTCATCCCTCCCACTCGGGCGTTGTCTGCGCCGACGCCAGAAACCTCCACACAGCACCATGCAAAGCCTCCGGCGCAGCTACAGCGAACCTCCACGGTTCGTCCGCCACGGAGCATCCCATTGCCTAGTGGCTTGCCCCCACTTCCAGGGAAAAAGGCAGTAGCTGTCTCAGCGACAGTGGTTCTGGCTCAATATCAAGAGCGTCTGAGGGACCATATCTGTACCTGCAAGTTGGGCGACCTGGACGACGCCGCGTTGGAAGCAGCTGTCCGCACCTGCCTCGACTCGGATGAGATGGTTCGGGCAGCAACTCGCCGCGCCACCAAGGCTAGCGTGGCCGCTGGACGAGTCGCCTACGACCCACGGCGAGCGGCCCTTTGTCTGCGCGAGTGGGCGGCGATGTGTGCAGGCACGAACTCGCGGACGGGGGACACCTGCAAAGGCGTATTTCGCGGCCTCGTGCCCCTGGGCGGCGCGTGTCTCGGCATTCACGACTGCGCCCAGGGCCACTGCCACGGTGGCGATCTAGAGCACAAAATGGGGGTGTGCACCGCCTACGCTGTCGCCGGAAAGGTCTGCAAGACGCTGGTGGACTGTCTCCATACCCGTGGAACTCAAGGACCGATGTCTTGTATTCGCGGGCGATGTGCCCCTACTCCCACAACTGTGGGCGCAAAGTGCAGTCTCGTCTGTTCCGCCTCGCTGGTGTGCGATCCGAAGACCAAGACTTGCCAGAAGAAGCTCAGTCGCGGCAGTCCATGCGTTGAACGGGGTTGGGCCACGGACTGCGCCAAGGGACAGGCCTGCTTGCGTACCGCGTTGGGACTACGGTGCACGCCAAAGCGAGGCGAACGCGAGTCCTGCGTTCGCTGGAAGGGCGCGGGGGACAACACCGAGGAAGCCTGCCAAAGTGGATTCCTCTGCTTGGCAACGCCCAAAGGGGATCAGTGCATGCCTATCGTGCGCCCTGGGGGTGTCTGTCGCCACCCGGGCCAGTGCAGAACGAGAGCGATCGGCGGCGCGTTCTGCTTTGGCTATCGCCCTGGACATCCAGGTCGCTGCGAGAGGCTACCCGTCGGCGGCGAATCCTGTGCAGTTCGAGAGAAGGGAGCGCGGCGCTGTGGATGGCCGTACGTCTGTCATCTCTCGCGGCAGGTATACGTTACTAAGCTTGTCAACAAAAACCCTTGCTCCGCTGGCTACTGTGGAGGCTCGTATAGGCGGCTGACCTGTGTCCGAGGCGTCTGCCGAAAACGCTTGGCGCGCGGTGCGGCGTGCACTGCCTTTGACCCCGAACGAAGGGACAGGTCACCGCGGTGCCTCGTTGGCCTGTCTTGCGTGAAGGGAGTATGCACCCCAGACTAAACGCCTTCTCTTTAATTCGCTGCCACTCGGTGTACCTCAATCCGCCGTAGGTAAGTGCCTGATGTGGGTGGCCCGCTGGGCGCCCAGGCCGTCGTAAGCGTCGAGGTAAGAGTAGAGTCCCAGCATTTGGTGTAACGGCGCGCCGCCAGGCGTAGCGGGTTGGAAGGGAGTATCTCTTCCCGCTCAATCCAATCGTTCCCACGGCCGCGGGACGTAGGCACACTCAAGGGCGGGACGCGGGCCCGTGAGCGTAAGCGAGCCTGCCCTCTACGGCGCCGAAGGCCCGTGGCACCGGCGCGCCCCGTAGCAAAGCCGCCGGCCACCGCGTCATCCTCAAGAGAACGCTAACTCTCAAACCAACGGGTGCGGCGAGATGCCCCAATCACGGGTCTTGCTCCAGAGCTCTGTGGCCCAAGATGGGACCAAGACTCCAGACGCCGGCCGACACTCAAGCCCGCTACGCCGGGCTTGAGCGAGCGCGTCAGCGCTCGAGAGTCGGGGTGAAACGAGTGAAGACCACGCTTTTCACTCGTGAGGGGCTGGCTCCAGCCCCTAGCGTGCACGGCGCGCCCAGCAGGATTCGAACCTGCGACCGTCGGTTTAGAAGGCGGCTCTGGCTTGCTCCTCTCGCTTGTTGGGCTGTGAATTCAGCCGGTTGCACGGTAGGCGAGCTTGGCTGGGCTTGGCAAGCGGGGGTTGGCTTGGTGGCCTTGGGACCTGGACCGGGACCAAAGCGGTCGGGCGGGGGAGGGTGTCACTCGTCGGGCTTGAGGATGGGCGTGCGGAGGAGGAGTGGGGCCAGGGCTGGGCCTGGGTGCCAGACGCGGGTGGGGGTCTGCCAATCGAGGGCGGAGCCATCGTGATGGATCGGGCGGCGGAGCTCGTACCAGTGGCCGTCCATATGGTGGTGGGTCTCTGGATCTGGGGTGGTGCCTGGGCGCCAGGTCAGCTCGTGGGGCGATGCTATGGCGGCCTCGTCGATGCGGGCGGCGAGCACGGTGGTGCGGTCCCAGGGGAGGAGCTCGGTCCAGAGCTGCACGAGAGACTCGAGGGGGAGCTCTTGCTGATTGAGCGCTTGTAGGAGGTCGGCCATCAGCTCGTCGAGGCAGCCGGACTGGTTCAGTCGGCGGAGCCTGGCGGTGAGTAGGGTCGCTGCCAGTGGCTTGTCGTTGGCTCGGCGATCGTGGATGAGCGCTTCGAGCTCTGTGATGGGGATGGCGGCGAAGTGATCGAGGGTCGGGTGGTGGGCTTCGGCTGGCGGCGGGGTCCACCCTGCCCCGCCGTCGAGGGCGTCGGCGAGGAGCGGGCCGGCGGAGCTGGCGCCGAGGAAGGCGCGTTGGATCCATCGCAGGCCGAGCGCGTCGGCGAGGAAGTGGAGGGGCGTCCAGCCCGGGGCGCCGGTGGCGCCGAAGAAGAAGCCGCTGTCGCCGCCGGCGGGTGGGTCGGGCTTGCGGTGGCGGTGGCCCGTGGTGCGGTGCTGTCGGATGAGCGTGTCGAGGGATTCGTCGCAGAGCTCGGCGATCAGCGCGGCCGCCGCGCTGACTGGGCCGTTTCTGTCCTTGATGTAGGCGTCTACGGGCGGGCGGCTCCGTGCTGCGCCGGTCATCTTGGCTTGGGCGCCGTGCCAAAGGCCCAGGATGCGTGCTGGGGTCACCGGGTTGGCGGCGAGGGTGCGGTCGAGGGCGTCGTCGACGCGGCCGCGGACCGCCTCGAGCTCGTCGGCGATGCGGGCGGCGAGGGCTTCGTCGCCCGTGAGGTTGGGGTGGAAGTGGACGGGGGGTGTCGTCCAGAAGCCTGGGCGGGGGCGGGCGCGTCGGTCGGTGCGGCGCTCCGTGTGCCAGCGCAGGAGGTGGGCGATGCGGTTGACCAGGTTGCCGCGGGTGACGCGGTGGGCGATCGCGCGGTGGGTGGTCGCGGCGCTCTCGACGGCTTCGACTGCTGCGAGGAGACGGGCCTCGATAGTCTGCTCGCCGTGGAGGCTCCTGCCGGAGCGATGGAGCCAGGCGTCCGAGAGGACGATGAAGAGGCGGGTGGCACGGTGGAGGCGGGGCTTGTCGAGCGGGGAGCGCGCTTGGGTGGGGGACTGCATAGGCCGCTCCAGGTCGGAGCTATGGCCGACGGGCTCAGGTCAACGTAGGTGGCGCAAAGACGCTGACAACCGTTTCGTGGGACAGAGCACAAAGACCGCTTTCCTCCAGATTTCTCGACATAGAAGCGGCCCCAACAGTATCTTGCAGAGAAGTTACACAAGGCTTGCACAATCTTGTCCTTGAGAATTCTGAAGGTCTCACCCTAGGTTGCTCGTGGACCAACCGAGGAGCAGCCATGTCAGCAGCGAGACTCTATCGAGACCTCCCCATGACGCGACACGCGATCGAGCGCGCCGACGAGCGCGCCATCCCATACGAGGCAGTCTGGGCGGCCTGTGAATATGGACGTGAGGTGCGCTGTGGCCAGGGTCGCACCGCCATGCGTATCGACCACCGCACCGCCAAACAATGGCGCACGATTGGGGTGGACCTCCACCACTACCTTGGCGTCGAGGCCATCTTGCTGCGCGACGGATCGGTGCTGACTGTCTACCGCAACCGCAGGGGGAGCGCTCGCCGGCGTTCGCGTCGTCGCTCGGCTTGGAGGTCGTGGTGATGCAGCAGTACGTTCTCGGACCTGAGGGTCAACGTGTGTGGGCGACCGGCCTGCACCGCCGCTTCGACCGGAGCGCCCATAGCGCATGGAAGGACGTCGCGGACGCCGTCCGAGCCGCTTGGGCCGCGCAGGCCAAGCACAATGACCGGCCCGCGGCGCCCGCGGTGACGACACTGACGTCCGATCTCTCTCGGCTCCGGCAGCCGACGCCGGAGGTGCTGAAGCGTTGGTTCTCGTCCGCGGCCGGCCTCCGCGTGCAGTGTCTCGAGCAGGCCTTGCAACTGGAGACAGGCGACCTTCGGCGGCTGCTCGAACAGGGGCAGATCGCTGACCGAAGCGGCTCAGGTGACGCGCCAGCCGAGTTCGACCCGCTGGTGCGCTTTGTAGCTCCGCCCGCGGCGTCGCGGTCGCATTGGGAGCGGGTCGCCCACGACGGTCCCGAGGGACTCATCGGGAGCCTTGCTTCCCAGCTAGCCGCGCGTCTGCCGCAGGCGGAAGCTTCGGAGCTCTTCGACCGGTGGCGAGACCTCGTCCCGGAGGGTCTCGAAGTACTGGAACAGCGAGCCCCTGACGACGACGAGCCGTCCACCAGCTCAAAGGCGGCGGACGTCAGCCTCGTGGTTGTGGCGCCGCTAGGCACAGGCGGCACGACGCTACACGCGTGGCTATATCGGGAGGCGACCTGGCTCGCGGCACGCGCGGCACCTGGTCGGCCTCCACTCAGAGTGACGTGGCGGTCAACGGTGCCGCGAGACCGCGAGACCTCGGAAGTCAGCGCGCCCCAGCGGCCAGACGCCGCCGTGGTCGTCGAATTGAGCCGAACAGAGACGACCTTCGCTGACTGGACCCTGACGACCTGGTCCAACGACGACGTCGCTCGGCTTGCCGAACGTTACCGACAGCTGCCAAGCGCCGGGCCCATGGCTGAGGCTGAGCTCAGTGACTTCGCAGCCCAGCTGCGCAAGGGAGACGTCAACCTGCCGCCAGCCATCTCCGCACGAGAAGCCGACGATATCATCCTCGCCGTGAGCCAAGACGGCGCCCCGCGTTCGCCGGGCGCCGTTCGCGAGCGGCTGGTTGAGTGGCCCTTGCGGCGTCTCGCCAAGGCGCTAGGCCGCGACGCGGTTCCAGAAGCTGTGCGGCATGAGCTGCAGGGGTTGTGGGGGCGGCTCCTCGCCCGTGGGGCGGTCGCGTACGTCGAGGTCGAACAGCTCCCAAGCACGCTGCGCGTCGACAGGCGGCGATTTGACCACGCGCTCTCTGAGCTGACGATTCCCGCCGAGCCCCGCAACGACCTGGCGCGGCGCCTCCGCGAGGCGCTGCCGGCGGGTCGTCTGGTGAACGCTGACCGAGCCCGGCTGGCTGAGGTCATCGCCCTGGCTGCGGCGGAGCTCGAGCGTCCAGCAGGCCCCTGGCTGTCAGACGCGCTACGGCTAGCAGGGTTGGTGGCGTTCACCGACCCTGACTGGGTCGCAGTAGACACCCGGACATTGCTCGTCGAGGGCGTACGCGGGCTGCTGCGAGACCACCTGTACCCGGGGCGGGATACGAGGGAGATGCTCTCGCCGTGGCTCGCGGACGAGCTCGGCGTAGCGGGGTGTCGTGAGGGCTGGCTCCAGGCGCTTGTGGAGCAGGCGGAGCCCGGGGCCTGTGTCGACACATGGTTGTTCGTGAGCCGCGTGCTCGCGCGCCGCAGCGGCGGAGCAAGTACGACGACGGACCTGCGTTTCTGGCGGACAGCGGCGGACATCTCGGCGGTCTGCTGCCATCTGGGCTGGCCGGGGCATGACCTCGCGACGGCCTCGGAGCTCGCAGGCGTGTATCAGGCTGACGACGGCCGCGATCTGTCCATTGATGACCTTGCCCCTCGGGTCGTCTCGGAGCTCGCGGCCGGGGTGCCAGCGATCCTTGCAGGCTCCCAGTCGTTGGACGCGGCGTTGCGGCAGCTAGTCCGCCTTGTTCGGAGGGCTTGGTGCGAGATGTTTGACGCCACTGTAATAGCGGTGGAACTGGGGCGCTGGCGGGTCAAACAGACGACGACAGGGCTATGTGCCGTAGAGGAGGACAGAGAACTTCTTGATCCGTCGTACGACGACCTCTGGGTCATGCAGCAGATGGAGGAACACCAAGGTGGTATGGACGCCACGCGGATGGCCTATCCAAGCCACTACGAAGCAAACGCGGGCTCTGGTGCGTGGGGCTTCTGGGAGCCGGGCAGGCTCGGTCGACTTCAGCGTCTCGGAGCCAGCGCCTGGCTCGACACCCTTGAGGTCATCGTTGGCCGGTGGGCGGCTGAGCGTCAGCAACCGACTCGCGAAGACCACGATTCGAATGACGTGGGTCGATTCTGCGCCGATGTTGTCTCAGGAATGCCGGCCATCGCAACGGACCTCTTCTTGGACGAGCTCTTTGCTGGGTTCGTTGAGTGGTGGCATGGCTCTACGCAACCAAGCCCAACCGAGCACTTAGCGGCGTATCTGGCCGCGGTGAAGCAGGCGGTTACAGATAACGTATCCGCATGGATGGAGGAGCACGACGACTCGCTTGGCTGGACCGCGCCCCTAGCCAGGTGGTGGCTTGAAGCCCACAACAAGCACCAAGACCAAGCTCGGACGTCGCGTGACCTTCTTGCCGCACGTAGCCGCCTGGGACCATTTGACGAGTTTTCGGCGCTCTTGAAGGGCTGGGACATCACGCCAATACGGTCCGCGCTCGAGACGCTTCGTCCTGCCACCGCGAACGCCACTTCACAGGCCAACGGTGACGAAGCGATAGGGCGCCGCACACTCGCTGGAGAGCCGACCCGCTACGGAGTCGAGACCTCGGTTCCAATGACTCTTGAGTCTGCCTTCGAAGCATGCGTGCTGGATGGCGTCTCGGAGGTGATTGTCGCGAGGGCAGCCACGTTGGTCGCTCACGGACCTGCAGTTTGGTCAGAGGTGTTCGTTTCCCTCCCAAAGAACAGGGGTTAGCCATGCCAATCAACCTACAGCAAGTCGCCGCAAACTGCGACGTGACAGACTTCGTTGGGGCGGCGGCCACCTCCCCGGATGCCGTGTCGTCTGCTTGGCGACACATCGCGTCGACCGTGTACACGCGCGTGACGACACAAGGTGCAGCCGCCCAACAAGCCGTCCCGCGATTCGACTCACCCGAGGGCGCGGGAACGTTACCGTGGCACCCTGATCTTGGCTCGCTCGCCAAGCGAGGCAAGAAGCTGGGGCTTGGCTGGGCTGTGGCCTATGAAGCCATTTATGCAGAGCATTTCGACACCGAGGCCGCAGCGCAGGTGCTTTGGCAGCGGGCTGAGACTACCGAGGAGAGGCGACAGGCGGCCGTTCAACTCCACCAATATCAGCCGTGGTGTGACGAGCTGCGGGCCCTTGACCCAACTGAGCTTGGAGAATTGCTAGCCGACACTCAGGACTTCAGGGGCATTGAGCGGCTGGACGAGACGCTCATCAATGAGGCCCTGGCCACTCAGCCGCCCGTTGTTCGCTGCGACGTCGCTGGAGAGATTGCCTGCCTCGGAGGACCTGTCGATTGGGAGGCGCTTCAATCTTGGCTCGCCGGCCCAGCCAGCAATGGCGGAAAGTACCGGGCCCGGTCGTCCTCGAGCGCAATTGAACGGGTCCGAAATAGGTTGGCAGATCTACTTCATGACGACGCTCCTCGCGCTGCTTTGGGCACAACGTTGTGGCTCTGGGCCCACGCGGAGGCGCGTGCGCCAGATGCCGGACTCCAGTGGCTTGAGGCTCTGACTGACCAAGCGCTCGCGCAGTTCCACGGCTCGTGGGACGGCGAAGTAAGCCACGACGACGACACGAGCTCCGCATTCGAAGGCTATCAGGCATTTTTCGGCGCCCTCACGGACCTCGGCACTTCACTGCCACTCACGCCGCCACGCCCGAGGTGGCGTCACGTTGAAATCCGCAGCTTCATCCAGACTCCGACCGACCTGCATCCGGTCTTCAAGGTGATCGCCCTGGGGCGGCTCCACCACCACCTGTCATCGGTGCCTCGTTCGCCCACGCCGCTCGGACTCCCGTGCTGGGGTGAGTGGCGCTGGGCCGCCGAGCTCTGGGCACGTCGCGTCATCGCTGAGGCGCCAGACGACGTTGACGGCTACCTGGAAGAGCTCACGTGGCCGTGCCTGTTCCTAGCTCGCGAGCTGATCATGCGCAGCCTGCGCCCAGATCTTGCGTGGGAATGGGCGCGTCGCGCGCTCGAAACGACGAAAGATGCCGAACGAGACGGCCTGCTACAGGCGTTCTGGTCGTGTTTGGAGTGCTTTGCCGCGAAGGGGCGGAGACCCCTGCGTTCTGCCATTGCTGTTGTGCCGCCCAAAGTCCTGTCGCTTTTGTCAGAGGAGACCTCAAATCCGATGATCTTCACCAACTACGGGCGCAACGACGTCGATGGCGTGGGCTGGGTCCTGTACGCCGCAGCTCAGATGAAAGCACGCAAGCAGAAGGAGGGACAACCATGACGCGGCACAACTCAATCGACATTCACACAACGAACAAGCCGGGCCACCTCGCCCACCAGAACAGCGCGGGCGGCATCCAGGTCACCTGCTCGAGCTGCGGCCACGTCGGACACATCTCGGCGTCTTCGCTGCGCAGTTCAACGTCCGACGATGCCGCCGCAGCTGATGTCCTCGCCGCGGCACCTGAGAACCGCCGCCGGCTGCGGTGTACGGCCTGCGATGCCGCCGGCGACGCTGTGGTCTGCATAAAGCCTCAGACTGCGCGGCCAACGAGCACCGAGAGCGCTACACCCTGTCGCGATTGCGGCGGCACGATCTCGGAGGCCCGCATGGCGACAGCGCCCGAGGGCGCCAGCCACACGCGGTGCTACCAGTGCCAGGCGCTGCACGAGGCTGGCGGTCACGGGCAGAGGCGCGTGGTCGTGGAGACGTGGGGAAGCCGGGAGGCGTGGCGGCGCGACCGGGAGGCTTGGGATGGGTATTGAGGCGGCGTGAGCGCGTGCTGGACGCGTGGCTGCCTGATTGGGCGTGAGACCACTCGGCTTGTTCATCCCGGTGCGGTTATTCGGGACCGCGTACACGCGGCCACGCGGCGACGGAGCGAATGCAGACGCACGCCCTATCTATTGTGCGCAATGGCTGCTGTCACCGTCGCTCCAAACCCGCGGCAGCCCGTTGAAACGCGCGGCCTGACCACCAAGCTCTCCCCAGTCCTCTCCTGATCCCCTCTCCAGCGGCAGCAGGGTGTGGGCGGCCCTGCCGTCCACACCGCTGTGGGCAGGCCGTAGGGCTGTCCACAGCCCCACGCGCCCATTTCTGGCGGCCACCACGCAACCACGTTACCGACTGTCGCTGAATACGAGGGGGGCCCGGAGTAGCAGCTCCGGGCCCCCATGGGTTGCCTGCAGCGGGTCGGGCGCAGACTCCCCGCACCGACTCTCGCCGCTCGCACCCCGCTCGTCCACCCCCGATGAGGGAGGCGCGGGTCGAGGGCTCTTACCGCTTGTTCAACTGCGCGCGGTGTCGCACGCAGGTGAAGCTGTGCACCCGCTGTGACCGGGGCAACCGCTACTGCGGCCCGGACTGCGCGCGTAGCCAGCGCCGAGCCTCGTGGCGCCGCTCCAGCCGGCTTTATCAAGCCAGCGAGCGTGGCCGGGCACACCACGCCGCACGCCAAGCGCGCTACCTCGACCGTCGAGACGCCGCGCTGGCGAAGATGACTCAGCAGGGTTCCGCCCCCTCGTCGACGTGCACACCTTCGGCCTTGGTTGCCGCGGCATCCGCTTTGGAGCCGCCGCCCAGCAAGGAGGAAGTTGATGCGAGACGTACAGACCAGGGTCCACGTGGGCCCGAGCACCATCAAGGTGTGGACCACGACAGCCGCAGGCGAGGAGCTCGCCCGCGCGAAGATGCCCGCGAACCCCGGCGATCCCAGGGCGCTGGCCACGCTGCTGCGGGGCCTCGCCCTGTGGGCGGCCAGGCCCATGCGCGTTGTGATCTCTGCGGACAGCCGCTTGGACTCTTCGCGCGTCGTAACCCTGTTCACCACCACCCACTAACCCAACGAAGACTCGCTGCTGCGCCTGGTCTTCGGGCGCGGCGAACGGCTCCGCGATGAGATCCCCAGCCAGGGAGGTGCGCGATGATCCCCGCCGAGCTCGAGGCCAAGATCCTGCGCCTTCACCACGCCGAGAAGTGGCCCATCGGCACCGTCGCTAGGCATGTCGGCGTGCACCACAGCACTGTACGTCGCGTGCTGGCTCAGGCCGGGCTGGAGGCGGGCCGGGTGTCGCCGCGACCGTCGATGGCTGATCCCTTCATCCCCTTCATCGTCGCGACCTTGGACAAGTACCCCAGGCTGCCCGCGAGCCGGCTGTACGACATGGTCAAAGAGCGCGGCTACCCCGGCGGGCCGGACCACTTCAGGGTCATCGTCGCCCGCCACAGGCCGCGCAAGGCTGCCGAGGCCTTCCAGCGCCTCAAGACGCTGCCCGGAGAGCAGGCTCAGGTCGACTGGGGGCACTTCGGAAAGCTCCGCGTGGGCCACGCGACCCGCCAGCTGCTTGCCTTCGTGATGGTGCTCAGCTGGTCGCGGCAGGTCTTCGTCCGCTTCTACTTCGGCGCGCAGATGGCGAACTTCCTCCGTGGGCACGTCGCCGCCTTCGACGCCTTTGGTGGCGTGCCGCGGGTGCTGCTGTACGACAACCTCAAGAGCGCGGTGCTCGAACGCTACGGCGACGCGATCCGCTTCAACCCCCGGCTGCTCGAGTTGGCAGCGCACTACCGCTTCGAGCCGCGACCGGTGGCGGTCGCCCGCGGCAACGAGAAGGGCCGGGTCGAGCGCGCCATCCGCTTCATCCGCGACTCGTTCTTCGCCGCGCGCGAGTTCGCCGACATCGACGACCTCAACGCCCAGGCAGCCCAGTGGTGCGCGGGTCGCAGCGCCGATCGCAAGTGTCCTGAAGACCGCACCATGACCGTTCGCGAGGCCCACGAGCTCGAGCGACCCAAGCTGCTCGGGCTGCCCGACACGCCCATCATCTGCGACGAACACAAGGACGTCTCGGTCGGCAAGACGCCCTACGTGCGCTTCGACCTCAACGACTATTCGGTGCCTCACGACCGGGTGCGGAGGGTGCTGCAGGTCCGCGCGACCCTCGAGACGGTGCGCATCATCGACGGCAACGAGGTCGTCGCCACACACCCGCGCACCTTCGACAAGGGCCGAACCATCGAGCAGGCGGAGCACATCCGCGCCTTGACCGAGCAGAAGCGACAGGGCCGCAAGCACCGGGCGATGGACCGGCTGGCTGCAGCCGCACCCGCGACCACACAGCTGCTCGGCGTGATGGCCGAGCGCGGCCTCAACCTCGGCAGCGCGACCGCGAGCCTGGCCAAGCTGCTCGACACCCACGGCGCTGAGGCCCTGCAGGCGGCGGTCGTTGAGGCCATCGAGCGTGGCGCGGTGCACGTCGCAGGCGTGCGCCAGGAGCTCGAGCGCAAGCGCCATGAGTCTGGCCAGCCGCCGAAGTTGGCCGTGTCCCTGCCCGCCGACCCGCGCGTGCGCGACATGGACGTCAAGCCGCACGCGCTCGGGTCCTACGACAGCATCGGAGGAGCCCGCCATGACGACGAGTGATCTGCTTAGGCAGCGGGCCCAGGCGCTAGGCATGTACGGCTTGCTGGCCAACTGGGGCGAGTTCGCCGCCGCCCCGTGGCTGTCTCAGCTGCTCGAGGCCGAAGAGGCGGAGAGAGCGCGGCGGAGCCTCGAGCGTCGCATCCGCAACGCCAAGACCGGGCGCTTCAAGCCCATGGCCGACTTCGACTGGGCCTGGCCCGAGAGCATCGATCGGCAGCTGGTTGAGGAGCTGTTCACCTTCAGCTTCCTCGATGAGCCCGCCAACGTGGTGCTGGTCGGCCCCAACGGTGTCGGTAAGTCGATGATCGCGAAGAACCTGGCCCATCAGGCGCTGCTGCGCGGGACCACGGTGCTGTTCACCACGGCGAGCGCGATGCTCAACGATCTGGCCGGCCAGGACAGCGCAGCGGGGCTGCAGCGCCGGCTTCGTCGCTACTGTCGCCCGCAGCTGCTTGTGCTCGATGAGGTCGGCTACCTGAGCTACAACAACCGCCACGCCGACCTGCTGTTCGAGGTCGTCACGCGGCGCTACGAGGAGCGACCGATCTTGCTGACGACGAACAAGGTGTTCCGCGACTGGGGCGAGACCTTCCCCAACGCGGCTTGTGTGGTGACGCTGATCGACCGCCTGGTGCACCGGTCCGAGATCCTGACGATCAAGGGTGAGTCGTACCGGCTGAAGGAAGCCCAAGAGCGGGCGGAGGCCAAGGTGCGAAGGCGGCGCAAACGCGACGCGTAGGTGCAGGACCCCTGGCGTGGCCGACGGCGTGCACGTGGATGTTCACCAGGCTCGATGGTGGGCTACGCGGCTTTCAACGGAATGGCGCGGGTTTGGGGAACCGCCAACAGCTGCCAAACTGCGGGAACCATCGACACTTTGACATCGGCCACCGATGCCTCCGTGCCCCGACAAGTCACCCTCTGTCCCGAGGCCGATTCATGTCCAACATCGAACTCTGGTCCACCGATGACGGCCCGCCCACGCGTCTGGCGCGCCGGCGCGACTTCACCGAGAAGGCGCTGGAGGACTGGATCCACGCGGAGCCTCGGACGCTGCTGCCGGACCTCGTCTGGGTCGGCAGGCAGAACGTGCTCCCCGACCGATCGAGACTCGATCTGCTGGGTCTACGCCCGACGGGCGAGTGGGTCGTGGCAGAGCTGAAGTCCGGCGTCGTCGACGTCGCCACGCTGACGCAGGCCATGGGGTACGCGCTCACCCTCGCGACCCTGTCCAGGCCAGAGCTCGAGCGTGTCCTTGGGGCGCCGAGTGACGACAACAGAGGACTGGTCAGCGCCGCCCTGGACGAGTGGGATGACAGCAATCGACCGATTCAGCTGCTGCTCGTTGGCACACGCCGGTCGGCGCGGCTCGAGGGGGCGACCGAGTACTTGCAAGATCACGGGCTTTCGCTGCCCATCAGTGTGATCACGTTCGAGATCTTCGACGGTCCGGGAGGCGTGCCCATCATCGCCCGGAATGTGGACGAGGTGCTGTCCAACAGCGACGACATCCACAAGCCACGACGGCGCATGTCGCTCGACAAGGTGATCGCGCTAGCGGAAGACGCGGGCGTGGCCGAGACGCTCCGCAGCTTCATCGACCACGCAGAGGGGGCTGGGCTCCATGTCCGCCCCTGGCCACTCTCGATCACGGTGAACAGCCGCCTGAACCGCAGCAAGACCCTTGTGTATGTGGCCCCCCGCACCGACGGAAAGGTCCGCTTGGGGTACGCGCCAGAGACGATCGCCTCGGACTTCGACCTGACGGAAGACGACGTTGTGGACCGGCTTGGGGCGCGAAACTGGGAGCACTTGACCCGCGAAGAGGCTGCCGTGTTTCTCCGGGACTGGGCGCGGCTGGTCGATGAGGCGGGGGAGACGGGGGGGTAGGTGACAGGGTGTACACGACCGTTCGCGCCGCTGACGCCTGTAGCACCGTGTCGCATGTTGTCGCGCCTGGCTGTGATACTGGCCGGTCTTCGTTGTTGATGTTCGGATCCCAGAGCCATTCAAGGAGAGATGTCGATGTTCTACGCACTGCCGAAAGAGAGTCAGGGATCGGAGGAGGCTTCGCGAGGACTCCCGCGCGCAGCTCGCGGGGAGTCTGTCGACGTCGTCACGTTTGTCGTCACGCGACCCGGGCTGAGCAGCTTGCTCGAGGACCTCGGGTGGAGACAACATGAGCGAGGCAACCTGCGCATCTTGTCCCGTCTAGTGTGGAAGGGAGTTCAAGAGATGCCCGCCGCAGCAAACATCGTCTGGCGAGGTATGCCGCGGCTGCATGCCAAGGCGGTGATCTACCGCGGACAGCAGTTCGCCTGGGTAGGTTCATTCAACCTGACCAAGAGCTCGCTTCGCGACAACGATGAGTTTGCTGTGCGAATTGATGGGAGCGCTTACGAAGACCTCTGCAAGTGGTTTGACTCGAAGTGGTTGACCGCTCAGACCGGAGGTCCGACGATAATCGAACCCAACTATGAGGGCGAACCCGAGGAAAATGCTGATGCGGCGCGGACGCACGAGCTCTCGCTTCCACTCGCACTTCAGGTAGAGCGGATTGGGAGAGGCTCCCTTTGGTCATTCCAGCGGGAGATCATTGGTGAGCTGCTTCGGTGGGAAGACAAGCGCCAAAAGGCCAAGCCGACTGTCGTCAAGCTACCAACCGGCGCAGGCAAGACGGTCGTGGCGGCGGAGTTCATAGCAGAGCTAATCGCGCGGCGACCGGGCGCCCGAGTCTTATGGGTGTGCCACCGAGTCACACTAGTGTCCCAGGCGCTCTGTCGAGTCCTTGCACAAGTGCAAGCGTCGACGACTTGGTATGCGGCACCGAGCGTCCACGCAGACCTGCGCTCATTCGACTCGTCGTTGGCGCCATGCGGCGACTGGGCGCGCGCAGATGCCGCGAGTTTGGTCTTCAGCACACTCGACTCCGCACACCACCTTAGTAGTTGCAACGGCAGGTTCGACCTTGTGATAGTGGACGAGTGCCATCATTATCACCTCGAGACAAAGCGATGCAAATCCCTGGAAACCGCTCGTCAAAAATGGGGTTCGCTGCTTCTCGGCCTCTCCTACACCTAGGGATCCTACAG
>JAUIAC010000112.1 GCA_030425545.1 bacterium | reverse complement strand
CGGTCCCACCATAACGCACCCGCGACAGGGAGCGAACATCCCGCGTCGCGACGCTCGGGCGTCGCTGAATCCGACGCGGCCGCCGCTCACGCCGCAGGCACGATCCGCGCGACGGTGACCGGCAGACCCCGCTCGCGCAACACCAGCACGTCGCCCTCCGCCTGGGCTCGCACCAAGGTCAGCAGGGGGCCCCCCTCGCGGCCCGCCCCGGGCGGGATCTGCACCGCCGGCAGGTCGTCGCGGTCGAGGTCGTGCACGACCACGAAGCGTCCGCGGGCCGGTCCGCCCTTGTGCAGCTGGCCGGTGGAGTGCAGGTAGCGCGGCCCGACCTGCACGGTCACCGCCGCGGCGGTCTGGCTCTGGAGCCGGGTCCGGAGCGCCGCCAGACGGTGCAGGTTCGCCTCGGTGGGCGCGACGTAGGCGAGCACCGCGAGAAAGTCGCCGCTCTCGCCGGCGTCGAGCTCCGGCTGGAGCGCCTTGCCCAGGGACTTGAGCGACGCCACCGTGAGCGCGCGGGTGGGCTCCACGGGGCTGCGCTCGCCGGACAGCAGCGCGTTGGTCGCGGCCTTCGCCGCCGACACGTCGGGCTCGTCGAAGGGGTTGATCTTCAGCAGCACGCCCAGCAGCGCGGTCGCCACCTCCCAGCGCACGACCTCGGCCCAGAGATCGCTCGCGCTCGGCATCACCACGTCGTGGGCGGGGACGGCCGCGTCCTCGCACGCGTCGACGAAGGCGTCGTCCGGGTGCGCGAACGTGCGGCTGCCCACGAGCACGCTCCCGGCCATGGCGGTCGCCAGCGCGTCGCCACGCTCGGGGAGGTCGCCGGGCACCGGCAGGAGGCCGACGCCCTGCTTGCCGGTGCTCTCGGCCACCAGCTGCTCGACCCAGCCGGCGAAGGCTGCGATGTCCTTGCTCAAGCTGAGCCGGACCAACCACCGGCCGGCCAGGTGACCGGCGAAGAGGGTCGCTGCGAGCTGCGCGGCCGGGTTGCGCGCCGCCTCGTCCACGGTGCAGTCGGTCAGCATCTCCTGCGCCTTGTCGAGCGCGTCGTGCAGGTCCACCCCCGCGAGCGCGGCGGGCACCAGGCCGAAGAGCGTCGTCGCGGAGAAGCGGCCGCCGATGTCGGGCGGGTTGAGGAAGATCTCGCGAAAGCCCTCGTCTTGCGCCAGCGCCACCAGCGGGCTGCCCGCGTCGGTGATGGCGTTGAAACGGCGCCCCTCCGGGAAGCGCGCGCGCAGCACCCGATAGAGGCTCAGCGTCTCGACCGTGCCGCCCGACTTGGTCGCGACCAGGAACATCGGATCGCCGGCGGCCGCCCAGGCGAGGATGTCCTCGACCGCTTCGGGGTGTGTGCTGTCGACCACGCGCACCGGCAGCCCCCGCTTCCGACGCAGGTGGCGACCCACCACCTCGGGCCATAGGCTCGAGCCGCCCATGCCGATGACCACGACGCGATCGTGGCCGCGCCGCTCGCTGACCCGCGCGAAGTCAGCGAGGCGCGAGACCTGGTCGCGCATCGACTGGACGTGAAAGAGCCAGCCGAGCCGGTTGCGGACGCTGGCCTGGACCACGGCGTCGCCGGGCCACAGCGTCGCGTCGCGCTGAGTCAGTCGCTGCAAGGCCTTGGCGTCGTCGAGCTGAGCGAGCGCAGCGGCGACGTTGGCGCTGAACGCCGAGGGGGACGCGGTCATGGCGAGCTCCGGGGTGCAGGGGCGAGGAGGTGGGCCTGGGGCCCGGTGGGTGGGTGGGTCAGCGCGGCCCAGTCCAAGGCGCGCTGGGCCTGGGTCGCGACCTGCCACCGCGGCGCGCGGTCGACGCCGGCGCGCGCCAGCGGGTCGCGCAGCGCGCGTCGGTCCTTCGTCAGCCCCGCGACGGCTTGGCGCAGCGCGACGGCGCTCTGGCTGGCGGCCAACGCGCGCACCGCCGCGAGGCGACCGGCCACGCTCCGGGACCGCGCCCACCGCAGCACCCCAGGCGGCGGCGCGCCGGTCAAGCGCGTCAGCGCGACCGCAGCCTCGTGTTGAACGGTGGCGCTCTCGTCCTTGAGCAGGCGCTGCAGCGCTGGGATCGCGGGCAACCAGCCCAGCTGGCCGACGGCCCGCGCGAAGAGGGCGCGCACCCGCGGCGCGCGCTCCGCCTCGGTCACGTGCCGCGCCAGGATCGTCCACAGGCCGGTGTCGTCCGTGCCGGGTGTGAGCGCCGCGAGGGCGCGCACGGTCGATTCGCGCACGGCCACAGCTGGGTGCTCCAGCCCGTCCATCGCATAGAGCGCCGGCGTGTCGCAGCGCGCAGCGAAGGAGAAGCGCACGGCGACGCGGGCGCGGGCGGCGTCCTTGGCCCGCAGATCCCCGGCGGCGAAGCCCGCGAGCCGAGGGTGGTCGGGCACCAGCGGCAGCGCCGCGCGCAGGGCGGCCGCGCGGCCACGGGGCCCGGGGTGCAGGAGCGCCATGCGCGCCAGCGCGGGCCCGTCGGCCCCTCGCAGCAGCCGCGTGACCTCGGCGGCGGCGGCGCGCGCCGGGGCCGAGCCGGGCTTGCTGGTCTCCACGCGCTTCAGCGCGGCGGCCATGGCCGCGCGGGCCGCCTCCGGCGGGCGCCGGAACACGGGGTCCAGGTGAAAGGGCGTCGGCTCAGCGGCGAGCATGTGCTGACCCAGGTCACACAGCTTCGTCCGCGTCGCGCCGAGCCGCACCCCTGGGTCCGGCAGGGCAACGCCGGGGGCGAGGCGCCACGCCAGACTTGGAGCGCCCCTCGCCGGCTTGCGCTCGGGAGCCGGCGCCGGGCTCGAGGCGGCCCCGGCCGGCGTCGCGCGCGCGGGGCCGCTCGAGTGCGCGACCACCGCGAGGCACATCGCGAGCGGCGCGGCGCGTCGGCCCAGGTGCGTCCAGCGCCCTCCGCTCCGCCGCACGGCAGGGAACGGCCTTCGCCCCGCCCGACCGGTCGCCACAGCGGGCCGCCGGGGGCGAAGGAGGGGCGCGAAGGTCTGGTGGCGGCGGGGGATCACGGCGGCAGGGTAGGGTGCGCGACGCTCACTTCCAACCCAGGGCCTGGCGTGCGTTGACGTCGGCGCGCAGCGGAGGCTGCCCGGTCGGCCAGAACCTTGGAATCTGGCTCAGGTGCAGAGACTCTGGTCTACTCGGCCGGCCCCGCGGAAGCCGCGGCGTGATCGCTGCCCCGAGCGCGCGCTGACCCAGCAGCGGCAGCGCGCGGCGGTCTGCCCGTGCGGGGCGTCCGCGGCGGGGCCCTTGGCCGAGGTGAGGAGTGCAGGTGCAGCGGGACGCGCAATGGTGGCAGAAGCGCTTCTACCAGGTGGTCCTGGTGGGCGGCGCCGTCGCGCTCGTGCTCTGGCTGACGATCCGGCTGCGGGTGGTCACCGCGCCCATGATCGTGGGCTTCTTCATCGCCTACGCGCTCAACCCGCTCGTGGTGTGGCTCCGTCGCCATCGGGTCCCCGCCTTCGTCGCGCTGACCGTGCCGCTCGCGCTGGTCATCACGGTCGGCATCCTGCTCGTCGCCGTGGTCCTGCCAGGGCTCGCGCGGGAGCTCCTGGTGGCGTCTCAGGCCTTGCCCGGACGGCTGCAGGCGCTGCTGGTGGACCTGGACCCGCTGTGGGAGCGCAACTTCGGCATCAAGCCCAGCCACTACGTCGAGCCCGCCGTGCTGCGGCAGAACCTCGAGCGCCTGGTCGTTGAGCTCGCGGGCCCTGCGACGTCCGTGGTCGGGTGGCTGCTCACCAGCGCGCGCGACCTCTTCCTGGCGGTGGTCAACGTCCTGCTGGTGTTCGTGGTCGCCGCGTTCCTCATCGACGACTACGACCGCATCGTGGCGCGCTGCGCGTCGCTCGTGCCGCCGCGTGACCGCGAGCAGATCTTCCGGGTCGTGCGCAACATCGACGACACGCTCAAGGGCTTCCTGGGCGGAGAGCTGGTGCTCTTCCTGCTCGCGAGCCTGGCCTTCACGTCGGGGCTGCTGGTGCTGGGCGTCCCCTTCGCCGCCCTGGTCGGACCAGCCGTCGCGTTCATCTACCTGGTGCCCTACATCGGCCTGCTGCTCGGGGCCGGGCTGGCCATCGGCTTCTCCCTGCTGGAGCAGCCGTCACTGGGCACGGTCACGGGCGTGGTCGTGGTCTTCGCCACGTTCTACGTGATCGATCTCATCTTCATCACGCCGCGCATCATCGGCGGCCGCGTCGGTCTGGCGCCGCTGGTGGTCCTGCTCGGCATCGTCGCGGGCGGAGAGCTCTTCGGCATCATCGGCGTCCTCCTGGCGATCCCCTGCCTTGCTGTTGCTCGAATCCTGCTAGTAGAGTTGATCGAGGCGTACCGGCGGTCGGCCGCCTATCTCGGGCCGAACCCCGCCCCGCTCGCCGCACAAGGGCCGACGCCTCCGCCCGCCGCGGGGGCCGCATCGAGCACGGTCGCGCACGGCGGGACCGCGACCGTCGCTTCCGCCGATTCGACCGCAGGCACAGCCGCTTCCCGTCCAGCCCCCCCTCTCTCGGAGCCGTCATGAGCCCCCCCTCGGACATCCCGCCGCCGCCCAGCGCGCCTCCGTCCCCCTCCAAGCCGGGGAACTTCCGCGCGTCCTCCGTCGGCGCTGACGGTCGACCCGTGTGGAGCCGCCTCGGCATCTTCCGTGGCCTGCCGATGGACACGCTCGAGCAGATCCGCGAGGCCATGACCGACGTCGTGTTCGAGCCCGGCGAGAGCATCATCGAGCAGGGAGAGCAGGGCGACGACATGTTCCTGCTCGACCGCGGCAGCGTGAAGATCCGCGTGCACGGCAAGATGTCCAACACCATCTTCGAGCGCGTCCTGACCTCGCCGGCCCTCTTTGGCGAGATGGCGCTGATCACGAGCGAGCCTCGGACAGCGACGGTCCTCGCAGAGTCGCCGGCCCGGTGCTTGCGCCTCGGCCGCGAGACCTTCGAGAGCGTCGTCGCCAAGAACCCGCAGGCCTCGGTCTTCCTGACCAAGATCGTCGGCGAGCGCCTCATGGAGGCGGGCACGATCCGCCGCGTGGGCAAGTACGAGGTGCGTGGGCGGCTCGGGGCGGGCGCGGTCGCGACGGTGTTCGAGGCGGTGCATCCGGAGCTGGGTCAGGAGGTCGCGCTCAAGATGCTGAGCCACGCCCTGGTCTTTCACCCGGGCTTCGCCGAGCAGTTTCACACCGAGGCGCGCCTGGTCGCGAGCCTGAACCACGAGCACATCGTGCGGGTGCTCGACACCGCCCAGGCCTACGGCACCCACTTCATCGTCATGGAGAAGCTCAACGGCACCCTCCTCGAGGACATCGTGGAGAAGGGCGAGCGGCTGCCCTGGGGCATGATCCGACGCATCTTGAAAGAGGTGGCGCTGGCGCTGGACTACAGCCACAGCAAGGACCTGCTGCACCGTGACATCAAGCCGTCGAACGTGTTCCTCACCGAAGACCGGCGGGTGAAGATCCTCGACTTCGGCATCGCCACGAGCGCGGAGGCCTCGGTCTCCAGCGGCGGCCATCTGCTGGGGACGCCCTACTACATGGCGCCGGAGCAGATCCTCGGCCAGCGCCTCGACGGCCGCGCGGACCTCTACGCGCTCGGCATCATGGCCTACGAGCTCTGCACCCACGAGGTGCCCTTCGACGCCGACACGCTCGACGACCTGCTGCGGCTGCACCTGTCGGAGCCGATGCCCGATCCGCGTGTGCTCGAGCCGGACATCCCCGACGATCTGGTGCAGTTCATCCAGACCGCCACGGCGAAGAAGGCCGCGGACCGCTTCGACAGCTGCGAGGAGGCCAGCGCCTTCCTGCAGACGGCGGCCGAGCTGCCCCTGGTGCGCAAGCTCGAGCTGTCGACCCTCGCCATCAGCTATCACCCCAGCCGCCGCGCTGTGGTGGCCCAGGCCTTGCGCGAGCTCCACGGTCGCTTGAGCAACACGCCGGGCATCTCGTTGCTCTATGGCCACCAGGCGTCGGAGCAGGTCAACGACTGAGCGCGTCTGGCGCTCCCCCCTCCCTCTCCCCATGCGCCGCACGCACGGCGCTCACAGGCGTTGAGCCATGCCCGATCCACGCAGCGCAGACCCCTCCGCGGCCCCTGAGTCTGGCCGCGGCCTCCTGCACTGGACCCTCGTCATCGTCGTGTTCGGCATCACCGGGTCGCTCTCGGTGGTGGTGAGTCGGCTCGTGCTGCGGGATCTGCTCGGCCTGGAGGGCTCCTTCTGGGGCGGCCCCTGGTCGTACCGGCTCACCTACCTCGTGTTGATCCCGCCGGCCTACTCGCTCCTGCTCGCGACCATCGGGACCCTGCTGGGCAAGGGCGCCTACTTCCGCAGCCGGGTGCAGAAGATGTGGCGGCGACTGCTCCCACGGGTCGTCGCCGACCGCCTTTTTGGACCCCGCGCGGCCTCTTGACCGCGACGGGCGCTCCACGGTGACTTCCGGCGCGGGCGACAACCCACGGCCTTCGCACCGGATTACCGGTCACCTCTCTTTCGCCTGCTAGACATTTGACACTTGTCTACTCCTGATCGATCGATCACAGGGCGCCACGGGCTGTTTTCCGGGCGCTTTGGAGAGTCGATGTCGCTCGAAACGCCGGACCATCTGGACCTGCTCGACAGCTATCGACTGATCTCCGGCGCTGTAGTGGACCTTCGACAAGTGCCACTCGACGGACGTCTCTTTCTCAGCGACCTCGCGCTGCGACTCGCGCAAGGGCAGGGCTACGACGAGCTGGTGGGGCGCGTGCTCGCGCCGACGTCGGTGGTCTACGGCGGCCTGAGCCCCCTGGCGCCGGCGGCGCAGGACCTCCCTGCCGTGCGGGTCGCGCGCGATCTGGTCTACCGCGCCGGCGTGGCCGAGGGCGCCATCGAGCCCAAGCCCTCGGAGCTCGGCACGACGCTGCCGCGGGGGCTGCGGACCGCCCGCGACGAGGGCGGCGACCTCCGTACGGTCGAGGACCCACCCTCCGGGCTGACCCGCGAGCAGATCGTGACGGTCGGCGAGGCGATGCACCTGTTGGGGATCACGCGGCAGGCGGTCATCAACGCCGTCCGTGCGGGCAAGGTGCGCGGCGAGCAGCACGGCAAGCTGTGGCTCCTGTCGCGCGAGGACGTGCTCCGCTACCGAGCGGAGCGCGCGGCCAGGGCAGGGCGGCGGCGATGACCCGTGACGCGACCAGGGCGCTGACCGACCCGACGTCTCCAGGCGTGGGCTCCGCACGTACGGCGACCGGCGGCGGGCGGCTACGTTTTGTGTGCGACCGTGTGTATGCTCCCCCCGTGGACGCCCTCACTGCCCCGCCGCTGCTTCGTTCGACCTCGCGCCACCTGTGCGTCGCGGCGCTCACACTGACGGTCTGGTGCCTGCCCCAGCCGGGCTTCGCCGCAGAGCCCGCGGCCGCGACCGCTGCAGAGGCGGCCCCCGAGCCAGGAGCGAAGTCCGCCGCAAAGCCAGCGCCGGCCAAGCGTCGCTCTCTGACGCGCACCGAGCGCAAGAAGCGCGCGAAGGCCGCCGCGCTCATCCGCAAGATCCAGCGCGCGGCGCCGGGCAGCGAGCGCTACCGGCTCGTGGACCAGCTCATCGAGATCGGCGACGTCGCCTGGCCCGTGGTGGCTCCCGCGGTCCCTGGCTTCCTCCGGCTCCGCGAGGGCGAGGCGGTCGCGGTCGACGTGCTGCTCGGCTTCATGGACCTGAGCTACGGCGCCCTCGCCACCACGGTGGGCAAGCTCTCGGACCCCGCCGCGCGTCGGGTGGTGAAGTTCTTGCTGCGCCTGCAGCCCGACGCGCGCCAGACCGCCGTGCTGCAGCCCCTGGTGTCGCGGACCGACGCGCCCCTGCTGTTGATGGTCCTCCCGGCGCTGATGCAGCGCGACCGGCCCCGCGTCATGGCGCGCCTGGTCGAGCTGGTGGACGACAAGCGAGTGCCGGTGGCGTCGTTCGCGGTGGACACCATCGCGGCGAGCCGTCATGGGGAGGCGATGCCCTCACTCGTGCGTCTGCTGGGCATCGAGCAGCAGCGCGCCACGCCCTCGAACCTCGACTTCCGTCGCAAGCTGATCCACGCCATCGCTCGCATCGGCGGTGAGCCGGCGGTCCCGCCGCTGGTGGAGGCCTTGAACCTCGACGACCAGCGTCCCGCGGTCTACGAAGGCATGCGCATCGTCGGCAAGCCCGCCGTTCAGGCCGCGCTCTTCCTCTTGCGGACAGCGTCGGGGCCGCGCATCGCCGTGGCCATGCAGCTGCTGATGCACATGCGCAAGGAGGCCGCGCCGCACCTGGTCGCCCTGCTGGGCACCGGCAACCGCTCGACCCGTGAGCTGGTGCTCGACGTGCTCATCCGCATCGGCACCCCCGACGTGCGGCCGAGCCTGATCCGCATGGTCCGCGAGGAGCAGTTCGCAGACGTGCGCGACGGCGTCCGCCTGCTCTCGGCGCTCTACAACGGTGACGTGCGGGCGGTGTTCTTCAAGCTGCTGGAGGACAAGGATCCCGCGGTTCGCCTGGTCATCGTGCAGCAGCTGTGGCGGCTGCGCGACCCGAAGACCTTCAAGGTGCTCCGCCTGGTCGCTGCGCGCGACAAAGACCGCACCGTGCGCATCGCCGCCGTGCGGGCCGTGGCTGGCGTCGGTGACCCAGAGGGACCGACGCTGCTCGAGCGCATGGCCGTCGCCAGCGACCCCTTCGTTCGCCGCGAGGTCGTCGAGCAGCTCTCTCGCGTGGGCGACTGGCGGAGCGCTGTGCCGGCGCTCGCGGAGCTGCTCGCCGACCCGAACGACCGCATCTTCCGCGCCACCCTGGCCGCGCTGCAGCGCATGACCTTTCAGCCGAAGAAGCGGCGCCGCGCCCACTGGCAGGCGTGGGTCCGGCAGGCCAAGGCGCGCAAGCCCGTGGCGAAGATCCAGCCTGACGAGGTGGCCTTTCGGTCCGGCGCGTGGCGCTTCGCTGCGCAGCAGCGCGGCGAGGGCCCGGTGGTGCTGGTGGTGTCGGGGCCGCCCTTTCGAGACGCGACGCACCTCGCCCCGCAGGTGTGGAAGCTGACGAGCTTCGCCAAGGTCGTGGTGCTCAAGCGCGCGCCTGGCTTCTACCGCGCGGGTCGGGCGAGTCAGCGGGTCTGGAGCAGCGAGGTCGACGCCCTGGCGCGGGCCGCGGGGGCGAAGCGTTATGTGCTGCTCACCGACGCCGCCGGCGCGAGCTACGCCCTGCGCCACGCGGCGGCGCGCAAGGGCGCGAGGCGGGTGGTGGTCAGCGGCGGGTGGCTGCCCAGCCCAGAGGCGGCGCTGGCGCTCCCCGGGCAGCTTGCGGCGAGCATGGGCGCCATTGGCGGTGGCGACTGGACCTGGGCGCTCGAGTCACAGTGGCGGGTGCGGCGTGAGGTGCGCTTGGGCATCGCCTATCGCGGCCTGCTGCGCGGCCTGCTCGGCGTCGACCACCTCGGCTTTGGCCGCCAGCTGCAGGGTGTGCTCGCCGACGACGCGCTCACGGAGGCCTGCCAGCGGCGCATGCAGGCCAACGCCGCCGCGATGTCCGCCAAGCGGGTCCGCAAGCCGACGCTCCTGCTGCTCGGGTCGCGCGCGCCCTGGGCTGAGACGACGCCGGACGCCGCCAAGGGCAGCCGGGCCAAGGTCGTGACCATCAAGGGCGCGGGCGCGATGCCGCTGCTCGAGCGACCTCAGCAGACGGTCAGCGCAGTCGAGTCCTTCGTCACCGGCGACTGACGCCGGCGCCCCTCAGCTCACGCAGCCGGTCGCCGCCTGTGGCGCCAAGCCACCAGGCCGAAGAAGACGGCGAACGCCGCGTCGCCGAGCCCGTACACCGAGAAGAACGCGGCGCTCATCGGGTCAGACGCGAAGAGGTCCCCCAGGTTGCCGTGCTCCGCGGCAAGCCACACGGCCCAGTGTTGGGCGTAGAACACCTTCTCCACGCAGAAGACGCCCACCACCATGGGCGCGGCCTTGTATGCGTCGCGCAGGCCCATGTAGGCCAGCCCCCAGAGCGCGATCAGCACCGCGCCCTCGCTCCCGAAGAGCGGGTCGACCTCGCCGAGCACGTTGGAGAAGCCTCGGCTGAAGACGATGATGCCCAGGTTGTAGAGGCCAGCGAGCAGAAACCCCAGCCGCGTTCGTTTGTCATTCATGGCGACCAGCGTGACACAGACGAGGGTGACCTTGAATCCGGTTCTCGCCCTGCGCGCCGAAAGTCCTTGTCCCCCGGCCAGGCAAGCTCGAAGCTGTGGCTGGGCAGGGAGGACGCCGATCTCGGATCCAAGGCTAGTGAACCGCATGTCACCTACCCCTCTGTCCACACCCACTTCGATGCGCAGGCGCTTCAAGCTCGGAGGCCTGGCTCCTCTGCTCGTAGTCGCCCTGGTGTTCGCCGGCTGCCACAGCACGGGCGGCAACGGCGGCAACGGCAGCGACGGCTCCACCGCCGCGGACGTGGACAGCGGGGCCTTCGACGCGGGGCTCACCGACGCGGGGCTCACCGACGCGGGGCACACGGACGCCGGACCTGACGCGTCCGTCGACGCCGTCAGCGACACTGTGGACACAGGCGCTGGGGACGTGGGTGCCCCCGACACCTGGACCGACGGCGCCACGCTGGAGCTGGGGCCGGACGCCGTCCAGGACGACGGGTCGGCGGACGCGTCGAGCAGCTGTCTGAGCCCAGGCTGGCAGAGCTACTTCGCGAGTCGCCCGGCCCTTGCGGCGGCGACCCTCGGTCGGCTCGGCGCTGCGGGGCTGGCCCAGCTCTGCGCCGATCTGGCGCTCCTGGACGGGGGCGGCAAGCTGGTGGTGGCTGAGCCACAGGCCTCCAAGGCCTGTGTGGAGCCCTCGTACTGCCCCTCGATCGTCCCCACCCAGAGCGAGCGCGATCGCATTCAAGCCGCGAAGTACGCCCACGCCGTGTGGCTGGACGCCAAGGGCGGGGTGCCGTGGAAGCTCAAGGATCTCTCCGTCTCACAGCTCGACGAGCTCTTCGACCCGACGGCGCTCTTCGCGGGTGGCGTCCTGTTCAAGTACGTCGTCGACCACTCGCCGTCCGACGCCTACCAGTACCTGGTGGATCAGGGGCTGATCAAGCAGGACATGCTGTCGACCCTGGTCGCCGTGGTCGACGACCTGCGGACGACAGATCTCGAGATCGACTTCGTCCACGGGCTGAAAGGCAACGGCCACCCGGTCGACACGGCGGTGACCGTCTACGATGCGCTGAAGACCTTCGTGAAACCGCGCATCAGCCGCAAGGGCTGCCACAGCATGACCCGCATCGTCGTGGCGCTCCTCCGCAGCGTAAACGTGCCCGGCCGCGAGGTGAACGGTGGTCAGTGGTACCTCAACTTGCACTCCTCGGCTCAGTGGCCTGTGGTTGGCCGGGTCCTGGCCCACGGCGACGACGTCTACAGCGCGGCGCTTCGGGCGGCGCCGTCGGCGGAGCTGCTCACGCCCACGGCGTTCTACAGCGACCCGGCGAACACCGCCGTGTGTGGCGCGGACAAGGGCTGTCTCGTCGGCCGCCACACCGCCCTGGTGGCGAGCAAGCATCCCGCCAAGTACTACGTCACCCGATGCTGCGACCCTGCAAAGTGGAACGTGGTCAGCTGCGAGAAGCTGATGAGCCAGTCGTTTGGCGCCTACCTCACGGCCGCGGAGCTCTCTGCGGCCGTGACCTCCACGAAGGCCCTCTGCGCTCCGTGAGCCCCGGCGCGCCCGCGAGGGCCGCGGTGACCCGGCACGGAGTCAGGCGTCCCTGGAGTCGGGGGTCCCTGGAGTCAGGCGTCCCTGGAGTCAGGGGTCGCGCTGCCCACCCTGCGCGGTCGAGCCGCGGCGTCGCCAGGGCCAGGGTCCCGGCTTCGCCCCCTTCGGCCGCTCCAAGCCTCACGGCTCTTCATGGACTTTGCTTGTTTGGCCTTGGGCGTGCCCGTACCCTGAGCGCGGCATCACACGAGGCGGTCGGGCCAGAAGGGACGGGGTCGCCGCCACGCCAAGGAGACGCGCGCCATGAGGACTGACGGAGCGCTCGGACCGAACCGTGGCCGCTGGCTGCGCGCCTTGGCGTGGCTGAGCGTCGTCGCGGCCTTCGGCTGCCAGGGCGGAGAGGTCCAGACGGGCGCGATCCCGGTCACGACGGGGCTCGGCGCGCCGGGCGGCTCCGTGAGCGATCCGCTCCAGCCGCAGCCGACCTGCTTCGTGGACAGCGACTGCAGCGCCATCGCGACCGCGCCCTGTGTTCGCGCCCACTGCAACCCCACCACCAAGCTGTGTGAGGCCGGCAGCCTGCCCGACTACACCGTGTGCGACGGGGGCGGGCTCTGTGCCGCGGAGTCCGCGTGCCTGTCCGGCGTGTGCGTGGCGACGCGCGAGCGCGCGTGCGACGACGACAACCCCTGCACGGCGGACGACTGCACCGCTGACGAGGGCTGCGTACACGCGCCCAAGACGCTCGCCCCCTGCACGGACGGCAACCCGTGCACGGTCGACGACCAGTGCCTCGGCGGCGCGTGTGTGGCGCTGAACAACATCTGCGCCTGCAAGGCAGACGCCGACTGCGCCGGTCAGGCCAACCCGTGTCTGGGCACGATGCTGTGTGTCGACGCGGTGTGCGTGGTCGACAGCGCCAGCGCCCCCGACTGCGACGACGGCAACCCCTGCACCCAGGACCTGTGCGACGCCGCCACCGGGAGCTGCTCGCACCCGCCGGTGGGCGACAGCACCCCCTGCGAGGACGACGATGTCTGCACCCTGTCGGAGCGCTGCCTGCAGGGCGCCTGCGTGGGGTCGGCGACCTTGCCTTGCGCGGCGAACGACGACGCATGTCCGACCAGCACCTGCGACCCCAAGCTGGGCTGCGTGCCCTCCGCCGCGAGTGACGGACAGCCCTGCGACGACGGCAACGCGTGCACCAAGGGCGACGCCTGCACCAAGGGCGTGTGCGCGGGCACGTCGAGCTGTGGGTGCGCGTCCGACGTCGACTGCGCCGGCAAGGCCAACGTGCCCGCCTGCCTCGGACAGGTGGTGTGCCGCGCTGGCCGCTGCGAGACCGACCCGAACGTGGCTGTGCCCTGCCCGGACTCAGGCCAGGCGTGCGTGCTCAACCTGTGCACGGCCGAGGGCTGCAAGCTGACGACCGCGCCCACCAACGCCCCGTGCGAAGACGGCACCCAGTGCACCCTCGGCGACAACTGCGAGCCCGGCGGCACCTGCATGGCGGGGAGCACGCCGAGCTGCGACGACGGTCTCGCCTGCACCAACGACGCGTGTGTGCCCTCGACGGGCTGCATCCACGGGCCCGGCAGCGACGGACAGGGCTGCGACGACGGCAGCGCGTGTACAACGGGTGACACGTGCAAAGACCAGAAGTGCGTCGGCGCCCACACCGGCTGCGAGGACAACGACCCCTGCACCACCGACTTCTGCGCGCCGACCGGGACCGGCTGCATTCACCAGAGCCTGAGCGAAGGGGCCGGCTGCGACGACGGCGACCCGTGCACGACCGGCGACCGCTGCACCGACGGCTTCTGCGAGCCGCTCAACGTGCAGGACTGCGACGACGGCAACGTGTGCACTCAGGACCTGTGCGCGGGCGACGGCTGCGCGCATCCGGCGGTCAACGGCACCCCGGCGTGCGACGACGGCGACAGCTGCACCACGGGCGACGCGTGCGCCGAGGGCGCGTGTACGGGCAAGGAGGGCGCGTGCGAGTGCAAGACCGCGTCGGACTGCGCCGGCTTCGAGGACGGGAACCTCTGCAACGGCGTGCTGGTGTGCCAGAACAACAACTGCGTGGTCGACCTGGCCACCGTGGTGACCTGCACCGACAGCGTCAGCCCCTGTGTTCAGGTGGCGTGCCAACCCGCGACCGGCCTGTGCACGGAGAGCGCCGCGGCGCTGGGGACCGGCTGTGACGACGGCAACGCGTGCACCAAGGACGAGGCCTGCATCGCCGGCGGCGCGTGCGGCGGCGGTCAGCTGGTGGCTTGCGACGACGGGGACCTGTGTACGAGCGACACCTGCGACGCGGTCAAGGGCTGCGTCCACACCGCGGCGGTTGGGAGCGCGGGGCTGCCCTGCGACGACGGCAACGCGTGCACGCAGGGCGACGTCTGCGACGCGGCAGGGTGCAAGCCCGGCCCCAACACGTGCCAGTGCAAGGTGGACGCAGACTGTGGCGCGTACGACGACGGCAACCTGTGCAACGGCGGGCTGCGCTGCGAGGCCGGCGCCTGTGTCCCCGACGGCAAGGCTCCGACCTGCGACGGCAGCACGGCGGGCCCGTGCGAAGACGTGGTGTGCCTGCCCAAGACCGGCACCTGTACGACGGTGACCCGGGACGACGGCGCTGCGTGCACCATCGGGCTCGGCTGCGGCACGCCGGGGACCTGTCAGACCGGGACCTGCGTGGTGGGCAGCGGCAAGGTCTGTGACGACGGCAACCCCTGCACCGCGGACAGCTGCGGCGCCAGCAACACCTGCCAGAACGTGCCGCAGTCCGGACAGACGTGCGACGACGGCGACACCTGCACCACGGGCGAGGTCTGCGATCTCACGGGCAGCTGCGGCGGCGGCACCAACACCTGCCTGTGCAAGCTCGACGCCGACTGCGCCGACGACGGGGACGTGTGCAACGGCACGCCGGTGTGCGTCGGCGGGACCTGCCAGACCAAGCCGGGCTCGGTGGTGACCTGCAGCACGGCCGGCGACGGGCCGTGCAAGACCACCGCCTGCGAGCCGTCGACCGGCGCGTGCAAGACCACCAACGCCGCGGACGGCGGCGCGTGTGACGACGGCGACGCGTGCACGCAGAGCACGGTGTGCGGCCAGGGCCAGTGCGGCGGCGGCACCGCCCTGTCGTGCGACGACGGCAACGTGTGCACGGACGACGGCTGCAACCCGGCGACGGGGTGCACCAACAACCAGCACAACAAGGCCTGCGAAGACGGCAACCCGTGCACCACGGGCGACGTGTGCGCGGCCGGCGCGTGCGTCTCCGGCTCGAACACCTGCGAGTGTGAGTCCGACGCGGACTGCGCGGCCAAGGACGACGGCAACGCCTGCAACGGCAAGGTGGTGTGCCAGAAGAACACCTGCCAGACAGACCCCGCCACGGTGGTGACCTGCGATCCCTCGGGGAACACCAGCTGCGCCGCCAGCGTGTGCAACCCCACCACGGGGGCCTGCTCGGTGAGCGCGTTCCCCGACGGGACGGCCTGCAGCGACGGCTCGGTGTGCACCTCGCAAGACAGCTGCGCCAAGGGCGTGTGCACCGGATCGCCGGTGAGCTGCGACGACAACAACCCGTGCAGCGACGACACGTGCGACCCGCTCGCCGGCTGCAAGAACACGGCGAACTCAGCGCCCTGTGACGACGGCAACCCGTGCACGGGCGGCGACACCTGCCAAAACGGCGCGTGCCAGCCGGGCAAGGACACGTGCGGCGGCTGCACCAGCGACGCGGAGTGCGCGAAGCAGGACGACGGCGACCTGTGCAACGGCACGTTGGTGTGCCAGGCCGGGAGCTGCGAGCCGAGCGCGGCGGTGACCTGCACCGACGACGGCAACCC
>JAUIAC010000111.1 GCA_030425545.1 bacterium | reverse complement strand
GCTGGCCGGTGCCGCTGCAGGTGACGCCCGCCGTCGACGCCAAGGCGCGCTGGCTCGGCACCCAGACCGTGGCGCTCGAGAGCGCCAAGCGGCTGCCCTACTCCACGCGCTACACGGCCACCGTGCCCGCGGGGACGCGGTCCGCGAGCGGGCAGACCCTGGCCAAGGCACACACCTGGACCTTTGAGACGCCGCGGCTGCACCTGCGGCGGCGCACGCCGAGCGGCAAGCAGGTGCGCCCCGAGGCGGTGGTGGTGCTCGGCTTCGACCAGGACGTGCGCCCCGACGCCGTCGCGCGTGCGGTGCGCCTGACCCACAAGGGCGACCGAATCAGGCTCGCCGCGGTGCCGGCCAAGGCGTGGAAGACCCTGCCGCGCGTCGGGTCGTCGCTGGCCTCCGCCAACCCCAAGCGCACCGTCGTGCTGCGCCCGGTCGAGCTGCTCCCGGTCGACAGCGCGTTCCAGGTGACGCTGCCCGCCGGGAGCTACAGCACCGAGGGGCCCCGGCCGACGGAGAAGGCGCTCTCCTGGGGCTTTCGCACCTACCCGCCCCTGCGCATCGACCGCGGCTACTGCGAGTGGCGCGACAAGCGCAAGAACTGCCGCGAGGGCAACGCGATCTCCGTGCGCACGACCACCAGCCTCGCCGCCGGCCAGGACCTGAACCAGCTGGTGACGGTGACCCCCAAGCCCGACGACCTGCAGGTGCGCGTCAGCGGGCGCGGCCTGAGCATCACGGGCGCCTTCCAGGCCTCGTCGCGCTACCAGGTGACGATCGCCAAGGGGCTGCGCGACGTCTTCGGCCAGACCACGCGGAGGCGTTGGCGGGAGACCTTCTCCTACCGCGACGGGGAGCCGGTGTTGCAGCTGGCCAGCACGCGGCCGGTCGTGCTCGAGCGCGCGGGGCGGGCGACGCTCAACGCGCGGGTGCGCAACCTCAAGGAGGTGACGCTGCACCTCATGCGCGTCGGCCCGGAGGGGCTGGCCCAGGCTCACCGCGGCTTTGGCAGCCGCTGGTACCCGCGCGAGAAGCACCCCATGGACCGGCTCGTGGGCTCGAATCGCTCGTCGCGCTCGGTGCGGACGCGGGTGGCCAAGAACAAGCTGGGCATCACCGCGCTGGACCTGTCGCCGGCGCTGAAAGGCCGCAAGTCCGGGGTCGTCGCGGTGTCGGTCGAGGCGCCGTGGCCCTATGACAAGGGCTGGTTCTCGAGCAAGGACGCCTACGCGTCGGTGCTGGTGCAGGTCACCGGCGTCGGCATCACCGCGCGCTGGGACGACCAGCGCGTGGTCGCCTACGTCGCGAGCCTGGAGACCGGCGCGCCGCTCGCCCACGCGGCGGTGCAGCTGATCGACGGCAAGGGCGGCACGCTGCAGCGGGGCACCACCGACGCGCGCGGCGTGGTCGAGCTGCCGTGCAAGTCCTGGAGCTATCGGGAGTCGCGCTACCTCTGGGCCAGCGTGGGCGAAGGCGCCGACGCCGACACCGCCTTCCTCGCCCTGGGTCGGCGCATGCGCGGCGCGGGGGCCGAGACGCTGCGCAGCTTCGTGTGGACGGACCGCGACCCCTACAAGCCCGGCGAGCAGGCCCACCTGACCGGCATGCTGCGCACCATCGACCCGGCGCGGCTCGGTGGCGTGAAGGCGGTCACCGACGCCGAGCAGGTGAAGTGGACCCTGTACTCCGCGCGCGGTCACAAGCTGAGCAAGGGCGAGTCGCAGGTCGACGCCGACGGCGGCTTCTACGTGCAGCTGGACCTGCCGGACGACATGGACCTGGGCTCGACCCGCTTCGACGGACGCGTGGTGGGCGGGAGGTGGAACGGCCGCAGGATCAACAAGCGCTTCCAGGTTCAGCACTACCGGACGCCCGAGTTCAAGGTGGCGGCGGCGATCAAGCCAGGCGCCGTGGCGCAAGGGGCCCAGGCGGCTGGGGGCTCCGCTGCGGACCTGGCGCTGCGCTTTGGCGCTGAGGCCGCCCTCGAGGTCAGCGGGCGCTACTACTTCGGCGCGCCCATGGCCGGCGCGAAGGCGCACTACGTCTTGCGGCGCACCACCACGCGCTATCGGCCGCCTGGCCACGGCGGCTGGACCTTCGGCCGTGTGCCGGTGCACGCGTGGCGCTCCTCGCGTCACTTCGGGCGCCACCGGGGGAGCTCGGGCGCCGTCCTGGCGCAAGGGCAGGGCACGCTCGACGGCGACGGCCGCTGGCAGATCCCCCACCTCCTCGACGCCACGCTGCGCGACAGCAAGGGCGCGCCCGTCGTCCACAAGGGCAAGGCGCAGCGGCTCCAGGGGCCCGCCAGCTACAAGCTGGAGACCTGGGTCGAGGACGACGCGCGCCAGCGCATCAGCGCGCGGACCGCGGTGACCGTTCACCAGGGCACGACCTACGCGGGCCTCAAGCTGGCGCGCACGGTGCTCAAGGTCGGGCAGAAGCTGGCCCTCTCCGTGGTCGCCGCCGACGTCGCCGGCAAGCGACAGGCCCGCAAGGTGCAGGTCCGTCTGCTGCGGCTGGTGCCGGACAAGAAGGGACGCTGGTCCCACGCGCCCTCGTTCCGACGGGGTGGCTACGGCGGCGCGATGCCGTGGCTGCCGCGGGGCTACGCCGAGGTCGAGGCCGGGCGCTGCACCGCGGCGACCACGCTGACTCCGGGCAAGGACGGCAAGCCGGCCCCGGCCAGCTGCGCCTTCGTGCTCAGCGACGCCGGCCACTACCGCGTGCGGGCCCAGGTCAAAGACGACCAGGGCGCCACCACCCTCAGCGAGATCGACGCCTACGCCCACGGGCCCAAGCGCGTGCGCTGGTCGGTCCATGACGTGAGCAAGGTCGAGCTGGTGGCCGACAAGCCCACCTACGAGCCGGGCGACACCGCCACGGTGCTGGTCAAGTCGCCCTTCCCCGCCGCGCGTGGCCTGCTCAGCGTGGCGCGCAACGGCCTCGTGTCGTGGCAGATCCTCGACGTGCCCAACGGCGCCGAGGCGGTGAAGATCCCCATCGATCCGCGCTGGGTCCCCGGCGCGCACGTGCAGGTGACGCTCTTCTCGGGGCGCAGCGGAAAGCCCGGAAAGCCGGGCCGAAGGGGGGCGCTCGACCCCGAGGCCAAGCCGCGCACGGCGACGGGCCAGCTGGTGTTGAAGGTGGCGCGCTCCGCCAAGCGGATCACCGTCGACATCGCCGCAGCGCAGCCTGTGGCGACCCCTGGCGCGACGGTGAAGGTGCAGGTCAAGACCACCGACCAGACCGGCGCGCCGGTGGCGAGCCACGTGACCCTGTGGGCGGTGGACGAGGGGGTGCTCGCGCTCCTGGGCTACGCGACCCCGGACCCGCTGAGCTTCTTTCACACCGCTCGCAGCGCGCTGACGGCCGGGGACGACCTGCGCGCTCGCATCCTGGTGGAGCGCTTCAAGAAGGTGGTGGGCACCCGCCGGCCACAACCGCGCAAGCGGCGGCAGCGCAAAGGCGGCGGCATGGGCTCCATTGAGCGGGTGCGGGCGACCTCTGGCGCGGCCTTTGGCAAGCGGCGCAAGCTGAGCGCGCGCCCTCGCCCCGCGGCCCCCCCCATGGCGAAGGCCGAGGCCGACTCGGCGCCCGCAGACGAGGCTGAAGAGGCGCCGGGCGGCGGCGGGCCAGCGCCCACCCTGCGGCAGCTCTTCGCGGCGACCGCCTTCTTCCACTCGCGCGTGAAGGTCGACGGCACCGGCACCGTCGAGGTCAAGCTGCCCGACAACGCCACCACCTTCCGGCTCATGGCCGTGGCCGACGCGGGGGTGGACCGCTTCGGCAGCGGCGACGGTCAGCTCACCACCCGCCAGCCGGTGCTCCTGCGCGCCGCGCTGCCGCGCTTCGCCAACCTGCACGACGACTTCGACGCCGCCGCCGTGCTCCACAACGAGACCGGCGCGCCGCAGACCTTCGTCGTGGGCGCCCGCGGCACCGGCGTGTCGTGGCACGACACCTTCACCAAGACCGTGACCCTGGACGCGGGCGCGTCGACCGAGGTGCGCTTCCGCGTCCGGGCGACGCAGACCGGCCGCGCCACCTTTCAGTTCGCGGCCCGGGTCCAGGGCAGCAAGCGGGTGGACTACGCCGACGCGGTGCAGCGCAGCATCCCGGTGAACCTGCCCGCGACGCTGGAGGCCTTCGCCACCTACGGCAGCACCACGTCGAGCGTGAAGCAGCCGATTCAGGCGCCGCTGGACGCCATCCCCGACTTCGGTGGGCTGGACGTCACGCTCTCGTCTACGGCGCTCTCCGGGCTGGAGGACGCGACCCGCTACCTGCTGGAGTATCCCTACGAGTGCGCCGAGCAGACGGCGAGTCGGTTGATCCCCATCGCGGTGCTGGGCGAGCTCCTCGACCAGTTCCAGATCGGCACCTTCCAGGCCCGGGCCAAGCGTGAGGCGCTGGTGAAGCGGGCGGTGAAGCGGCTCGTCGGGCTGCAGCACTGGGACGGCGGGTTCAAGTTCTGGCCCAAGTCGCGGCGGAGCAGCCGCTGGGTGTCGCCGTGGGTGACCTACGCGCTGCTGCTGGCCAGGGAGCAGGGGGCCGACGTGCCCGCCAACGCGCTGCGCAAGGCCAACAACTACCTGCGCAACCAGGTGCGACGCAGCTCGTGGAGCCAGGGCTGGTGGCGGGTGAGCGACGTGCTCTCGCTGTGGGTGCTGACCCACAAGGCGAACCCCAACCGCGTGAGCAAGGGGAGCCTGGACCGGCCCTTCAACCGGCTCTATCGCGAGCGGGCCAAGCTGCCGATGTTCGCCAAGGCGTGGCTGATGACCGTGGCCCACCGGCGCGGCGCGACCACCGAGCGCGACGCGCTGCTGCGGGAGATCGACAACGCCGTGGTGGAGAAGGCGGGCACCGCGCACATCGCCGAGGGCAAGAGCGAGGACCTGCGCATCTTGATGCACAGCAGCGACCGCACCGACGCCGTCGTGCTCGGCGCGCTGGTGGAGGTGCAGCCGGCGCACGCCACGGTCGGCAAGCTGATCCGCGGGCTCATGGAAGCCCGCGTCAAGGGCCGCTGGAGCACCACGCAGGCCAACGCCTGGGCGCTGGTGACGGCGCGGCGCTACTTCGACGTGTTCGAGAAGGTGAAGCCCGACTTCCAGACCCAGCTCTGGCTGGGGCAGGGCTACCTGGGCACGCAGACGTTCAAGGGCCGCAGCCTGGCCAAGGCCCACGCTCACGTGCCGATGGCCATGGTGTTGGACCGGGCGCAGCGAGAGGGGCGTGCGGCGCCGCAGGCCCAGGGCAAGCAGGCCAAGGGGCAGGCCTCAGGCAAGCCTCAGGCCGCGGGCAAGGTGGTCGACCTGGTGTTGGCGCGAAAGGGCGCCGGTCGCATGTACTACCGGCTGGGCATGCGCTACGCGCCCAAGAGCCTGCGGCTGCCGGCCGAGGAGCAGGGCTTCACCGTGCAGCGTCGCTACGAGGCCCTGAACCCGAAGGACAAGCACCACGTGCAGCAGCTGCCCGACGGCACGTGGCGCGTGCGCGCGGGCACCGACGTGCGGGTGCAGCTGACTGTGGTGGTGCCGACGCGCGGGCACTACGTGGTGGTCGACGACCCGCTGCCCGCTGGCTTCGAGGCCCAGAACCCGGCGTTTCGCACCACCAGCAGCGGACACCGCCACGTGCGTCAGCGGCGCGGCGGCGGCTGGCGCTGGTACAGCTGGTGGCGGTGGGATCACATCGAGATGCGCGACGACCGCGTGCTGCTCTTCGCCGACCGGCTGTGGTCGGGCGTGTACAGCCACAGCTACGTGGCGCGGGCGACGAGCGTCGGGCGCTTCGTGGTGCCGCCCGCGCGGGCCGAGGAGATGTACGCGCCGGAGACCTTCGGCCGGAACGCGACCACCTTTGTCGAGGTGGTGCCGTAGCGACGGGCCGAGCGCGACGGGCGGCTACGCGTCGTCGCTGCGGGACGGGTCGTCGGGGTGCGGGTCGAGGAAGAAGTCGGGCACCAGCTCCTTGCCGGGCACCGCGGCGTAGCTCGACAGGTCGGTGACGCCCGCCTCGGCCAGGACCTCGTCGTCGAGGAAGAAGTGACCCGTGGTCGTCTTGGCGTCCCGCACCAGCACCGCGTGGGCCGCGTCGGCCATGATCTCGGGCTTGCGGCCGAAGTCGAGCAGCTCGTCGCCGCCGAACATGCGCACCGCCGACGTCGAGATCAGCGTGCGCGGCCAGAGCGCGTTGACGCCGACCTGCCCCTTGAACTCGGCCGCCATGCCCAGCACGCACAGGCTCATGCCGTACTTGGCCATGGTGTAGCCGAGGTTGTCCTTGAACCAGTTGGGGTTGAGGTTCAGCGGCGGCGACAGGTTGAGGATGTGGCCGTTGTCGCTCTCGAGCAGGTGCGGCAGGCAGGCGCGGCTGGTCAGGTAGGTGCCACGGGCGTTGACCTGCTGCATCAGATCGAAGCGCTTCATGGGCAGGTCGAGGGTGCCGACGAGCATGATCGCGCTGGCGTTGTTCACGCAGATGTCGAGGCCGCCGAAGGTCTCCACGGTCCGCGCCACCGCGGCCTCCACCGCGGCGTCGTCGCGCACGTCGACCACCATGGGCAGCGCCTTGCCGCCGGCCGCCTCCACCTCGGCAGCGACGCTGAACACCGTGCCGGGCAGCGTCGGGTGGGGCTCACCGGTCTTGGCGGCGAGGGCCACGTTGGCGCCGTCGGCGGCGGCCCGCAGGGCGATGGCGCGGCCGATGCCGCGGCTGCCTCCCGTGATGAAGAGGGTGCGGCCGGCGAGGGTCCCGGGCTGGGGTGCGGACATGGTGATCTCCAATGGCGGCGGCTGAGGCGGTCAGCTCGGGTTCAGGTGCTGCTCCAAGGCCGAGAACGCGGCCGCGGCGCCCTGTCGGATGCGGCGTGAGACCAGGCGGCTCACGGCGCTCTCGCCTGGGTTGATCTCGAAGGACACGCCGCCGCCCGCGTTGGTGAACTGCACCGGCGCGGCGATGTAGGGGAAGCCGGAGCTGGTGCCGACCGACACCACGGCGTCGAAGCCGAGCTCGAGCTCGGCCTGCAGGCGCTCGGTCTCGCGCGTGGGCAGCTGTTCGCCGAAGAGCACGACCCCCGGGCGGATGACCGCGTCGCACGCGGGACAGCGCGGCAGCGGCGCGAGGCCGGCGTAGTCGCTGACGCGCTGCCGCCAGTCGCAGCGGGTGCACTGGAGCCGGTGGATGTCGCCGTGGATGGCGATGAGCTCGCGCGAGCCGGCGCGCGCGTGCAGGCCGTCGACGTTCTGCGTGAGCACGACGACGCGGCTGAGGCGGCGCTCGAGGGACGCGATGACCCGATGCGCAACGTTGGGTTGCGCGCCGCGGCAGGCCTGCTCGATCTGCGCGATGTAGCGCCAGGTGAGGCCAGGATCGCGCTGGAACATGGGGCCTGAGAGGGCGTCTTCGATGGCGATGCCGTCCGGCGTGTGGGCGTCGTCGTAGAGCCCGCCGACGCCGCGGTAGGTCGGCAGGCCCGAGTCGGCCGAGATGCCGGCGCCGGTGACGAAGAGCAGGGACGCGTCGCCGGCGATGAGCTGCGCGAGGTGAACGATGGCGGGGTCGGCGACGAGGTCCATGGCGCGCAGCCTAGTGGTGCCGGGCCGGCGCGAGCAAGGGCGCGGGCCACTGCGCGGGCCAGCGCACGGGCCATTGCGAGGGCCAGCGCACGGGCCAGCGCACGGCCAGGGGCCGGGCTCGTGGTCGGTGCGCTCACGCGACAAAATGTCCGCTATTTGCCCCGGCGAGCTGAGCGACATTTTGTCGCCCAGCTCGCCGGGGCAAATACGCGACACGGTCAGAGCGCGCGGGCTGTCGCGTCTTGTCCTCGTGGGCCCGCGGGACTCCCTCTCGGCCGCGCCGCATGCGGTGCCCACGTGCCAGCGACCGCGCTGGTCGGAGGACGACATGCGACACGTGAAACGGACCCTGCACCGTGCCCTGGTGGCGCTGCTCCTGGTGACCCCCGGGTGTGTGCTCGACGGCGAAGACGACGCGGTGGGCCGCGGCGACGACAGCGCGCTCTTCATGGGGCCGCCCTCGGCCGGCGGCGAGGCGCTGCACAACCGGCCCCCGGTCTGCGTCGCGACGCTGACGGGCGAGGCGGCCTGCGGCGGCGCTTCGCTGACCTTGGGCGCGGGCAAGAGCCACGACCTCGACGGCGACCCGCTCACCTTCGCGTGGTCGGTGGGCCCGTGCGACTTCGACGCCACGCTGAGCGCTCCGACGGCGCGCACCACGCAGCTGAAGACCGGCGCCTGGAGCAGCTGCGCCGCCGCGTGCACGGTGCAGCTCGAGGTCAGCGACGGCCGCGCCAGCACGACGTGCACCGTGCAGACTGGCAGCCGCGACCTCGCGCCTCAGCTGAGCGTGCCCGCGCCCGCGTCGGTCGAGTGTGTCCATGGCGAGGCGTCTGTGCCGGCCGACGCGGTCCAGCTCGACGCCTTCTTCGACGGCGCGTCGGCCGACGACCCCTGCCAGAGCGGGCTCACGGTGACCGACGACGCGCCGGCCGCCTTTCCGCTCGGCAAGACGACCGTGTCCTTCGCCACCAAGGACCCCTGCGGCCACGCCCGCACTGGCACGTCGACCGTGACCGTCACCGACACGCAGGGACCCGTGTTCACGCCCGGCCCGACGGCGACGCTGTGGCCCCCCAACCACAAGTACGTCACGCTCACGCTGTCTGGCTGCGGCAAGGCCGTCGACGCGTGTCACGGCGCACTCGATCTGGACAAGGTGGGCACCATCACGAGCGTCACCAGCGACGAGCCCGAGGACGTGACGGGCGCCGCCAACGGCAACAGCGGCAAGGGCGCGCCGGGCAAGCCCAACGCCGGCAAGCTGGGGCCAGACCAGGTGGGCGGCGGCGACGGCGCGACGCTGGACGACATCGTGCTCGTCGACGCGCACACGGTGAAGGTCCGCGCGGAGCGGGACGGGACGCGCAACGGCCGGGTGTACACCATCGCCTTCATGATCAAGGACCCGAGCGGCGTGTCGACGCAGGCCACCTGCCAGGCCACCGTGCCGCACGACCAGGGCACCGGCAGCCAGGCGATCGCGGACCCGCCCGCTTACGTGGTGGTGAGCTCCCAGGGGACGGCCGCGCCGAAGTAGCCCGCGCCAGCCGCCCCTCGTCACGGGGAGAGCGCGCCCACGTGCGCTCAGACGGGCTGATCTTGGGTCTGTTTGTGGCACGTCACGCGCCGCAATGTCAGAATTCCCTGAGTCGGACGTCCTCCCCTTGCCCCTCGCAATTCCGCGTGGGAGGCCCGACCATGGGTGGCTGGAATGAGCGTGGGGTCGGGGTTGAAGGGGCGCTCGCAGTAGCGAGGAGCCAGCGCTGTCTGTGTCTCACGGCACGTCGTGGCCGTCGTCGCGGCGCTCGTGCTGGCCGGGTGCAGCTTGTGGGCCGACGACGCGGACGAGGGCGTGTCGAACACCGGCGCGACCGCCGGACTGACCGACATCAACGGGCGCATCGGCGACGCCTTGGGCAAGGACGGATCCATCATCGGCGTGGACGGCAAGTTCGCCGACAGCGCGACGCCGCCCGACACCGAAGCGCCCGACACCGAAGCGCCCGACACCGCGACGCCCGACACCGAGGCGCCCGACACCGAAGCGCCCGACACGGAATCTCCCGACACCCCAAGCCCAGACACCAGCGCGCCCGACACCAGCGCGCCCGACACCACCCTCGACGCCACCGACGTGTGCCTGACCAGCTGCGCCTGCGCCACAGACGCCGACTGCGACGCGTCCGAGGTCTGCGCCGTGGTCAAGCCGGGCGAGCCGGCGGCGTGCGTGCCCCGCCACGCGCACCTGTGCGACCCGTGTACCCAGGACGACGCTTGCGCCCACCCGGGCGATCCCAAGGCGGCGTGCGTCGGCACCGGCAAGAGCGCTGGGGCCACGGGCTGGTTCTGCGGCTCGTCCTGCAACGTCGACAGCGACTGCGCCAAGGGCTACGGCTGCGTCGGAGGCCAGAGCGTAGCCGGGGACACCGGCGCGTGGTGCGTACCGCTGGGGGGCGTGTGCGGGTGCAGCGAGGCCGCCGTCGCCGCTGGACTGTCGACCTCGTGCACCGTGACCTCGGCGGCTGTGCCCGGCGCCGCGTGTACCGGCGCGCGGACCTGCACCAGCGCCGGGCTGAGCGCGTGCAGCGCCAAGGCCCCCGCGGCGGAGGCGTGCGACGGGGTCGACAACGACTGCGACGGCGACACCGACGAGGGGCCCCTGTGCAGCGACGCCAACCCGTGCACGACCGATGTGTGCGAGGGCGCCGTCGGCTGCGTGTTCAAGGCCAACAAGGGGCCGTGCGACGACAACAACCCCTGCACGGTGGACGACGCCTGCGCCGACAAGGCCTGCGCTGGCAACCTGGCGGGCTGCTCCGACGGCAACAGCTGCACGCAGGACGCCTGTGATCCGGCGGTGGGCTGCACCGCCACCGACGCGAAGCCCTGCAGCGACGGCAACCCCTGCACCATCGACGCGTGCGACCCCGCGGTGGGCTGCACCGTCACCGGCGCGACCGTGTGCGACGACAACGACGCCTGCACCGTCGACAGCTGCGATGCGAAGCAGGGCTGCGTCGCCACGCCCGCGCCGCCGTGCGACGACGGCAACCCCTGCACCAAAGACGTGTGCGTGGCCTCGCTGGGGTGTGCCGCGACGCCGACCTCTGGGGCCGACTGCGACGACGGGGACGCGTGCACCCAGGGCGATGTCTGCAAGGGGGCGACGTGCAGCGGCGCGGCGGTGAGCTGCGACGACGGCAACCCCTGCACCAAGGACGCCTGCGACGCCAAGACAGGCTGCACCACGACCGCCGCCGCCGGCCCCTGCGACGACGGCGACGTGTGCACGCACAGCGACGCCTGTAGCGCGGGCAAGTGCAGCGGCGAGCCGGTGCAGTGCAGCGACGACGACCCGTGCACCGAAGAGGCCTGCCAGCTGCCGGGGGGCTGCACGGTCACCGCGATCAAGCCCAACTGCGTCGCGTGCCCGCCCGGGCAGACCTGCGAGCTCCAGCCTTGCACCGCCGCCACGCTGGCCAAGTGCAACGACCTCAACCCGTGCACGGTCGACAAGTGCGACAGCCAGAGCAACCTCTGCTTTCACGTGCCCTTGCCGGCCAAGGCGACCTGCGACGACGGCTCGGTGTGCACCACAGGCGACGCCTGTGCGGCCTTCACCTGCAGCGGCGTGGCCAAGAGCTGCGACGACGGCAACCCGTGCACCACAGACAGCTGCGACGCGACCAAGGGCTGCCAGTACGCGCCGACCAGCGGGGGGGAGTGCGACGACGGTGACCCGTGCACGCTGAACGCCCCGTGTAGCAAGGGCGTGTGTGCCAAGGGCGCGCCGAAGCCGTGCAGCACCACGCAGCCGTGCATGGCCGCGGCGTGCGACGCCAAGACGGGCGACTGCGCGGTGACGCCCTTGCCCGTGGGTGTGACCTGCTCGGACGGCACCGCGTGCACCTCGGACGACGCGTGCGGCGCGAGCGGCTGTGTCGGCAAGCCGGTGTCGTGCGACGACGGCAACAGCTGCACGCTCGACGCCTGCGACGCCACCCAGGGCTGCAGCTCGACCGCGACCGAGCAGCCCTGCTCCGACGGCGACGCGTGCACGCTCGGGGACCAGTGCGCCGGGGGCGTGTGCAAGGCCGGCGCCGAGGCGCAGTGCACCGACGGCAACGTGTGCACCACGGACAGCTGCGACGCCAAGACCGGCGAGTGCGCGTCCCTGCCCAACACCGTGACCTGCACCGACGGCAGCGCCTGCACCAGCGCCGACGTGTGCGCCAAGGGGCTGTGCAGCGGCAAGCCGGTGGACTGCGACGACGGCAACCCCTGCACCAACGACACCTGCGACCAGAAGAGCGGCTGCGCGCAGGTGCCCAACGCGGCGCCTTGCGACGACGGGGACGCCTGCACCGACGCGGACAAGTGCGGCAAGGGTTCCTGCGCCGGCAGCCCGAAGCCCTCGGCCGCCTGCGACGACGACAACCCGTGCACCACCGACAGCTGCGACAAGGCCAAGGGCTGCGTGCACGGGGCCAAGGCCGGGAGCTGCGACGACGGCGACGCCTGCACCAGCGGCGACGCGTGCGCCGAGGGCGTGTGCACCGGCGGCAAGAACGTCTGCGACTGCAAGACCAACGCCGACTGCGCCAAGCAAGAAGACGGGGACCTGTGCAACGGCACCCTGGTCTGCGACACGAGCAGCGCGCCCTTCAAGTGCAAGGTGAGCCTGGTGACGGTGGTGACCTGCCCGAGCAAGGACGACACCGAGTGCCTGCGCAACACCTGCGCGCCGAAGACGGGCAAGTGCGCGCTCGCCGCCGTCAACGAGGCCAAGGCCTGTGACGCCGACGGCAGCGTGTGCACCAACGGAGACGCCTGCGCCAAGGGGGCATGCAAGCCCGGGGCGGTGCTCGACTGCGACGACGGCAACGGCTGCACCGCCGACAGCTGCGACGCCAAGACCGGCTGCAAGCACACCGCCAACACGGCCGCGTGCGACGCCGACGGCGACGCCTGCACGGTGGCGGACGCGTGCAAGGACAAGGTGTGCGTCCCAGGCGAGGCCAAGTCCTGCAACGACGGCGAGGCGTGCACGGCCGACAGCTGCGACAAGAAGACCGGCCAGTGCGTGTTCACGCCGGTGAAGGCGGCCTGCGACGCGGACGGCAGCGCCTGCACCGTGGGCGACGCGTGCGACGCCGGCGTGTGCAAGCCCGGCGCGCCGCTCAAGTGTGACGACGACAACCCCTGCACCACCGACGTGTGCAACCCCAAGACCGGCTGCGGTAACACGGCGAACACGGCGGCCTGTGACGCGGACGGCGACGCCTGCACAGTCGGGGACAAGTGCAGCAACAAGTCGTGTGTACCGGGCGCGCCCAAGGTGTGCACCGACGGTGAGGCGTGCACGGCCGACAGCTGCGACAAGCAGACGGGCAAGTGCGTGTTTGACGGCAAGAGCCTCGCCGGCAAGTCCTGCGACGCCGACGGCAGCGTGTGCACCGTGGGGGACGCTTGCAAGGACGGCGCCTGTGCCGCGGGGGCCACCAAGAGCTGCGACGACAACAACCCCTGCACCACCGACAGCTGCGACCCGAAGACCGGCTGCCAGAGCAAGACCAACACCAACGCCTGCGACGCCGACGGCGACCCCTGCACCGTGTCGGACGTGTGTGTGGGCGGCACCTGCCAGGCGGGCCAGAAGAAGAACTGCGACGACGGCAACGCCTGCACCAAGGACGGCTGCGTCACCGGCAAGGGCACCTGCGCGAACACGGCGACGACCGACCCGTGCGACGACGGCAGCCAGTGCACGTCGGGCGACACCTGCAGCAAGGGCGTGTGCGCCGGCGCGGCGGTGAAGTGCGACGACAGCAACGCCTGCACGGCAGACAGCTGTGACCCGAAGAAGGGCTGCGTCAACGCGCCGACCACGTCGAGCTGCGACGACGTCGACGCCTGCACCGCCAGCGACACCTGCTCCAACAAGGTCTGCGTGGGCGTGGCCGTGGTGCCGAGCAAGGCCTGCGACGACGGCAACCCTTGTACGACCGAGGGCTGCGACAAGGCCAAGGGCTGCACCAACACCGCGAACACGCTGCTCTGCGACGACGGCCAGATCTGCACCAAGGGCGACGTGTGTAGCGGCGGGGTGTGCAAGGCCGGGCCGGCGGTGGACTGCGACGACGGCAACCCGTGCACCAACGACGGCTGTGATCCGAAGAGCGGCTGCGTCAACGTGGCCAACGCCGCGGCCTGCGACGACGGCGACGCCTGCACCAGCGGCGACGTGTGCGCGAACAAGGCGTGCGCCGGCAAGGCGATTGTGCCCGCGCAGGCCTGCGACGACGGCAACCCGTGCACCACCGAGGGCTGCGACAAGGCCAAGGGCTGCGTCTCGACCGCCAACACGGCGGGCTGCGACGACGGCAACGCCTGCACCCAGGGCGACCAGTGCAGCAAGGGCGCGTGCGTGTCGGGCAAGAACACGTGCGAGTGTCAGAAGGACAGCGACTGCGCGGGCAAGGAGGACGGCAACCTGTGCAACGGCACGCTGGCCTGCACCAACAACAGCTGCGCGGTGGACCCGAAGACCGTGGTGACCTGCGGCAGCGGCAGCGACACCGACTGCCTGGTGAACACGTGCGCGCCGAAGACCGGCGCCTGCGCGCTGCAGCCGGTGAGCGACGGCAAGGGCTGCGACGCGGACGGCAGCGTGTGCACGGAGAGCGACGCGTGCAAGGCCGGAAAGTGCACGGCTGGCGCCGCAAAGGTGTGCAAGGACGGCAACCTGTGCACCAACGACAGCTGCGACGCCAAGTCGGGCTGCGTGTTCGCCGCGAACAAGGCCTCGTGCGACGCCGACGGGGACGCCTGCACGGTCGACGACGCGTGCGCCGACAAGGTGTGCGTGGCCGGCGCGAGCAAGGTCTGCGACGACGGCAACGTGTGCACGGTGGACAGCTGCGTGAAGGCCACGGGCGCCTGCGCCGCCGACGGCAAGCCGCGCGAGGGCAAGACCTGCGACGCCGACGGCAGCGTGTGCACCGTGGGCGACGCCTGCAAGGACGGGGCATGCACCCCCGGAGCGGCCAAGCAGTGCGACGACAGCAACCCCTGCACCAACGACAGCTGCTCGCCGAAGACCGGGTGTGCCCACGCCGCCAACACGGCGAGCTGCGACGCGGACGGCGACGCCTGCACCGTGGGCGACGCGTGCGCGGACAAGGTGTGCCAGGCCGGCGCGTCGCTCGACTGCGACGACGACAACCTGTGCACCACCGACGGCTGCGACGCCAAGACCGGCAAGTGCACGACTGCGACGAGCGACAAGGACGGCAAGGCCTGCGACGCCGACGGCAGCGTGTGTACCGCGTCGGACGTGTGCAAGGACGGCAAGTGCACCGCCGGGGCGCCGCTGGACTGCGACGACGACAACGTGTGCACCAACGACACCTGCAGCGCGACGGGCGGCTGTCAGCACGCCGCCAACACGGCCAAGTGCGACGGGGACGGCAACGCGTGCACCGAAGACGACACCTGCAAGGACAGCAAGTGCGTCGTCGGCGCGCTGAAGAGCTGCAACGACGGCGAGGTGTGCACGGCGGACAGCTGCGACACCAAGACCGGCGCCTGCGTCAACGCGGGCGGTCCGCAGGACGGCAAGAGCTGCGACGCCGACGGCACCGTGTGCACCGAGGGCGACGCCTGCAAGTCGGGGTCCTGCGTCGCGGGGTCGACGCGGAGCTGCGACGACGGCAACAGCTGCACCACCGACGCGTGCGACAAGGTCAAGGGCTGCAGCAACAGCGCGAACACCGCGTCGTGCGACGCCGACGGCGACGCGTGCACGGTGGGCGACCAGTGCAGCAGCAAGGTGTGCGTGGCCGGCAGCGCCAAGAGCTGCGACGACGGCAACGGCTGCACGGCGGACAGCTGCGACACCAAGACCGGCACCTGCAGCAACACCGCGACCACCGACAGCTGCGACGACGGCAGCAAGTGCACCTCGGGTGACACCTGCTCGGGGGGCGACTGCAAGGGCACCGTGGTGACGTGCGACGACAA
>JAUIAC010000752.1 GCA_030425545.1 bacterium | reverse complement strand
CCCAGGGGTTCAGGCCGAAGAGGGCGTGATCCACCGCCCAGGAGCTCGCCGTCACCGGCCGCCAGTACGCACGGTTGATGGCCTCGTCCATGCCGCTGCCCACGTGCCCGCCCACCGCCTGGGTGAAGAGCTGCGGCAGGCCGGCCAGGGAGCGGATCGCGGGGTTGCCGACCACGTTGTAGCGGTCGTCCATGGCGAAGCCGTTGGCGAGGTTGGTGGCGTAGGCGGCGAAGGCCAGCAGCGCCACGCCCAGCGCCGGCCGACGGAGGTTGGCGTCCTGCTGGGGGGCCGAGTTCATGGGCTAGTCGCGACCGACGCCCGGCTTGACGAGCAGAAAGCTGCCCAGCGCCAGGGCGTCCATGTCCGTGGTGAAGAAGCACTTCAACGCGTCCTGCACGGTGGTCACGATGGGCTCGCCGCGGATGTTGAAGCTCGTGTTCACCAGCACAGGCACGCCCGTGCGCTCGCCAAAGGCCTTGACCACGTCGTAGTAGCGGCCGTTCTCGCGCTGCGTCACGGTCTGCACGCGCGCCCCGCCGTCCACGTGGGTCACCGCGCCCAGGTCGGCCACGTGGTCGGGGTGCGTCGGGAAGACCTCGAGCATGTAGGGCGCCCGCCGCCCGCCGGTGAAGAACTCGCCGACCCGCTCCTCGAGCACCACTGGCGCGAAGGGGCGGAAGTACTCGCGGAACTTCACCCGGGCGTTCAGCGTCTCCTTCATGCCCGGGGAGCGCGGGTCGGCCAGGATCGAGCGGGAGCCCAGCGCGCGCGGCCCGAACTCGGCGCGACCCTGCATCCACCCCACGATCTTGCCCGCGGCGAGCAGGTCCGCCGCCGCCTCCGTGACGCTCGCTGGCTTGCTGTAGGTGCAGCCCGAGACCTGCAGCACGCGCTCGATCTCGGCGTCGTCGCTCTGCGGGCCCAGGTAGTCGGTGGCCGGGTGGGTCTGCCGCGGGTCGTCGCCCAACACGTGCGCCACGTAGAGGGCCGCGCCCATGGACGTGCCCGCGTCGGAGGCGGCGGGCATGAAGTAGCACTCGGAGAAGCCCGACTCCCGCGCGACGCGACCGTTGGCGACGCAGTTGAGCACCACGCCGCCGCTCATCACCAGCTTGTCCTCGCCGGTCTTGTCGCGCGCCAGCTGGGCCAGGTGCAGCACCAGCTCCTCGGTGACCAGCTGCAGGCTCGCGGCGATGTCCATGTGGCGCTGGGTCAGCTCGCTCTCGGCCGAGCGCTCGGGCCCCAGCAGGCGCACCAGCTTGTCGGTGTAGCGCCGGCGCCGCCGCAGGAAGTAGGAGAAGTAGCTCAGGTCGAGCTCGAAGCCGTCGGCCGTGACCGTCACCAGCTTGCGCACCGCGTCGGCGTAGGTCGGCTGACCGTAGCTGGCCAGGCCCATGACCTTGCCCTCGCCGTTGTTGGCGCGGAAGCCGAGGTACTGCGTGAACGCGGCGTAGAAGGACCCCAGCGAGTGGGGGAACTCCACGGTGTGCAGGCTCTCGAGCTGGCTGCCGACCCCCCGACCGATGTGCGTCGCCATGCGCTCGCCGTAGCCGTCGATGGTCAAGATGGCGGCGCGGTCGAAGTTGGAGCGAAAGAAGGCCCCCGCCGCGTGGCAGTGGTGGTGCGTGAGGTAGTGCGTGGTCAGCCGGTGGCCGTCCTCGAGCACGAAGGTCTGGTCGACCCGCTCGACGCCGACGCCGTCGAAGTGGCGCATGAGCTGCACCGGCACGGCGTAGAGGTACTCGAGGTGGTCGCGCGGGAAGGCCTTGGTGCTGCCGCGACCCGGCTCGGCGTGCTTGCCCGGGTTCCAGAAGAAGGCGACGCGGTCGATGTCCCGCATGGTCAGCCCGGCGTCCTGCAGGCACCAGCGCACGGCCTGGGCGGGGAAGCTGCTGTCGTGCTTGACCCGGCTGAGGCGCTCTTCCTGCACCGCGCCGGTGACCCGTCCGTCGACCACCAGCGCCGCCGCGGCGTCGTTCGAAAAGTTGATGCCGAGCACCTTCATGGTGGACCTCAGGGGGCGCGTGTGTCGGGGGGGCAGGACCGGGCTCGGAACCTAGCCCGAGGGGGGCGCTCCGGCAATCACCTGGGCCCGCGTGGGTGGTCGGCGGTCACCAGAGCCAACATGTCCGTCCGCTCGCCGGTTCGTCTGACAGACATCGTGAGCGGTCGCGGCGATGGCCGTCGATCACCCTTGTTGGCGAAAAATCGACATCATCTGTCTACGTGTCGAAAGCATGCCCACCCCGCGCGGCGCACCCTGGGGCTCCAAGCGTCGGCACGTCTGCCCGCGCACAGCTGCGCGCCCGCGCCTC
>JAUIAC010000751.1 GCA_030425545.1 bacterium | reverse complement strand
CGCCGATCTTGCGATGCACGGTGTGGGCGTCGGCTGGGCGCGGCGCCGTGAACAGGAGCGCGGCGCACACCCACGTCGCCGCCCATCGCGCCACGGTGCCGGCGGCGCGCGAGGGGGCGAGTGTGGCTGGGCGGCGTGTCACGATGGTTCGGTCTCCTGTGGGCAGGGTGTACCGCGACCGGCGCGTCGTCGGCAACGCACGCCGCGGGTCCCGGCCGCTCAGCGTCGCAGCAGCGTGCGTCGGCCGGGCCGGCCCGCGAGCGCGGAGGACACCGGCGCGGGCTCGTGTAGACCCACGATCCACACCGTGTCCACGCCCTGCGTGACGATGCGGCTCATCTCCGTGAGCTTGGCGATCATGCCTCCGGCCACCACGCCGCGCTCGATGAGCTCGGGGACCTCGTCGACCCGCAGCTCGGGCACATGCGACGCCGCGTCGGCGAGGTCGCCGAACACGCCGGGCACGTCGGCGACGAAGCAGACCGCGTCGAAGGGCAGGGCGCCACACAGGCTCCGGACCAGGGTGTCGGCGTTGAGGTTCAGGGGCTGCCCCTGCGCGTCGACCACCACCGACGAGAGCACGGGGACAAAGCCGCCGTCCCACAGGGTGGCGAGCAGCGCTCCGTCCACCGCCGCGACGTCGGCCACGAAGCCGAAGTCCACGGGCTCCGGCACGCCGGCGACGCGGGTCGGCGGCCTCCGCTGCGCTGTGACCAGCCGCCCGGAGGACGCGGAGAGCCCCACGGCCCGCAGCCCTGCGCCCAGGCAGGCCGCCAGCAGGTCGGTGCCGGCTTCGCCCACCAGCGCGCGCTTGACCACGTCGAGCATCGCCGCGTCGGTGACCCGGCGTCCGCCGCGAAAGTCGGGCTCGATCCCCAGGTCGCGCGCGAGGGCCGTGGCCTGCGGGCCGCCGCCGTGCACCACGAGCAGGTTGACGTCCGAGGCGGCGACGCGGGCCAGATCTGCGGCGATCAACGCGCGGTGGGCCGGGTCACGGAGGGTCGCACCGCCGATCTTCACCAGCACATTGCGCCGCGCTCCTTCGCTCATGGCCACAGCGCGGGCAACGCCAGGCCCGCCGTCTCCGGCAGCCCCAGCACCAGGTTCATCGACTGCACGGCCTGCCCTGCGCCGCCCTTGACGAGGTTGTCGAGCGCGGAGTGCGTCACCACCGTGCGCTTGCCGTCGAGCACGACCTCGCCCACGGACACACCGACATCGCAGAACATGCTGCCCTTGATGCTCGCCACCTGAGGCAGGCGGCCGGACACCACCCGCACCAGAGGCTCGTTGGCGTAGCCCTCGTGCAGCACCGCGCGGACGGCGTCCGGGTCGAGCTCGGCCGGGACGTCGAAGAAGCACGTGGTGAGGATGCCGCGCGACAGCGGCGCCGACACGGGCACGAAGTCGAGGGCGAAGTGCTCCGCGCCCGACAGGCGCAGGCTCTGCTCGATCTCCGGCGTGTGTTGATGGGTCAGCGGCTTGTAGGCGCGCAGGGTCACGGAGCGCACTGGGTGGTGCGTGCCCGCGCTGGGGTTGGCGCCGGAGCCCGAGGAGCCGGTCATGGCGCTGACGCGCACCCGACCGCGCAGCAGCCCGGCGCGAGCGTAGGGCAGCAGCGCGAGGGTCGTCGCCGTCGCGAAGCAGCCGGGGCTGGCCACGCGCTCGGCGCCGCGGATCGCGTCCCTGTTCATCTCCGGCAGACCGTAGACGAAGCTGCCGAGCTGGTCGGGCAGCGGGTGAGCCGCGCCGTAGTAGCTGGCGTAGGCCTCCGCGTCGAGCAGCCGCCAGTCGCCGCTGAGGTCGACGACGCGGGTCCCCAGCTTGACGTACTCGGCGCCGATCAGCGCGCTGACCCGGTGGGGGAGCCCGAGGAACACCAGGTCGACCTGCGGCGCGACCGCGGCCGGCGCGAGGTCTTCGACCCGCAGGTCGGTGAGGCCGGCCAGGTTGGTGTGCACCGCGTCGATGCGGGCGCCGATGTGGTCCTTGGCGATGAGGCGGACCACCTCGACGTCGGGGTGCCAGAGCAGCAGTCGGAGGAGTTCAGCGCCGCCGTATCCGGTGGCGCCCACGATAGCGACGCGGGTAGTCATGGCAGTCTCCTGAGGGAAGTGGGGCGACGCGGCCGGCACCCGGTGTCGGGCCGCCGCGCTGCCGCGTCAACATAGGCGTGGTGCGTGGGGTGCGTCGGCGCTACAGGTCGGCGAGGGCGTCGACCGCGGCCTTCATGCCGGGCTGCAGGTCCAGCGCCCGGTTCAGCGCCGAGCGCGCCTCGCGCCGACGCCCCTGGCTCTTGTGCAGCTCCCCGATGGCCAGCGA
>JAUIAC010000750.1 GCA_030425545.1 bacterium | reverse complement strand
GTGAAGCCGCGCCGCAGGTCCAGGTCCCGCTTGTCGGTCAGCGCGCCGAGCAGCGCCGCCTGCCGCTCCGCCTCGTCCATCGACGGCTGCACGGCGCCGCGCGCCTTGTAGACCAGCGCCGCCTGCAGGCCGGGCGCCGCCACCTCAGCGAACTCCACCGCCACCCGCTCGCTCAGGGCCGCCGCGAAGGTCGCGCGCCCCGCCGACACCGCCGCGCCCGCGGTGGCCAGCAAGGTGTCGTACACAGGCAAGAGATCGCGAGCCGACTCGCCGGCCGAGATGCCGCGCAGCAAGGCGTTGCGCTGCGAGAGCGTGCGCTCGTACTTGCGCAGCGTCGCCAGCCAGCCGGGCTGATGGTTGAAGAGCGCGCGGTCCAGGTAGCGCCGCCGCGCGTCGGGCTCGCCGAAGGGCAGGCGCAGGTGCTCCGACGTGAAGAGCACGGCCACCAGCCGGCCGAGGTAGTCCGCCGCCCGCGCCGTGGCCTTGCCGTCGACCCACACCTTCGACCGGCCCGTCTTTCCGGGCTTCTTGGGCTGGGTCGCCGCGCTCTTGTCGGCGTCGTCGGGCGCAGGTCGCTTGCCCCGCCCGCGGAGCTCGACACCCAGGTCCGTCGAGATGCCGCGCCGCACCACCCGGCACGCGAGCTCGGCCCGGTGACCGTCGAAGGCCACGCACTCCGCCAGCCGCGTGGTGCGAAAGCTGCGCAGCCCGGCGAGCAGGTGCACCGCCTCGAGCAGGTTGGTCTTGCCCTGGCCGTTGTCGCCTTCGACGATGTTGAAGCGCGGGTGCGGCCGCAGCTCGACCGCCTGCAGGTTGCGAAAACCGTCCGCCCAGATCCGCTCGAGATGCACCGCGTGTCCACCAGGCAGAGGGAGTGCGCCCCGAGGCGCGTCAAGCCGTCAGCGCGCGCCGTGTCACAGCCGCATCGGCATGACCACGAAGGTCGAGCCCGGCTCCTCGTCCGCCTGGATCAAGCACGGCGAGAACTGATCGCTGAGCTCCAGGCTCACGCTCTCGAGCTTGGAGTCGAGCACGCCGCACACCTCGATGAGGTAGCGCGGGTTGAAGCCCACCGACACCGGCTGCCCGTCGTAGTCCGGCACCTCGAGCTCCTCGTGGGCGTCACCAAAGTCGGCGTGGACCATCTCGAGGCTGATGCGACCGGACTCCAGGTCCATGCGCAGCAGGTTGTGCTTGCCGCTCGCCAGCGACGAGACCCGGCGGATCGCGTTGACCAGCGCGTCCTTGCTCACGGTCACCCGCACGTCGCCCTGGTCCGGGATCACCCGGTCGTACTCGGGGAAGCTCTCTTCGATCTGCCGCACCTGCAGGCGCGCGTTGTCGCTCACGAACACCACGTTGCGGCCGAGAAACTCGATGCGAACGCCCTGATCATTGCTCTCGAAGATGCGCTGGAGCTCAGCCGCGCCGCGCCGGTGGATGATGCAGCGGTGGCTGGTGCCGTCGTAGTCGACCGCCTCGGCCGTGCGCTCCACCTTGCTCAGGCGGTGTCCGTCCGTGGACACCATGCGCAGCTGGGCCTGGGTCGGACCCGCCGGCTCGATCTCGAGCAGCACACCGTTGAGCGCGGGGCGGCTCTCGTCCGCCGACACGGAGAAGAGGGTCCGCTTGAGCATGCCGGCGACCTGATCTTTGTCGAGCTGCAGGCGCTTGCCGCTGCCCTCTTCGACCACGTCCGGGAACTCCTCGGGGGCGAGGCCGTTGAGGTGGTAGTAGGCGCGGCCGGCCTCGATGCGGATGCGGTGGCTGTCGTCGCAGGTCATCTGCACGTCGACGCCGTCGGGCAGCGCACGGACCACGTCGAAGAGGGCGCGGCCGTTGACCAGCGCGGCGCCCGGCTCGTCGACGTTGGCGCTGACATGGGCCGTCATGGTCACGTCGTAGTCGGTGGCGGTGAAGGTGAGCGCGCCGTCAGCGGCCACCAGGTGCACGCAGGCCAGCACGTTGGTCGAGGCCTTGCGGTCGATGACCCCCTGCGCCCGATAGAGCGGGGTAATCAGGGCGCCCTTGTCGATACGGACCTTCATCTTCGCTCTCCTGCTTGCAGCTCGCTCGCCGCTAGACCGGCAGCAGCAGCTCGGGCTGCACTGAGCCCTGGGTCGCTACCGATCGCTCGCCGTGCTTCGGGTTCTACCGCCCTTGGCCTGCCCAGCCAAGTCCCCCGGAGACCGCCCGCGTCGGCCGGTCGAGGGCGCTGAGGGCTCCGCGGTCGCGACGCAGGCACACACCTCGCCCGCCGCGGCCCCTCCCACCTCTACTGATAGGATCAGAGTAGAAGGTGTTGGAGGAGTCAGGGCCTGTGCACGC